>CALAJY010000019.1 GCA_937923265.1 uncultured Tissierellia bacterium
TGAGATTTAAATACGGCTGAAGTTCGGGATAGTAAAGAACAAATAGGCCCTCCAGAAGGATGATTGGTGTTGCTTGACGGCGCTCCAATCTGCCGCTCTGCGTGTAGCTGACAAAGTCATAAATCGGCATGTCAATGCTCTTTCCCGCCTGCAAGGCCCCTAAATCTTCCATGAGCCGTTTGACATCAAACGCATCCGGATGGTCGTAGTTTAGCTTTTTTCTTTCTTCCAAGCTGTACTCCCGGTAGGACTTATAGTAGGCATCCATGGATAGCACTTGGGCGTCCTTTCCTAAAGCTTGGGCAAGTCGACGAACGATGGTCGTCTTTCCACAGGCGGTTCCGCCGGCAATTCCGATAATCTTGCTCATAATCTTCCTCCCTATTCAGTATACCACCCCATCGATTTTCATTGGAAATGATATACTAAAGAAAGCAGTCAGGAGGGAACAATGACATTTGACGGAATTACCTGCCATGCAGTGGTAGAGGAACTCAACCAAAAACTCGCCGGCGGCCACATCAAAAAGATCAATCAGATTGCCGCCCGCCAAATCACTTTTCACATCTATGCAAAGGGAGAAAATCAACTTCTCTTTTTATCGGTGGACTCCGCTTCCGCCCGCTTTCATTTAACCCGGCAAAAGTTCGACAATCCGAAGACGCCGCCCAACTTTTGCATGCTCTTGCGAAAGCACCTGGGCCAGGGCAAGCTCCTTTCCATCGATCAACAGGGGCTGGATCGAACCGTTTTTTTCCGCTTTTTGACGCACAATGAACTGGGGGACGAAGTGGAAAAAAAGCTGGTCATCGAGGTCATGGGAAAATACTCAAACATCATCCTGCTCGATGAAAAAAGTCGGGTCCTGGACGCCATTCAAAGGGTCTCACACGACATGTCGCGGGTTCGTCAGGTGTATCCGGGAACGAGCTACACCCCCTTTCCTTCCGATAAATATGACCCCCTTCATCAGGAATTTCACGTCCGGGATTTGCTGAAAGAGGCTCCGGATCAGGGCAAGGCCGTGCAGCTCTTCTATAAAAAAATCACCGGCTTCTCTCCCCAGATCTCTCGTGAACTCTTGGACCAAGCACAGGTCCCCGCCAACACCGGCTGGGGAGAGCTCAAGGCAAATCCGGATCTGGTCGAGCGACTGGATCTCCCACTCCAGGAGCTCCTGACAAAAATTCGTCGAAAGGACTTCTCCCCCTGCCTTTATCTCATCCCCAAGCCGAACTACTACGCCCTCCCCCTCTCTTCCCTGGGCGAAGCGGCAGAGAGGAATCCTTCCATCAGCCAAATCATCGATTCCTATTCGCAGAAGGTGGGACGCGTGGACCGCATCGGCCAACAAGCCTCCCTACTAAAAGAGCGCCTGAGCCAACAACTGGATAAGTCGCAACGTAAGCTTCTGCAGTTAGAAAAAGATTTTGAGAAAACCGAAACGCGGGACCAGTTGAAGGAGGAGGCAGACCTTTTGGCTTCTGTGGTTCACACCTTGCAACGAGGGCAAAGGGAGGTGACCGTCCCGGACTTTTATCATGAGAACCGGGAGCGGACCATTGCCTTAGATCCCCGGAAGAATGGATGGGAAAATTTAGAGAATCTCTATCACCGCCATGGAAAACTGAAAACGGCTCATCAACTGCTCTCCCGTCACATTCCCAAGCTCAGAGAGGAGATTGCCTATCTCAACCAGCTGCTGACAACGGTGAACCAGGCGGATAGCAGCGAGATTATTCAGGAAATCCGCTCCGAGATGGTCCAGGAAGGATTGCTCAAGGAAAAGACAGCGAAGAGAAAAAAGCAGCGGCAGGAGAAAAAATCCACCCCGGACCGGTATCTCACCGCGAACGGCATGACCATCTACGTGGGCAGGAACAACCACCAGAACGACCGATTGACCTTAAAGGATGCCGGCAAGGAGGATATCTTCCTCCATGCCAAGACAATCCCCGGTGCCCACGTCATCCTAAAGACGGGAGACGGCGAACTCACCCGGGAGGATCTCGAAGCCGCCGCTTGGCTGGCTGCCACGAATTCCGCCAATGGACAGGAGAGCGTGGTGGATGTGGATTACACGCCGAGAAAGAATGTGTACAAGGCCAAGGGTGCCAAGCCGGGCATGGTGTATTACAATGACTTCAAGACGCTTCATGTGAACACCCTGGCGAGACCCTCCCTAAAGAAACAATAAAAAAACTCCCAGGTGGAGCTTCCACCTGGGAGTTTTTTTATTCAAGCAAGAGGGTCCGCTTTGCGGGAACGCCTTCCATAATCTTCTTTCCGCCACGATAGGAGGCAAGAACCACCGCATTCTGATTCATCGCCTCGTAGTAATCCTTCGCATCAAGAATGATGAAATTGGCGGGTTTCCCCTCCTCGATCCCATAGCGATCCTGAATATGAAGAGTCTTTGCGGCATTGTCCGTGATAAACCGGTAAGCCTCTTTTAAATCCTGGTAACCCATCATCTGGCAGGCCAACATACCCACCAAATTCACATCGCGCAGGCTCCCGTTTCCCAGGGGGTACCAGGGATCGAAGACATCATCCTGACCAAAGGAAACGTTAATGCCTTCCTCCGTCAGCTCCTTGACACGGGTGATGCTCCGCCGCTTGGGATAGCTGTCCATCCGCCCTCCCAGATGAATATTCACCAGCGGATTCGCCACGAAATTTATCTTACTCATCTTGAGCAGTCGCATCAGGCGGAGGACATAGGCGTTGTTATAAGAGTGCATGGCGGTCGTGTGACTTGCGGTGACACGGTCCCCCATTTCCCATTCCAGGGCACGACAGGCGACCGTCTCCAAACCCCGGGAGGCCTCATCATCGATTTCATCACAATGAACATCCACCAACAAATTCTTTTCCTTGGCCAACTTCATGGCGATGTTCAGGGATTCGACACTATATTCCCGCGTGAATTCAAAATGAGGGATGGCTCCCACCACGTCCGCACCGATTTCCACGGCTTCCTCCAGGAGTCGCACCCCGTTGGGATAGCTTAAAATTCCCTCCTGTGGGAAAGCAACGATCTGAATCTCGCAGAGGTCCTTCAGCTCATCCCGCAGCTCCACCAGCGTTTTCATGGCCAAGAGGTTGGGATCCGTGCAGTCTACATGGGAGCGAATAAACTGCACCCCGTGGCTTGCATACATGCGGACCATCTTCGTGACTCGCTGCCGAATGTCCTCCCGTGACAGGGTCTTCTTTCGCTCACTCCAACAGGAGATTCCCTCAAAAAGGGTGCCCGATTGATTCCAAACGGGCTGTCCCGCCGTCAGACAGGTGTCCAGGTGCACATGAGACTCCACAAAAGGCGGAAGAACCAACTTTCCGTCCACATCTTGGACCTCTTCCCCCTGCAGAGCTTCCAGATGAGGGGCAATTTCCCGAATCCTGCCATCCTCTACCCGAAAGTCCTTCTTTTCTTTCTCATTTTTAATCTGCGCATTTCGAAACAGCAACTGACCTTCTCCTTTCCCATTTCATTCCCAGATAGTATACGACAACCGCTGCCAGGAGGGAGTTTAATCCCGAGATCCCCCAGGGGATCAGGTTGCCCGCAACCGCCCCCAGCAGAACGCCAAGAAAGGCCAAGGGATGCAGGTCTTTTTCCACGTCTTCCTGAAAATAAGCCTTCCGGTTCATCAGATAATCCACAATCAAAATCCCTCCGATGGGTGGCAGGCTTGCATTCAAGAAGTTGAGCCAACCCACGAAGTTATTATAAAGCCAAAGGGCAGAAAGGGTCCCCACCGCACCGGCTAACAAGACCATGGGCCGCTTGGGAATTCCCGTTATGTTGGAAAGGCCCAGGCCCCCGGTGTAAAGGGCATTGTCATTGGTCGTCCAGATGTTCGAGCCTAAGACGACCAAGGCAGCCAATGCCAGCCCCTGCGCAATCATCACATAAAAGATATCGTCTTTCCCGGTAAAAGCGCCACCCACGGCGCCGAAGGAAAACATCAGGGAGTTCCCCAGAAAGAAGGCGATCACCGTGGTCAACACCGCCATCTTCTTGGTTTTCGCAAAACGCGCAAAATTCGGCGTGGCCGTTCCTCCGCTGATGAAGGAGCCGATCACAAGGCCAATGCCTTCAAAAACGGAGAGCTGGCCGCTGCTCTTTGAAAAGATAGCCGTCAATCCGCCCCCTTGGCCGATGGCTTGGGCCATGGAATAGATCCCTAACCCCGCAATCAGGGGCACGCTGATGTAACTCACAATCTCCATGCCCTGAATTCCAAAATAGGCGGAGGCCGTCATGCAAAGTCCGGCAAGAACGACCAACAGAAAGGGAGGCAGGTGGAGCAACTCCGCCGCCGGTACCGCAAACATGGCGACGCCAACTCCAAACCAGCCGATCTGCGTGAAGCCAATCAGGACAGAGGCAAGTTTTGATCCTCTTTTCCCAAACGACCGTCTTGCCAAGAGATCAAAGGACAAACCGGTGTCTGCGGACATGTAAGCCAAAAATCCGGTATAGGCAGATAAGATGATGCCTCCAAAGAGCATGGCCACCAAAAAGCCGGAGAGATCCAGCCCATTTCCCAATTTTGCCCCCACCGACATGCTGGCGGAAAAGAAGGTGAATCCCAGCATGATGAAAAACATGGGCAAAAATCCCTTTCTGGCCTTCTCCGGAACTCGGGTGAAGCTGAAATCATGATCCCCCTGCTCCGACCTTCCCTCCCGGGAAAGACCCGGCAGCACCACTTGATCCCTTTTTGTGTTCTCTGTCATAAAAATACCCTCCCTTTCTTTTGGTGTCCGGAGGCACAAAAAAAAGCGCACCTCCGTCAAGGATAGGCGCGCGTATCGATATACACATTTTCCAGTCCTTGGCGGCCTCACGGGACCTCCTTAAAGCACCGTAGTAATGGTAAAAGATATGAGAGACTGTGTCAAGAAAATTTTCCTCTTTTCGATGAATTCTTTTTTTGCGGGGCTTACGGGTATAAAAAAAGGGCCGGCAACCGCCGACCCCCTGCAAGCACCGTGTTTCAAAAGGGTCCGTAAACCCTCATGCCTCTCTCGGTTTGCGCAGAATATCCCCCACTTCCACCGGCTCGGCGACGGGAATACGAAAGAGCTTACGGGGAACATTCGCTTCGGAAAGCTCTGCTCCTTCCGAATCATAAATTTTTCCCACCGTGAGGGACAAAAAGCCGGGCTTCCTTCCGAAAATCTCCAGGGAATCCCCAAGTGCAAACTTGTTCCTTTCTTCCACCAGAGCGAGACCGGATTTTTCATCGTATCCTTTCACAACGCCAACAAAGTCATAGCTTTGGATATAAGCGCTGGACCGGTAGTTTTGGCCCTCCCTGCCGGGATTTCCAAAAAAGAACCCGGTCGTAAAGGACCGATGGCTGGTTTTCTTAATCTCATCCAGAAGACTCTGCACCCGGTCCGCGTCGAGTCTGCCGGCCGCAAGGGCATCCAGGGCCTCACGATAGGCATGAATCACGGTGGAAACGTAGTATTGGGTCTTTACACGGCCTTCGATCTTGAAGGAGTTGATCCCCGCTTCCGTCAACGCTCCAAGATGGGGCAGCAGGCAAAGGTCCTTGGAGTTCATGAGGAAGGTTCCCCCCTCCGCCTCCTCAATGGGGAAATATTCACCGGATCGGTTCTCTTCCACCAGGTGGTATTTCCAGCGACAGGCCTGGGCACAGTCGCCCTGGTTCGCATCGCGACCCGTCATGTAGTTTGAGAGGAGGCAGCGACCGGAATAAGAGATGCACATGGCACCGTGAACAAAGGTCTCCAGTTCCACATCCTCGGGAATCCGCCGCCGTATCTCCCGAATCTCCTCCAGGGAGAGCTCTCGGGCCAACACAATGCGGCGGGCTCCCAGATTTGCCCAAAAACGAATGGTATCCGAGTTCGTGATGCTCGCCTGCGTCGAAAGATGAATCTCCAGATTGGTTTTCTCCCTCGTCCGCATAAAAATACCCGGATCCGATATGATGACGGCATCCACGCCGATGCGGTCCAAAAATTCCAGGTACTCGTCAAGACCAATCAGGTCCCGATCGTGAGGAACGATGTTTAGGGTTACATGAACCCTGACCCCGTGTTCATGGGCGAAGGCAACCGCCTGTTCCAGGTCCTGATTTTCAAAGTTCTTCGAAGCCTTTCGAAGTCCAAAGCGAGCTCCTCCGATGTAAACGGCATCCGCGCCGAAATGAACCGCTGCCTTGAGCTTTTCAAAATCTCCGGCAGGTGCCAGGAGCTCCGGGACGCGTTTTAACTTATCGGCGGCCATGAGGCATGTCCGCTTCCATGATGATGGACAGAATCATCGGATTTCTTTGAATTTGTGAGAACACGTAGTCTTTGACCTCTTCCCGAATCTTGTTCTTCAGGAAGGTAAAGTCCGTGATCTTCTTCTTTTGTGCATCTTGGAAGATGCGGCTTGCGACTTCCTTTACCCCGTCGATAATATCCACATTATCCTTCATGTAGACAAAACCGCGTGAGATAATCTCGGGTCCGGCAAGGACCTTGCGACTGTTCTTATCCACCGTGATAACCACCGCAATCATGCCGTCGTCGGCGAGCCGCTTCCGATCATTTAAGACCACGCTGCCAACATCGCCGACGCCCAGGCCGTCCACGAGGACGCGACCCGCCTGCACCTTATTGTCCATGTTGCAGGTTATCTTACGCCCACTGCGCGTAAATTCAAAGACCGTCCCATTCTCGCCGAGGAAGATATTCTCGGCCTTCATACCCAGTGATTCCGCCAGTTTCTTATGCGTCACGAGCATGCGCATCTCCCCATGAGCGGGAATAAAAAAGCGGGGCTTGACCAGAGAGTGCATGATTTTCAGCTCTTCCTGGCAGGCATGTCCCGAAACATGCACCTCTGCCAGGCTGGAGTAAATCAGCCGACTTCCGTGGGCCACCAGTTTGTTGATCATGTCTCCGATGCTTTTCTCGTTGCCGGGGATCATGGAGGCCGAGAGGATGATCGTGTCCTTCTCATTGATGGAAATCTGACGATGTTCATCCTTTGCCATCCGGGACAGGGCACTCATGGGCTCTCCCTGCGTCCCGGTAATCAGAAGGCACACCTGCCCCGGCCGGAACTTGCTCAGCTCATTCATCTCCACCAGGGTCCCCTGCTTCACGTGGAGATAGCCCAGCTGCTGAGCGATGGCAATATTGTTCACCATCGACCGTCCCGAGAGACAAACGTGGCGGCGGTTGGCCTCCGCAGCCCATATAATCTGCTGGACCCGGTGCAGATTCGAGGCAAAGGTCGCAACGATGATCCGCCCCTTGGTCTCCGCAAAAATCTGCTTAAAGGTTTCGCCCACCGTCTTCTCACTCATGGTGTAGCCCTTGTGTTCCACATTCGTGGAATCCGAATACAGCGCAAGGACCCCTTCTTCGCCGAGTTGTGCAAGGCGGTGAATATCCGTGGGTTCATGATCAATAGGGGTAAAATCAAACTTAAAATCTCCGGTGAAGAGAATGGTTCCCACCGGATTGTGAACCGCGATGGCGCAGGAATCGGGAATGCTGTGGGCAACCCGAATAAATTCACACTGAAAAGCGCCTAATTTTAGGGTGTCTCCCGCCTGGACATATTTGATGCAGTTCGGATTCAGACCATGCTCCTGAAATTTTGACTCCAGCATGCCCCCCGTTAACCGCGTGCAGTACACATTCGTCTGTACCTTCTTCAACACATAGGGAACCGCACCGTAATGGTCCTCATGACCATGGGTCAGCAGAATTCCCTTTACTTTTTCCCGATTCTTCTCGAGGTAGCTGATATCGGGAATCACCACATCGACCCCCGGCATCTCCTCATCCGGGAAGGTGAGACCGCAGTCAATCACAATCATATCGTCTCCGTACTCGACGACGGCCATGTTCTTTCCGATTTCTCCTAAGCCACCAAGGGGAATGACCCGCAGCGTCTTCCCATTCTCGGTTTTACTGTTATTCTTTCGATTTCTTCTCAAAATCCCATCCTTTCTCATCCAGGAGTTCCTGATAGGCCTCCTCGGCCTCCTCCAACTCCTTCTCATCCTCAATGGCTTCGATGACCATTTCCTCACCCTCCGGTCGCATCCGATACAGGAGCTCGGTCCCATCCTCCGGGTCTCGCAGGCAGCAATAGTTGGTCTCATCAAGCAGAAAGGTGGCGACTAAGCCCATTTCCACGTCTCGTTCTCCATCGTTCAGTAGAATCTTCTCTTCCCTCATTGCTGTCTCCTTCTCGCATCTAACCAGGTTTGTAAAATAAACGTCGCTGCAACGGCATCGACGTGTTCTTTTCGATGTTCTCGACGAACTCCGCTCTCCATCAATACGCGATTTGCGGAAATCGTCGTCATCCGCTCGTCCTGATACACAATTTTTTTATCCAGACGGCGGCTCAGGTCTCGTCCCAGGGCCTTGGCCCGCTGGGCAGAGATACTCATATCGTTGTTCATGTGCTTGGGAAGGCCGATCACCAGCTCTTCCACTTCATATTCTTTCACGAGTTCTTCAATCCGGCACAGGTCTTCTTCCAAACTCTTTCGCAGAATCGTCTCTTTTGCTTGCGCAATCAAATAGGTCGGATCGCTGAGTGCAATGCCGATTGTTTTCGTGCCTACATCCAGTCCCATCGCACGAGCCATCTTTCCTCCTTATTGACAAATGTCTTACTTTTTTCCGTAACCATCACGCAAAAGACAGGGAGTCGCCCTCCCTGTCTCAAGCTCCGTCCTCTCAGTTATTCGTTTCTTCTTGGGAATTCTCCGCCGGCGTGCCGATTTGATTCCCTTTAAAGTAATCGACGAGTAGCTCTTCCAGCAGTTCATCGCGATCAATCTGACGAATCAGGGTTCGCGCATCATGATGACTCGTGATATAGGTGGGATCCCCGGAAAGAATATATCCAATGATCTGATTCTTTGGATCATAGCCTTTTTCTTCCAAGGAAGCATAGACGCTCGCCAATATTTCCCGCATATCTTTCTTTTCGTCATCAATGGGTGTAAACAGCATGGTTTCACTGAAATCTTTTGACATCGGTCAACCTACCTTCCTTCTCCATGAATCCAGGATTCTACGCTCTCCAATGCTTCCTCAATCTTTGAAGCATCTTTGCCGCCTGCCGTTGCGAAGTCCGGTCGACCACCTCCATTTCCTCCGGTGATCTGCGCCAAGCTCTTAACCAGTTTACCGGCCAAGATTCCCTTCGCTTTCAGCGATGGGTCACAGCTCACGACCCAATATACCTTATCTTCCACGGAAGAAACCAGGACAATGAGGTAATTCTCCTTGTTTTCCTTTAAATGGTCCGTTAATTCTTTCAATTCCTCCATGGAACGACCCGGCAGGTACTGTTTATATAATTGTACCCCATCTACCAGATTTCCGTCACCTTCCAGCTCTTGAGAGAGGGCATCCGCCATTTTCGAGCGGAAAGAGGAAAGCTGCTTCTCCAGATTTCTCTTCTCCTCCAAAAGGCCGGAGAGTTTATCTTGCAGGCCTTTGCGGTCCGTCTTCAGAAGGCTTGCACAGGCATCAAAGCGGTCTTCTTCTTCCCGGTAATGGGCCAGGCAAGCCCTTCCGGTCTCTGCTTCGATCCGGCGCACACCCGCGGAAACGGCCTGCTCCGATAGAATGTGGAAGGCCATGATCTGCGCGGTGTTGTCTACGTGGGTGCCCCCGCAGAGTTCCTTGGAATAGTCTCCCATGGATACGACCCGCACGCGATCGCGGTACTTATCTTCGAAGAGACCAATCGCTCCACTCCGGTTCGCTTCCTCCAAAGAGCACACCTGCGTATTTACGGGATAGGAGTCGAAGATTGCCCGATTCACCAGCTCTTCCGTCTGTCTCACCTGCTCCGGGGTCATGGCTTCGAAATGGGAGAAATCAAACCGCAGTCTCTCGTCGTCCACATAGGACCCCGCCTGTTTCACATGGTCCCCCAGCACCTTCCGCAGTGCCTTGTGGAGAAGGTGGGTGGCCGAGTGATTTCTTCGAACATCGTTTCGAAAATCCTCTTGGATCCGGGCATGAAGGGAATCCCCAACACGGACCCCCCCGTCCTTTACCAAAACGTCATGGAAGTAAATCAGAGACGAATCCTTGCTGACCTCCCGGACCTCCAAGGTCGCATGGTCATTGGTGAGGCTGCCAAAGTCGGATACCTGTCCACCGCCCTCTGCATAGAAGGGGGTGCGATCCAAAACGACCAGGCCTTCCTCATCTGCGGATAAGGAATCCACCCGTTCGTTTTCACGGAAGATGGCGATAACGGTTCCCTCATCCGCCTGGGTTTCATAGCCGGTAAACTCCGTCTCTTTGAGATCCGTCGTATCCAAGCGAACCGAGGCATCCCAAGCATGGTCCTTCTTCCGATTTGCCTTGGACTGCTCCTGCTGCTTCTTGATGGCTTCTTCAAGACCCGCTTCGTCAATGCAAAGTCCCTCTTCCAGTGCAATCTCTTTGGTCAAATCCGGCGGGAAGCCGTATGTGTCATAGAGCTTGAACACGCTCTCCCCATCCAATCGGTCCTTTCCTTCTTCCTTGCGCCGGCGAATCAGATCCTCAAGCAGTCCCGCTCCCTGATCGATCGTCCCTTGGAAATTCTCCTCCTCACGAAGAACCACCCGAAGGATGCGGTCCTTAGCGTTGACGAGTTCCGGATATTCCTCCTGGTACACATTCATCATGTGGGCCATGGTCTTGGAGAGGAACTCCCCTTGGATGCCTAATAGTTTTCCGTGCCGAACCGCTCTGCGCAGGAGTCGACGAAGGATATACCCTCTTCCCGCGTTGGAAGGTACCACGCCATCCATTGCCAGGAAGGTTACCGCTTTTGTATGGTCAATGATGACACGGAAGGATTCGTCAATCTTTGGATCCTCTCCGTACTTTTTCCCGGAGAGCTTTTCAATCTCTTCCCGCATGGGCAAAAACTCTTCCACCTCAAAAATATTGGGCTTGTCTTCGAGGACCAGGGCTAAGCGCTCCAGACCCATGCCCGTATCGATATTGGGGTGATCAATGGGAAGGTAGCTTCCATCGGGCTGTTTGTTGAACTGGGTAAACACCAGATTCCACAGCTCCATGAACCGGTCCGAATTGTCCGTGGGGTTGGTCCCGGGGCCAAAGGCCGGTCCCCGGTCATAGTGAATCTCCGAACAGGGTCCACAGGGTCCCTGATCCAATTCCCAGAAGTTGTCCTCCTTGCCCAGGCGTAAGAGCCGATCCTCCGGAACCCCGATCTCCTCGTGCCAAATGCGATAGGCTTCCCGGTCTTCCTTATACACCGTGATCCAAAGGCGTTTCGGGTCCAGTTCAATGACCCGGGTTAAAAATTCCCAGGCCCAATGAATCGCCTCGTTTTTGAAGTAATCCCCAAACGAAAAGTTTCCCAACATCTCAAAATAGGTGGCGTGACGAGCGGTCTTTCCTACATTTTCAATGTCTGCTGTTCGAACGCATCGCTGGGAAGAGGTGGCCCGATTCTTCGCCATCTTTTTCTCCCCGAGGAAGTACTTCTTAAGCGGAGCCATTCCTGCATTGATTAACAGTAAACTGGGATCATCCTGAGGTACCAGGGAATAACTCTTTAGGCGGATATGTCCCTTCGACTCAAAAAAATCCAGATATGCGGTACGAATTTCATTAAAACCTAATCTCTTCATCTCAATCCTCTTCGTTAAATCGCTCGTTCCATTTCAGCCATGTCTGCCAGGCTGACACCATCCAATGACTCCCGGATGGCATCCGCCATGCGAGAGATGATAATCCGAGTCGGGCAGTTGGAAAAACCACCGGGGCAATCGCCGGCGTGGATGCATTCTGCCAGCCAGAGTGGCCCCTCAAGAAGCGTCAGGACATCAAACACCATGATCTCCTTCGCCGGTTTTGCAAGACGATAGCCTCCTTGGGCGCCACGGACACTGTCAATGTAGCCCCCCTGCTTCAAAGTGCGAAGCAATTGCTCCAAATAGTAGTCGCTAAGACGGAGTTCCTTGGAAATCTCCGAAAGTGCCACCGTCTCATCGCCCACGGTGTGAAGCGAAATATAGGTCATCGCCCGAAGACCGTATCTGCTTCTCGTTGTTAATTTCATCATTACTCCTCTATCCTGCCACAGCCAGTTCTGGCTATTTTACTACAATGTTCAATATCTTTCCCGGCACATAGATTTCTTTCACAATCTGCTTTCCTTCCAGATGCCGTTTTACCCCGTCCGCTTCCTTCGCCAGACGAAGAACTTCCTCCTTGGCACATTCCCCTTCCACCTCAATGGTATCTCTCACCTTGCCATTGACTTGAACGGGAACGGTGATCCTCTTTCCCTCCAGTTTTTCCGGATTATATTCCGGCCAAACGCCATCTGTGGCAATGTGTCCCTCGAAACCACAGGTCTCCCAGAGCTCCTCCGTGATATGCGGAGCGACGGGATTCAGCAAGAGCAGGTAGGTCCGATACATCTGAGGAGACAGGGCCCCACGCTGACGGATTTCGTTCAAAAGGGTCATGAGCTGGGCAATGGCCGTGTTAAACTTCAAATTCTCAAAGTCTTCCGACACTTTTTTAATGGTCTGATTGAGAAGAATCTCCAGGTCCTCATCCGGAACATAGTCCTCTTTCAGGAGCTCCTGCAGATTCCAGACCCGCTCCAGATACTTCCGAACCCCGGGAATCGTCGATTCACTCCAGGGAGCGCTCTGTTCAAAGTCTCCAATGAACATCTCATAGGCACGCAGCGTATCCGCCCCGTACTCCCGGACGATTTCGTCGGGGTTGACGACATTGCCACGGGACTTGCTCATCTTCTGGTTATCCGACCCCAGGATCATCCCATGGGAGGTCCGCTTGAGATAGGGCTCTTTCGTGGATACCACGCCGATGTCATACAGGAACTTGTGCCAAAAGCGGGAGTACAGGAGGTGAAGCGTGGTGTGTTCCATTCCTCCATTGTACCAGTCCACGGGGCCAAAGTAGGCCTCCGCCTCTTTCGATACCGGTGCCTCCGCATTGTGGGGATCCATGTAGCGGAGATAATACCAAGAGGACCCCGCCCATTGGGGCATGGTATCCGTTTCTCTCCGTGCGGGTTTCCCGCAGATGGGGCAGGTCGTGTTCACGAAATCCTCCATGGAAGAGAGGGGCGACTCCCCGGTATCGGTCGGTTCATAGTGCTCCACCTCCGGCAGAGTCAGAGGCAGCTGATCCTCAGGGATGGGAACCCAACCATGCTCTTCACAATAGACCATGGGGATGGGTTCGCCCCAGTAGCGTTGCCGACTGAAGACCCAGTCTCTCAGCTTGAAATTCTCCTTGCGATGACCCAGCTTCTCTTCTTCGAGCCGGGCAATCACCGTTTCCTTGGCGTCCTCCACCGACAGACCATTTAGAAAGTCGGAGTTCATCAGTTCCCCCGTGGCCACATCCGTGTAGGCCTGGTCCTCGACGGGTCGCTCTCCTCCTTTGACCACCTGGAGAATCGGCATATCGAACTTCTTGGCAAACTCCCAGTCTCTTTGATCATGGGCGGGAACTGCCATAATGGCTCCGGTTCCATAGCTCATGAGCACATAGTCCGACACCCAAATGGGGAGACTCTCTCCCGTAAAGGGATGCACCGCCTGAATGCCCTTTACCATGACGCCGCTCTTTGTCTTATTGAGTTCTCCGCGCTCAAACTCCGATTTCATGAGGGCCTGCTGCTGGTAAGCCTTAATCTCCTCCACATTCTCTATTTTGTCCTTCATCGTCTCCAGCAGAGGATGCTCCGGTGCGATCACCATGTAGCTTACCCCAAAAAGGGTGTCGGGACGAGTCGTAAACACCGTGAGTTTTTCCCGGGAATCCCGGATGGAAAAATCAATCTCCGCCCCATAAGAGCGGCCGATCCAGTTGATCTGCTGCTGTTTGATCTTGGGAGAATAGTCTACCAAGTCTAAATCATCAATCAGCCGATCCGCATAGGCGGTAATCTTAAGCATCCACTGATTTTTCACCCGATGTTCCACCGGGGTTCCACAGCGTTCGCAGCAGCCTCCAATGACCTCTTCGTTGGAAAGACCCACCTTGTCTTTCGGGCACCAGTTGATAGGCGTTTCTTTTTTATAGGCCAGCCCGTGCTTGAACATCTGGATAAATATCCACTGTGTCCAGCGATAATATTCCGGATCGGTCGTGTTGATTTCCCGATCCCAGTCAAAGGAAAAGCCGATGGAAGAGAGCTGTCCCTTAAAATGTTTGATGTTGTCCCGCGTCACCTTTGCGGGATGAATCTTGTTCTTGATGGCATAGTTCTCGGTAGGAAGGCCAAAGGCGTCAAAGCCCATGGGAAAGAGAACGTTATAATTCTGCATTCTTCTCTTCCGAGAGACAATGTCCAATGCCGTATAGGGGCGGGGATGGCCCACATGGAGTCCCTGTCCCGAGGGATAGGGGAATTCAATTAACGCGTAATATTTCTTTTTCTCCGAATTCTGCTCAGCATGGAAGCAGTCCGTTTTTTGCCAAAAGTCCTGCCACTTCTTTTCGATTTCTGCGGGATTGTATTCCTTCATTACTCACTCTTTTCTATCTTCCAACCCTTCGGGTTCCTTTTCCTACTTTTTATGGAAGGCATTTACCGTTCTCGGATACGGGAGGACATCGCGGATGTTCTCCATACCGGTCATGTACATGACCAAACGCTCAAAGCCAATGCCGAATCCCCCATGTTTGCAGCCGCCAAAGCGGTCCAGGTTCAAATACCAGCGATAGTCTTCCACGTTCATTCCCTTTTCCTGCATCCGTGCCTGCAATCGATCGGCTCTTTCTTCACGCTGGGAGGCCCCAATGAGTTCGCCAATGCCCGGAACGAGCATGTCGCAGGCAGCAACGGTCTTTTCATCGTCGTTCATACGCATGTAGAAGGCCTTGATGTCCTTGGGATAATCGGTCAGGAACAAGGGTCCCTTTACCACCTGCTCCGTGAGATAGCGTTCATGTTCCGATTGCAAATCGTCTCCCCAATGCACCGGATTTTCAAAGCGGGAATTTTCTTTCTCTAAGATTTCCACGGCCTCAGTATAGGTCATTCTCCGAAATTCGGAATCTTTGACCTGACGCAATCGATCCAGCAGTCCCGGCTGAATAAAGCGGTCAAAAAATTCCATTTCCTCCGGCAAGCGGTCCATGACCGCCTCAATGACGTATTTCACAACCTCTTCTGCCAAATCCATCACGTCATTCAAATCCGCAAAGGCAATTTCGGGCTCCACCATCCAAAATTCCGCGGCATGCCGAGTCGTGTTCGAGTGCTCCGCCCGGAAGGTGGGACCAAAGGTGTAGACATTGCGATGGCTCATGGCAAAAGCTTCCACTTCCAGCTGACCGGAGACGGTCAAATTTGCCTCGGCGCCAAAAAAGTCCTTGCTGTAGTCCACCTTTCCGGCCTCATCTCTCTCAATGTGATCAAGGTCTAGGGTAGTGGCTTGAAACATCTCGCCGGCTCCCTCCGCGTCAGAGGCAGTGATGATCGGCGTGTGTACATAAACAAAATTATTTTTGTGAAAAAATTCATGAAGGGCAAAGGCAATTTCCGACCGAGTCCGAAAAACCGCCTGGAAGGTGCTGGTCCGGCTCCGCAAGGAGGGCAATTGACGGAGAAATTCGAAACTCTGCCGCTTGTTTTGCAACGGATAATCCCCTGCTGCAAGGCCCAGCAGCTCAATTCGTTCGACCCTAATTTCAAAGGGCTGCTTGGCTTGAGGGGTCTTGACCAGTTTTCCCTCCACCTCAATGGAACTCGAGTTCGTGAAATGAGATGCTTGCTCATAGGCTTCGGATTCCGCATTCAAAACCAATTGGACGGGTTTGAAAAAGGATCCGTCATTTAATTCAATAAAACCCACATTCTTGGAAAACCGAGACTTTCGAATCCATCCCTGCAGGCATACCGTCTTTCCCTCGTAGCTCTCATACTCTTTCATGAGCGTTTTTATTAGCATCTATTCCTCCTCAATTTCCTTTAAACGATCAAGGTATTCTTTCGTTTTTCTTTCTTCTCCGATATCCTTCGGCTGATAAAAATTCACGTTAATTATCGCATCCGGCAGGTATTTTTGCAACACGTAGCCCCGGGGATAATCATGAGGATATTTATAGGATATCCCCCGTCCCAGCTCTTTTGCCCCGGAATAATGGGCGTCTTTTAGGTAAGCGGGGATCTCCTCCGCCCCATGCGACCGCACCCATTCCATCGCCCGATCGATGGCCAGATAGGAAGCATTCGATTTCGGGGAAGAGGCAAGATAGGTCGTTGCCTGAGACAGAATGATTCGGGCTTCCGGCATTCCGATCTTGGAACAGGCCTGAAAACAGGAAGAGGCAACGACCAGAGCCATCGGATTGGCATTCCCCACATCCTCGGAGGCGAGGATACACAGCCTTCGTGCAATAAAGAGGGGATCCTCTCCACCCAGAAGCATTCGGGCGAGATAGTAGACCGCCGCATCGGGATCGGACCCCCTCACGGATTTGATGAAGGCAGAGATATTGTTGTAGTGCTCCTCCGCCCCCTTATCATAGGAAATTCCATACTTCTGCACACTGCCCGCAATCTCCTTCTTTCCCAAGTGAATCTTCCCCTCGCTTGGCGGTGTGGACAAAACGGCCAACTCCAGAGTGTTGAGCAAAACGCGGGCATCTCCCCCGGAAATCACAAAGAGGAGCTTTCGCGCCTCGGCATCCATCTGCACCTGTTCTTTTCCCAGTCCACGCCGCTCATCCCTGAGGGCCCGGTCCAAAACCGAGGACAAGGCCTCCTCATCCAACGGCTTTAATTCCAAGACCTGCATCCGAGATAACAGCGCCTTGTTGACCTCAAAGTAGGGATTCTCGGTGGTGGCACCAATCAGCGTCAGTGTTCCATCCTCCACATGGGGCAAAAGGGCATCTTGCTGGGATTTGTTAAAGCGATGTATCTCGTCCAAAAAGAGAATCGTTCGCTGGCCATCAAAGCCCAGGGCCTCTTTTGCTTCATCGACGACCTGGCGAATCTCCTTCACCCCCGCGGTCACTGCGGACAGGGGCACGAAGCGCCTGGCCGTGCTTTCCGCAATGACCGAGGCCAGGGTTGTCTTTCCCGTGCCGGGAGGTCCATATAAGAGCAGAGAAGGAACGCGGTCCGCTTGAATTAAACGACGAAGCACTCGGCCCGGCCCGATCAAGTCCCGGTGCCCGAAAACCTGGTCCAGGTTTTGGGGCCGCATCCGATCCGCCAAGGGCGCATTCTTCTTCTTTTCCTTGGCCCTTTTCATCGAAAAGAAATCCATGTTCCCCTCCTCTTTTCCTTAAAGAAGAAGGCGATCCCGTGGGATCGCCCAATAACTTAACAGCTAACTTTGCTTCTTTTCCGAGTTTGCTCGATCATCCTTCAAACTTTCGAGCTCATCATAAAACTTCTCTACATCCGCAAACTCCCGGTAGACCGAAGCAAAGCGAACATAGGCAACCTTATCAATCTTCTTTAACTGGTCCATGACCAGCTCTCCGATGTAGGCGGAGGTAATCTCCTTCTGGTTGAGATGATTGATCTCCAATTCGATCGCATCGGTGGCCTGTTCCAGCTTTTCCACAGCGACAGGTCGCTTCTCGCAACTGCGAATCATCCCGTTCAAAATCTTCGATCGGGTAAAAGGCTCTCGGGTATTGTCCTTCTTGATAACGACGATCGCCTGGTCCTCATATCGCTCATAGGTCGTGAAGCGGCGGTTGCACTTGATGCAGATTCTTCGTCTTCGAATCGCCTCATTATCCTCCGTCGGTCGCGAATCAATCACCTTTGTATCCGGAAAGGAACAGTACGGACACTTCATGCTTACCGATACTTTCTCAAGAATTCCGGGATGTCAAGTCCGTCATCGCTTTCCTTTTGCTCCCGCTCCGCGGTGGGTTGTGGTCTCTTGCTCTCCTCTTCCCGGCTGGTATGCGCGGTAATCTTCCGATTATCAAATCCCGTTGCGATCACGGTAATCTTCAAATCTTCCTTCAAAGAATCGTCCACACCTGCCCCAAAGATGATATTGGCATCGGTATCCACGCTCTCGCGAATCAGTTCCAGGGCTTCATTGACTTCAAAGAGGCCTAAATCCGCCGCCGTGATGTTCACAAGAACGGCCTTGGCTCCCTCGATGCTGGTTTCCAAGAGTGGACTCTTCACAGCGCCCTTTGCCGCATTCACCGCACGGTTCTCCCCATTGGCAATGCCAATGCCCATGTGCGCGATGCCCTGGTCCTTCATGATGGATTCCACATCGGCGAAATCCAAGTTGATCATATTGGGAACCGCAATCAGGTCGGAAATTCCCTTGATACCATTCATCAGAACACGGTCGGCCATTCCAAAGGCTTCCACCATGCTGGTTCTCCGCTCTGCAACCTGCAGGAGACGATCATTCGGAATCACAATCAGGGTATCCACCTTGTCTTTTAATTTTTCAATGCCGCCTTCTGCCTGGTTCTGCCGTTTTCTTCCTTCAAATCCGAAGGGCTTTGTTACCACGCCAACCGTCAAAATGCCAAGCTGTTTCGCAACCTCTGCGATAACAGGAGCGGCACCCGTTCCGGTACCGCCGCCCATGCCGGCGGTGATGAACACCATGTCGGTGTTTTGGAGAAGTTCTGAAATCTCATTCTTGGACTCTTCAGCGGCCTTCTCACCGATTTCCGGATTTCCGCCGGATCCCAAACCACGGGTGAGCTTCTGCCCGATCTGAAGCTTGGTGTCCGCATCAATCACATCAAGAATCTGCTTATCGGTATTGACGGCCAGGAACTCTACGCCCTGTAAACCGGACTTCTTCATGCGGTTGATGGCGTTGTTACCGCCACCGCCGGTACCGATTACTTTGATTTTTGCCAGTCCGTCGTTGTTTAATTCCATGTCGAATGCACTCATTGCCTTCCCCCTGTTTCCTTAGTTGATTTCGTCTCTTCTGACTTATTGGTGACCACAATGGGATTCCGCCCTTCATTCATCAAGATCTCTACTGCAGGAATCTTTTTTGTGGTAATCTCGTGAATCACCGAGGATAAGATTTCTAATTTTTTATAGATATTATTCGCCGAGCCGAAGTGTATCTTTATTTTCTTATACATTATATCAATGTTATCCATCTTTTCAAAATTTACTGAAACGACTTCATCCGCCAGTTTCGTCTGGACCAAGGTCTGTAAAAGTTGCAGATTTCTCTCATCTTCCAATGCGATATCCCCGGGTTTTTTCTCGGGATCCACCCCGAGAACTGGTAACGGTTTCAGCCTCATAATCAAATTCGAATCGACCTGATCCGTTAAGTGTCCCTGTTCATCGATGTACCACCGGTCCTTCCCGTGATTTACGATACCCAGGATATAGCTCTCATGGATCTGAATGAGCAGACGATTGGGAAGCTGCTTGGAAATCTGAGTCTCCTGAATTCCCGGAAGTTCCTTTATCGCTTTGCCGGCCTTTTTCCCCGAGAAAAGAAAAATATTGGAATTTACATCGCCCAGCTGCCCCAGCACCTCCGAATCGCTGACAACCACATTGCCCTCCACTTTTACATACTTAATTTGGAAGGCACGATGGGTTAAAAGAAAGTAGATTCCAATCCCCATGGTGATCAACAGAAATATGCTGGCCATCCAAACCTTCGGATGACGGCGCTGTCGAGGTCGACTCGGCTTCTGTTCTTTCTTCCTCCGTCTCCCCTCGGAAGGGGAGGTGAGTTTTCGCATTTTATGCTCTCTCTTCAGACGGGAGGAAGGGGATCCTTCCTGCCTCACCCCGTCCCCGTTGAATTCTCTTCGATATTCCCTCACGATCGCTCTTCCCTTCTGTCTCTGTGCGTTCTCCTCGAGAAGTCTCCTTCTTTGTGTCTGGATATATTTAATATTATTCCAATGATTCCACACATAATCAATAAGGAACTTCCTCCATAGCTGATAAAAGGAAGAGTGATTCCCGTTGTGGGCACCAGCCCAATCGCCACACCGATGTTAACCGCTGCCTGAAAAGCAATCACGAAGCAGAGGCCCAGAACCAAGGATCGCGCAAAGGGGTCTTCACATCGCTCCGCCACCTTCAGACATCGATACACCAGGTAGACAAAGGCGGCAAAGAGGAGAAGACATCCGAAAAAGCCCAGCTCTTCACTGATGACGGAAAAAATGAAGTCGTTGTGAGGTTCATCCGCAAGATAGTCAAATTTCTGTCGGCTTTGTCCATACCCAACCCCAAAGAGGCCCCCGCTGCTCACCGCAAAAAGGGATTGGACCAATTGCCAGGTGGAATTCATCACATCTTTCAACGGGTCCAGGATGATGAGTACGCGTTCCAGCCGATAGTTGCCGGGATAGGGCCAAAAGGCAATGAGACCGCCGATGCCCAACAGAATCACGAGAAGAACCGTCAGCCTGAGGTTCATCCCATTGATAAAGTAGAGCACAATCAGGGTCATGCCGATCACCACAACCGCGGAAAAATTCGGTTGCTTATAAATCGGAAGAATCGTCAGCAGGATGAGGATCATCACCCAGAAGAAGGTCCCAAAACTCCCGTTTCTGTTTGCCGGCTGCCGGGTGAGCAGGTAGGAAAGCAGGATGACGGAAGCCACCTTCATCACATCGGATGGCATTAAGGTGTATGATCCATAACCAATCCACCGGCGTGCGTTGTTCACGGAAACACCGATCTTGGGAAGAAACACCAAAATGCAGAGAAGAAAGGCAAAGAGATAAATCCCCCAGGCATGCCGTTTATAGACCCGAAAGTCCAAAAACGAAAGCCCGACCATGACGACTAAGCCCAAAAGGGCATAGACGACATCTCTCTTTAAAAAGAATTGAGAATCCCCCCTCGTTTTTGCGGCATAGGGAGCACTGGCACTAAACACCATGAGCACGCCAAAAATGAGAAGACCCACCACGACAAGAAAAATCCCCCAATCAAAGGGCTTCCGTCGGATCTTTTGACGACTTGCGGAGGGAGCCTGCTTCTGCATTTGTGCGTTTCTAAGATTCTTCCGTCTCATTCTTTCCTCAATCCCTTAATGCTGCTGCTTGACTTCTTTCTCATACGTTAAAGCGAGCTCCCGAAATTCATCGCCCCGGGCCTCATAGCCGGGATACATGTCCCAACTGGCGGATGCGGGCGACAAGAGGACCATATCTCCCGCCTCCCCATCGGACTCCGCTTGCTTCATAACCTGGGAAAGCGTCTCAAAAACCTGTACCTGATCTGCCAGGCCCGCCTTCGCAAAGCACTCCTGAATCTGGTACTTGGTTTCCCCAAACAGATAGAGCTTTTTCCCATGCTTACGGAAGGCTTCCACCAAGGGTGCAAATGAAATCTTCTTATCATAGCCTCCCGCGATGAGTAAGATCGGTCGATCAATGCTTTCCAGGGCGCGGACCGTGGAGTCCACATTGGTTGCCTTGGAATCATTGACGAAATCCACCCCATTAACCTGACACACCTTTTCCATCCGATCATGAATCGGTTGAAAGGAATCCAGCCCTCGGTCCAGCTCTTCTTTGATGGTCGCCGGATCATGCCCCTCCTCTTTGAGAATTTCTTCGGCAAGGCGTGTCGCAAAGAGGGCGTTTTCGATATTATGCTCACCGAATAGGTGCCAATTTTCTCCCTGCCGTAGGCGCCGGGCCAGATCCGATTGCAGGTCGATTTTTTCGATCTTTGCCTTCCAATTGCCTTTCTCTCCTTGCTCACAGGAGAGGGAATCCTTGGGATTTAGCAAAAGCAGGTCTTCTGTTCTCTGCGCCCTGCCAATCGCCCACTTACAGGCCGCATAGGCTTCAAAAGTACCGTGCCATTCCAGATGATCCGGCGTGATGTTGGTGATTGCTGCCAGATGGGGGGCAAATTCTTTGACCGTTGACAGCTGGAAGCTGGAACACTCTAAAATATACCAAGTTCCCTGAGGCCCCCGGTTCATCGCAGAGAGAACGGGATTTCCGATGTTCCCGCAGGCAATCGCGAACAGCCCCGCCTCTTTCAATAAATGGGTGAGCAAGGTGGTGGTAGTGGTCTTCCCGTTCGAACCGGTAATGGCGACCATGTGATCTCCCCCATAGAGCCGGTAAGCCAACTCAATATCCGACAGAATTTCCAGGTCCTCCTTGCGAGCCCTTTCCAGAAGAGGTCGATCGAGGGGAATCCCAGAAGACCGCAAAAGAAAGTCATAGGTCTGTACCACCGGCTCTTCCGCCTTCGTAAAAAGATGATCGATTTCATCGGGGAGACTTTGCGGCTCCTTGTCCAGGAACAGGTCAAGATGATATCCCCGGGGAGCAAGGACATCAATCGCCGACTGTCCCGTCACTCCCAGTCCGTATAACAGCACTTGCACATTGTCTTCCATTAATTTATCCTTCTTTCTCCACATTTATTTACTAAAGAAACAGCAGACCCACGAGACACAAAATCGTGCTGAGAATACAAAAGCTCGCCGTGATCTTGCTTTCCGGATAGCCCTTGAGTTCAAAGTGATGGTGAATGGGCGACATCAAGAAGATGCGCTTCCCGCCCGTGTGCTTAAAATAGGTTACCTGGATGATCACGGATAGGGTCTCCATCATGTAGACACCTCCGAAAATAACCAAATACAGGGAGATATTTTGCGACAGAAAAATCGCACAGATTGCTCCACCGATTGCCATGGATCCCGTGTCCCCCATCATCACCGATGCCGGGTAGGCGTTAAACACAAGGTATCCCAGGAGGACAAAGAGAAAGATCCAAGCTGCCGTGCCCGCGGATAAAAAGTCCCGATAAAAGATTTTCGTTTCGACGAAAAGGGCAAGGAAGACGGGCAGGGATACGCCCGCACAGAGTCCATCAAGACCATCCGTTAAATTCACGGCATTTACCGTGCCAACAAGGATGAAAACCAAGATCGGTGCCCAGAAAACTGAAAGATTCAGCATCCAATTTACCAGGGGGATTCTTTGGATGCCGGCATCCGGATGAAAGAAAAAGAAGAGAATGACGAGAAGAGCCGCAAGCCCGACCTGTAAAATGAGCTTCTGGCGCGGTGTCAGTCCCTCACTCTCCTTTTTTCGAATCTTTGCATAATCGTCCACAAAGCCGATGGCCCCAAATCCCACCGTGCTCAGCAGGATAAGAACCATGGCGCGATCTTTTTGTCCAAACAGGAGGTACAGCAAAAGAAACACGGCGATGAAGGCAACGCCTCCCATGGTCGGCGTTCCCTGTTTCTTATAATGGGCTTTGTTCCCCTCTTCCCGAATGGGCTGCCCAATGGATTCTCTCCTTGAGAAGGCGATCCATAATTTGGTAAATAACATCGACAATCCCGTCGCTAGCAAAGCGAGCAACATCAATCTTCGAATCATAAAGATGATAACCATTTTTTACTCCCCTTTTCCTTGCTCCTTACCGCTTTCCTTTTCTTCCTCTAGATAAATGTGCACAACATGATTCTTTTCCACCACCTCACCGGCTGCAGGTTGTTGGCGCACCGCCTTCCCCTGTCCGTCCACTTGCAGTTTGAGGCCGCAATTCTGGTAGTCCTTTTCGAGCTGCTCTCGGGTCTTTCCCTGAAAATCGGGAATGACGTATTCGGGAGTTTCCTTGGGCTTCACCTGAATCCGTCCACCCCTGCGAATCGGTACGCCCGCTTTCGGTGTCTGCTGATCGATCCGAGTCAAAAAGCTCATGTCCCCATAAACCGAGAGATCCAATCCCACTTTCCGAAGTTCCCGGTCTGCTTCCTGCACGGTCATCCCCATCAAGTTCGGAGTCCGCACCAATGTCTCCGCTTCCGCATTGGAATCCTGTGACTGCTGGGGAAGCATCCGTTCCATGATCCGGGCCGTGATCTCACCGGCAACCTGATCTCCAAAAGTGGATTTTTGTGGCTTATGAATCACCACTAAGACGGAATACTTGGGCTTTTCCAAAGGATAAAATCCAAAAAAGGAAGCGATGGTTTGATCGGTGTATTTTCCATTCTCTTGGATAAGCGTGGTTCCACTCTTCCCTCCCACCTGAACCCGATGGATCCGGGTTACCGGAGATTTGTTTCCTTCCACGACCTTTCGCAAATATCCCCTCATCACGTCACTGGTTTCCTGGGAAAAAACCTGCTGACCCAACTGATTATTATAGTGTGCCAGGCTTTTTCCCTCTCCGTCCACCGATTCCCGATAGAGGTGTGCCGGCCGATAGTAGCCCCCGTTGATGGCTGTGTTCGCCGCAGAAATCATCTCAATGGGAGTGACAGCGACCCCATGCCCATAGGACATGGTGGCCATGCGGTCCCCCGTCATCTCTTCCAAATTGCGGGGCATGGAGCTCGCCGTTTCCCCGGGAAGATCGATTCCCGTCATGCCGGAAACATGCAAGCTTTGAAGATATGAATAAAAATTCTTTGCTCCGATATCCCGGACGATTTGCACGAAAGCGGGGTTGCAGGAATGGACCAGGGCCTCCTCCATGGTCTGTGCCCCATGTGACAGAGGATATTTCCAACAGTGAATGCGAACTCCCGGCGCAATCTCAATGCTGCCATGACAAACATAAATGGTGGAAGGGGTGTTGGAACGATTTTCCAAGGCAATCGAACTGGTCAGCGTTTTGAAGACCGACCCCGGTTCATAGATTGCGCTTACCGCCGGATTTTTCCAAATCGAATAGAGGTAGTGGAGCCGCTCCTCATCGCTGTAACTGTTCCACTTTGCTTTTTCCACATCGGAAAGGGGAACGCGGGGTTTGTTGGCATCAAAGCGAGGGTAGGAGACCATGGACAGCACCTCCCCATTATTGGGGTCCATCACGATCACTGTGCCCGACTCCGACTGGAACTCTTTGCATCCACGCTCCAATTCCTGGGCGGCAATCTCCTGTATCTTCTGGTCCAAGGTAAGATAAATATCTTGTCCGTTCACCGAGGCGAAGGACTCGGGAGACTCCGCGGGAATGATGTTGCCGGACAGGTCCATGGACTGAATATTCTTGCCATTGTCTCCTCGAAGCAGGCGATCATAACTCGCCTCAATGCCATAGCTTCCCTTGCCATCATTGTCTAAAAAGCCCACCGTCTGTGAGAAAAGATCTCCCTCCGGATAATAGCGTTTCGGTTCCAGCACAATGGAAATCGATCGAAGTCCCGAACTCTTAAGCTGCTTTATCTCTTCTTCGGTGAGTTGTTCCTTTAAACGAAGATACTGTTTCTTGGACGCCAAACTTTCCAGGACTTCGGAGCGTTCCATGTGGAGAATATAGGCTAAGAGCTCAGCTGTTTCCTTTCGATTTTCTTCGGGAATCTCCTGGGGAAACACATAGCAGGAGTTGACCGTGATGGAGAGGGCCAGCGCATTTTTATTGCGATCGTAGATGGTTCCGCGAGCGGGTGCCACCTCAACAGCTCTTCGCCGCTGTACGTAGGCCGCTTTCCGATAGGCCGCTCCTCCCGATGTTTGCAAATAAAAAAGTCGAGCCAAGAATCCAATCACCACCAGCAGTGCAACTCCAAAAACCACACGAACTCGGGCTGATTGATTCACTTGTCTCGACTGATTTCTTTTTTTTAGCTTCATCTCTTATCCCATCCTGAAAGGCAACTGCAATCCGGCAAGGCAGACGGAAAATTATTCTTGCTTTCCCGCGGTATCGGATTGTCCATTTCCCGCAAGGGTTTGTGAACTCGTGTCCCCTTTATTTGACTCCACATTCTTTTGTGCAGTCACTTCCGTTTTCGAGGAATCTTTGCGGGCGCCCAGCAACTCCCGGTTTGACTCTGCTGCCATCACATTGTTTTCCGTGGGATACTGCATGTGAAGGCGGGTCTCCGCCAAGCGTTCAATGCGTGAATTTTCCAGATAGGGAGCAAGATCCATGCGAAGATAATCCTGTTCTGCTTGAAGAGAAGTGATTTCGTTTCGAAGGTCCTGAACCTCTCTGCTTGCTTTGGACAGTTTATTATATCTTATTAAAGAGACGGTAAGCAAGCCAACAAACAAGGCCATGGCAATGAGCACGGAGAAAAGCGGAAGCAAACGCACTCTTGCTCTCGGTTTCACAAACTGCTGTTGCCCGGTCCGATGGCTTCGCTTCGCCACCCTCTCTTTTTTTCGATGGTGCAGCGAAGACCTTCTCCGTCTTCCCGGAGCTTCCACAACTTCTAATCTTCTTCGTGCCGGTCTTTCCTGATATTGTCTTTGACGCACTGCTGAGTCCATGGTACCCCTCCCGAATGGATTCTCTTTTTGTTCGCGCTATTTTTTTTGCTCCAGTTTTTCCACAACCCGTAATTTGGCAGAGTGCGCTCTTGGATTCTCTGCCAATTCTTCTTCTGAAGCGACAATCGGCTTCGTATTGATTCTTTTGATTTCGCGATGATGGTGACAGACACAGACCGGAAAGTCCGGTGGACAAATACAGTCTTTTTCCATTTCCCGAAACTCCTGTTTGACAATGCGGTCCTCTAAAGAATGAAAGCTGATGACACATAGCCTTCCCCCCGTCTTGAGATGCGAGACCGCCTCACGCAGGCCTTTCTTTAAAACGCCGAGCTCATCGTTGACCTGAATGCGAAGAGCCTGAAACACACGCTTTGCGGGATGCTTTTCCTGCATTCTCACCTTTTTGGGAATCGCCTTTTTGATGACACTTACGAGGTCAGCGGTGGTAGCAATTTCATGCTCCTGCCGTTCCGAGATGATAAATTCCGCAATTCGCTTGGCCCATCGCTCTTCCCCATAGTCATAAAAGATGCGTGTGAGATCTTCCTGTGAGTAATGATTTACAATGTCTCGGGCGGTCTCCCTGTCGGCGGTTTGATCCATGCGCATATCCAGGGTCGCTTCCCCGTGATAGGAGAATCCCCTCTCTTCGTCGTCAAACTGATGGCTGGAAACTCCGATGTCCATCAGGATTCCGTCGACCTTATCCCAGCCTTTTTCCGCCAGAATCTCTGAGAGGTGTTGAAAGTTATCGTGGACCAAAGTCACCCGATCTCCCCAGGGAGCCAGTGTCTGTGTCGCAGCGAAAAGCGCCTCTTCATCCTGATCGATGCCGAGAAGTTCTCCCCTTTTTAAACGCTTACAGATTTCCTTGCTATGGCCTCCGCCGCCAACCGTACAGTCCACATAGAGACCATCGGGGGCAATCTTTAAGCCGTCAATGGTTTCCTGTAGCAGAACCGGTTCATGGGAAAATTGCATACCTGCTCCTTTCACTGCCTTAGAGGTCAATATCAAAGTCCTCTAATCGATCGGTGAGATCGTCATAATTCATCGAATCTTCATTCATGTAGGTATCCCACTCATCCTTCGCCCAAATTTCAATTCGATCTGAAACTCCGATAATCACAACTTCTTTCTCGATATCGGCGAAGGATCGAAGTTGCGGAGGAATGGTAATTCTTCCTAATTTATCGCAGCTGAGTTCCATCGCTCCCGAATAGAAAAGTCGGGAAAATCCACGGGCAGCCTTTGCGGTTAATCGCAGGCCTCGGATTTTCTGGTCCATGACCGACCATTCTTTTTCGTCATAAATAAATAAACACTTATCAATACCGCGGGTGATGTAGAAATTTTCACTTAATTCATCGCGAAAGCGAGCAGGAAGAGAAACTCTTCCCTTCGCGTCTACATTGTGGTTGTATTCGCCAATGAACATTTTCCACTTTCCCCCACTCTTTACCACTTTTTACCTTCTGATACCATTTTAGAGCTTATCTTCCGAAAAAACAAGCATTTTCCCACAAAAAAAACTCCCCTCGTCTCTGGCCGAGGGGCGAAAATAAAGGTTCTTTATTAGGTTGTATTACTCCGATAATTCATCTTTTTTATTTTCTGCCCGCGATTTTTTCCTGCGGAGCAGAAAAATTCCCAAGAAGCCGATTGCCACTCCGATCATCGCCAGGATCTGGGCCACCCGAAATGGTCCCCACCAGAGGCTGTCCGTCCGGAAGCCTTCCACGAAAAAGCGAAGTATTCCATAGAGAATTAAGTAGAGGCAGGCTATCTGCCCATGGGGTTGGTCCTTCCCCTTCTTGTGTAGCAGATACCAGAGAAGGAGGAAAATAAGCAAATCCCCCAGGGATTCATAGAGGAAGGTCGGATGCACCTTTTGCCCATGAATCAGAAGTCCCCAGGGAAGATCCGTTGGTCCCCCGTGGGCCTCATTGTTGGTAAAATTTCCCCAGCGACCGATTCCCTGGGCCAAGGCCACCACAGGAAAAATGATGTCCGCCAACTGCAAAAAGGAAAGCTTTTTCCGCTTGCAGTAAACCAGGCCGACCAGGACCGCCGCCATGATTCCTCCCTGAATGGCCAATCCTCCATTGCGGATATTGAGCATCTTCATCAGGTCTCCCTGATAGGAATCCCATTCAAAGAGGACATACCAAATTCGAGCCCCGATCACCCCGATCGGAAGGGCAAACAGGGCAAGGTCCGACACGGTGTCCTTTGGAAAGCCCTGCTTTCTCGCTTCACGGTCCGCGAGAATCACCGCAAGAATCATTCCGGTAACGATAAAGATGGCATACCATCGAATTTCCAAGCCAAAGATTTCAAAAGCGACTGGATTTCCCGTAAATTGCATGGTTTCATCGATCAGGACCGAGGATCCCGATACTCTCCTTTCTGTTGCCGATAACTTATGACCCCGTGAAGAAGGAACAGAAAAATTCCGACTCCCAAAAGGCTGAGCAAGAACACCCGAAGGGCCATTCCAATGAAGAAGGGAGCCGGCAGCATTTGGATCATAAAATCCTTCGCAGGGTCCATCCGCCACAAGTCATTCGAAAAAAACAGCTTATGAAACCCCGTAAATGCCGTATCCCAGAAAAAAACGCAGAAGAGAGCGAAGGCGGAAAAGAGAGCCAGCCAAAGAAAGCTTGCCCTGGGAAGACTCTTCTTCAGCCCATGAATATCTCCCAACACAAATGCATGAACTACGATGCCAATCAAGAGAAGCAAAGAGACGGCACGCACCAAACGTCCCAGTCGGAAAAGTTGATGCACATCGCGCATGTGCGCAATTTCATGCTCCTGGTAATAAGGGGTCAACAGCTCATCCTTCCCCTCCTTCAGGTAGGCAGAAAGATTTTTCGACACCTCATCCAGCTCCTCCTGACTCCGCCGGGTTGCCTGATCGATATGGTGGTTCACCTGAAAATCGTGATAATAGGCCCGATCTCCCGCCACATAAAAGGTGGCGGTTAATAAAACCGTCAAGAATAAAAGGAGAGCGGCAAGGACCCATTTCAGCCGTCTCATTCTTCTTCCTCATCATCCTCCCAGTTGGTATAGACCTCCTGGACATCGTCGTGATCCTCGAGCATGTCAATCATGGCCCGCATGTGTTTGCGGTCCTCTTCCTTCTCTAAGCGAATCGTGTTTTTCGGAAGGTAGCCGACCTGGGCAACCCGGAACTGGTAGCCCTTCTCCGTCATGGCGTCGCTGACCGACTGGAAATTGGCGGGATCACTGGTGATCAAAAAGCTCTCTTCCTCGCTTTTTACATCCTCTGCCCCGCTGTCCAAGGCATCCATCATTACCGTATCCTCATCCTTGTCATCCGCATCGACGACGAGAATTCCCTTATGATCAAACTGGAAGGTCACCGATCCCATGGTGCCGAGATTGCCACCATTCTTATCGAAGGCATGGCGAACATCCGCGGCAGTGCGGTTCTTGTTGTCCGTGAGGCATTCCACCACCAGAGCGGTTCCCTGGGGACCATAGCCTTCATAAAGAACGTTGCTAAATTCTTGTCCGTCGATTTCGCCGGCTCCCTTCTTGATGGCCCGATCGATGTTGTCGTTGGGCATATTCTCCGCTTTTGCCTTCTCAATCGCCATCTTTAAAGAGGCGTTGTAGGCGGGATCCGATCCCCCCTCACGCACCGCCACCATGATCATGCGGCTCATCTTGGTAAAGATCTTCGCCCGTTTCGCGTCTTCTTTCCCCTTAACATTTTTCACCTTACTCCATTTATTATGTCCGGACATCTTCTCCTCTTTTCTATCTTCTCATTCTTCTTTTTGAGCCCACTTTTACTCCGCAGAGAATTTTCCCACGGGCCGTTGGGCCTTTTCCACAAATCGGATTCGGCATCGATCTGCGCTGAGTTCCTGAAGGTTCCTCATAAGAACCTTGCTTTGGGAACGTGGAACCCAGAATTCACTGATGACCCGATCGAAAAAGGTTCGGTGGATTTCCTCAACCGAACAGACTTTATAATAATATTCTATTTTCCCCAAATAGGAATAGTCAAATTCTATTTTCATTCGAAAAGCGGGTCCATATTCTAAGACTTTCGTTGCGGATAGGGCGGCAACGCAGGCATCTCCATAGGCCCTGACCAGGCCGGGAGCGCCCAATTTAATTCCACCAAAGTAGCGGGTCACCACGCATAGGACATGGCTCAGCTTGCGCTTTTGCAGGACGCCCAATATCGGAAGCCCTGCGGTGCCCTGTGGCTCCCCATCATCGGAGTATCCCAAATCCGTTCCCCGGGAATCGATGACATACGCATAGCAGTGATGGTTGGCGCCACCTTCCCTTTCTCGCTCCCGAGCAAGAAGTTCTTCCACTTCTTCCTTGGACTCCACGGGAAAGATCCTGCCAATAAACCGTGACTTTTTGATGACCAGTTCCTTCTCCGCCCATGTTCCGGGACGAAGATCACTCATCGCTTACCTCCTTTGCAAAGGCTGATAATTCCCGATATTGCTTTTCGCGGAGGCGGAGGCTCACCCGGTATCCCTCCGGGGTCCCCTCCTCCCTGTCCACATGAACCTGGTCTCGCAAATCGGAAAACAGGTTCATCGAGGAATAGGGAATCAGAAAGTTCTTTGCGATTTCCTTTCCAAAAAGGCGCCTTATCAGAAGAGAATACAGTGCTTCCAGGTCTTCCTTCTTTTTTGCGCTCACCGAAAGATCCATTCCGGGATTCAAATTTGGATGAACCCTCGCCCGGTCCATTTTGTTATACACAAAGCAGATGGGGATTCCTTCTAAGCTCTCCTTTAATAAAGAAAGCACCGCAATTCGATCTTCTTCACAGTGGGGATTGGAGGCATCCAAAACCACCAAAAGGAGTTGGGACCGTTTTGCTTCCGCAAGGGTGCTCTCAAAAGCACTTTTCAGTTTTTCCGGCAGATCGGTGATAAAGCCGACCGTGTCGGCGAGTAAAAAGGCGGGTTCCCCCTCCCGTTGCAAGCGTCGAAGATGAACATCCAGGGTGGCAAAGAGGCGATCGTCCGCATAGACTTCCTTGTCCCTCCCTGAACCTTCGTTTTCTTGGCACAGAGACCGCAGTCCATTCAAGAGCGTGGATTTTCCCACGTTGGTATAGCCGACCAGAGAGACAATGGGAATTTCTCCCTCTTCTCGCTGCTTGGCCATCATACGCTCTCTTACGCCAATCTTCTTTCGTTGCTCTCGAATCCCCGAAATCTCGCGAAGAATCGCCCTGCGGTCGGTTTCCAGCTGCTGCTCACCGGGGCCTCGTGTTCCGATGCCTCCTCCCGTTCGGGAAAGCTGTCCTCCCAAACCACGGAGACGGGGCAGGCGATAACTGAGCTGAGCTAACTTGACATCCAATTTTGCCTTTTTACTCCTCGCGCGAAGGGCAAAGATGTCTAAGATCAAATCAATCCGATCGAGCACCTTGCAAGGCAGCATATCCGAAAGATTCTTCATCTGTGCCCCCGTCAAGGCCCGATCAAACACCACAAACTGCGCCCGCCATTGATCGACAAGGTCTTGAAGCTCCAAAACCTTACCGCTCCCAATCACCGTGGCCGGCTGCATCCGATCCAGATGCTGTTGAAAGACATCGACACAGCTCCCCCCACAAGAGGAGACAATTCCCTGCAGTTCTAGGATTCTTCGTTCCTCTTCCCCTTTTTCTTCCGGGAGAAAGGCGAAAACACAGATTCCCCGTTCCTTTTCCTCCATAACGGCTCCTTACGTAATGTATTGATTTTATTCTAACACACTCCTCCGGGGGGTTGGAACGTTTTGAAATAGCGTGTTTTATGGTAAAATCAAAGAATCATCGGAAGAATAAAATTGATTTTGAATCCAAACAATTTGGAGGTATCTATGACAAAAAGAATATCCGCTACGGTAGGCCGAGTGATCGGCATGATCGTGGTTAGCATTCTTATCTTTCTAGCCATCCTATTTGGCTACTTAGCAGGCTCCATGGTGGAAATCGCCAAGGAGGCTCCAAAAATCAACACTTCCACCTTACTTTCCGATCTTAACCAAAATTCTAAGATTGTCGACGGCAGTGGAAGCTTGATTGAACAGTTGGAAACCGCAGAATATCGGGAAGTGGTTCCCTACCAGCGGATTCCAAAAAATCTCGTGAATGCCTTTGTGCATGCGGAGGACAAGCGCTTTTGGGACCACGATGGCGTGGACTTCTGGGGAATCCTTTCAGCGGTTCGTGGCTTCTTCAGCAGTGGAGATCTTCGTGGTGCCTCCACGATCACCATGCAGTTGGCGCGTAACCTCTACCTCAACTATGACGTGAACTGGGCCCGAAAAATCCAGGAGATGTACCTGGCGGCACAGATTGAAAAGGAGCTCAGCAAAGAGCAGATCATGGAAGCCTACCTCAATCGGGTCTTCTTCGGACAGAATGCCTACGGGGTCCAGGCTGCTTCGAAAATTTATTTTTCCAAGGATGTTCAGGATCTCGATTTGGCCCAGTGTGCGACGATTGCAAGTATCGTCCCTGCACCTTCCCAGTATTCTCTGTACAGTACTTATCGTCCCTCCCAGGTTACCAATGAGCGGGTGCTGGGCGAGACCTCCATCAACGGTCAAAACTACGTTTGCGTGTATAATCCGCCGGCCTACAAGCGGTCCAAGTATGTCTTGAAACAGATGCTGGATCATGGGGCCATCACGCAAGCCCAGTACAGCCAGGCAAGCAAGGAAGACGTGGCGGCGACCATCAAGCCCCCGGCAAAGCGGGCGGAAAATATTTCCACCTATCTGACCGACCTCATCAAGGACCAGGCAGTGACGATTCTGATGGACAGCAAGGGAATTTCCTATAAGGAAGCCAGACAGCTCCTCTTTACCGGCGGTCTTACGATCCACTCCACCGTTGATGTGACCTTGCAGCAGCAACTGCAGAACACCTTTGCCCACTTGGGAAAGGTCATCAACAATGGAAATGAAGGAGCCTTAAACCTCAAGGTCAATTACGATGCGGGCGGAAACATCGTCAGTGCCGATAAAAATCTTCTTTACTATAAGAGATCCAATCTGCTCACGAAAGACAACCGAGTCGTGATTCCCAAAGCCCAGTTCAAGGTGAATAATGACGGAAGCGTGACCTTCCAACCGGGTCGCCTGCACCTCTACAGCGGCTATCTCTCCGTCTCAGACTTCTATACGATCGATGAGAATGGGGCCCTTCGCACGCACCAGGTGAGTTCCATTCCTCTTGACGGAAAATATGTCAAGAAGGGCAAGGGAGGAAGCTTCACCATCCAGGCAGGCTTCCTGCAGGGCAAGACCCCGTTTTACCAGCTGAACCCGCAAGGCAATATGGTCTTAGATCGTTCCAATTACACGATTGATGAGGAAGGAATTCTCCAACCTCAGGCAGCCATGACCGTTTTGGACAGCAAGACGGGAGAGGTTCGTGCCATCGTCGGCGGTCGTGAGCAGGAGGGCCGTCACTTCTTGAATCGAGCGGCAAAACTCCCACGTCAGCCGGGTTCTTCCATCAAGCCCATCGCGGAATACTCTGCGGCCTTTGGAATGGGCTTCAACCAAGCCAGTGCCCAAGATGATTCGCCGTTTTCCATGATTGATGACAAGCCCTGGCCCGTGAACGTGGACAATCGCTATCGAGGTCTGACCACCATCCGAGACGCTCTGATTCGCTCCTCGAACCCCGTGGCGGTGAAGTGGTTAAACCAGCTCGGAGTCAAGGCGGTAAAAGACTACCTCACCCGCTACGGAATCATCAATGCGGACCATCCGGACCGGGATAACTTTATTGAAGCGAAGGAAAATCCAAACCGAAACGATGAAATCATGTCGATGGCAATCGGTGGTTTGACCCATGGTCTTACCACGCTGGATATGGCGGGCGCCTACCAGTCCATCGCGAATGAAGGCAAACACATCGCCCCGATGGCCATTTCCCGGATTGAAGACAGTCAGGGTAATGTCGTCTATGAAAACACCCACAAGGCGACACAGGTGTTGACTCCCCAGCAGAATTACCAGCTACGCGATGTGCTGCAAGCCATCGTGAAAGAGGGTTATGTTCGAAACGTCCTGCAGCCGGGATCCATGGATTTGTTTGGAAAAACGGGTACCACGAATGAGAACAAGGACTTCTGGTTCTGCGGAGGAACCCCGTATTACACAACGGCAATTTGGTATGGTGCCGAAAATGGCTTCCTGAGCCTGACGGGGGATTCCAATATCGCCGGCAGAATTTATAATGCGGTTCACCAGCTGCTCCATCAGGATAAAAAGACCGCCCAGTTCCCCGTTCCCGACGGAATCACCACAATGGAACTTTGCTCCGCCTCCGGAAAACTTCCGGGATCGGCCTGCAAATATGACTCTAAGCATCCCATTATCAAGGTGCCCGTCGCCACGGCGGAAGCTCCCACCGATACCTGCGATGTTCATGTCTTCCGCAGTGTGGATGTGCGAAACAACCTTCTCGCGAAGGAGGGAACACCGGGACGACTCACCGTGAATCGGGTCTTCACACAGCGGCCCATCGTCTATGATCCTCAGAAATTTAAGGGCATCGTCCCAGAGGACTGGGGCTGGGAAGTGCCTCGTCGCTACTCCGATCTGGCCGCCTCTCCCATCCAATCCGAGGTGAAAGGAACGGATGGCACCCAGACCACGCGAACCATCGGAACGGATGGCACCATAACAGAGGTTACGAAATATCCCGACGGCCACACCGTCACCCGCATCACGAGGCCGGATGGAACAACCCAGGAAACTTCCACGCAGGCTTCCTCCGCCTCTTCGGCATCGTTCGCGGAATCCTCTTCTTCCGAGGCGTCCTCCAGCTCGAGCAGTTCTTCTGGTCATTAAAAAGTTTCCAAGAATCCGGAGCCTGGCTCCGGATTCTTTTTTAAAAGCAAACGGGAAAGGAGCTTACCATGAAGCAAAAAACCATCTTATTAGTCGAAGACGAAGCTAGCATTGCCTCGATTGAAAAGGCCTATCTGGAGAAGGCGGGCTTTACGGTAGATCTCGCTCAAGATGGAGCGGAGGCACAGGAGCGCTACCAAGGCACCGCTTATTCCCTGATCATCTTGGATCTGATGTTGCCAAAAATCTCGGGAGAGGAACTCCTGTCGGACATCCGCAAGAATTCAGAAGTTCCCGTGATTGTTGTGAGTGCAAAGTCCGCCGAGGATGACCGTGTTCTGAATTTACGAAATGGGGCTGACGATTATTTGGTGAAGCCCTTTTCTGCCAGGGAGCTTGTGGAACGCGTTCGCGCCATTCTCCGCCGCGCTCCGGAGGAGGGAACCACCCCCCTGTCCACTTCCGATGGGCGCATTCGCCTGGAGCCGGATTCCATGCGCGTCTTTAAAGACCAAGAAGAGGTGCATTTAACGAAAAATGAGTATTCCATTCTTTACACCCTCTTCTCCCACCCCAACAAGATTTTCACGAGAGATGAGATCATCGACATCGCTTTCGGTATGGACTACGAGGCCTTTGATCGGGCCATTGACACGCATATCAAAAATATTCGTCAAAAATTGGAAGATGATCCTCGCAGTCCGATGTATATCAACACGGTGTATGGGGTTGGTTACCGGGCCGGAGGCATGAATGAAGCTGCAAAATAAGCTCCTGTTACAGATGCTTTCCCTGGTCCTGGTGACCATCGGTGTCGTTTGTCTGCTCCTGGTTGGCGTCTTTCACAGCGTCTTTCAGCGTTTTCTCCTCTCCCAACAGGAGAACCGGCTGGAGCAAATCACCACCAGCATCGGAACCATGATGCGCAGTGAGGACATCACCGTAAGCAGCGAACAGCTGGCCATCTATGCCAACCACGAGAACATCAACATCACCATCATGGATTCGAAATCCACGATCATTGCGAGCTACCAGGGACTGGAGAAGCACAGCGACTCCCAGCTTGAAACCCGCCATTACAAGTTAAGCAACGGGAAGCAAGAGCTGGTGGGTCAGATGATCATCGCCTATGACAGCAATGATCTGGACATGGCAAAGATCAGTGAGGAGTTCAGCCAAAAGGTCCTCTCCTCCATGTTGCTGGGGGTGGGTCTGGTCTCCGGGGTCGCTGCCCTGATCTCCTTCGCAATGGCTCGGTCCATCACGGGCCCGATACGAAATCTGTCCGACGCGACCAACCGCATTCGGGAAAAAGACTATGAGTTGGCGTGGAAAGCATCCGATATCCGGGAGATCCAGAATCTCTCCGAAAACCTTCGCTATCTCGCCAGCAGCTTAAAGGAGCAGGAGGGCTTGCGAAAAAACTATGCCCAGGACATCTCCCATGAACTTCGAACACCCCTGACCAATCTGAGCCTCCATCTGGAAGCCCTGGAGGATGGCATGATTCCCATGGATGAGCAAGCCATTCACACCTTGCAGGCCGGGGTGAAACAGCTGCAATCCATAACGGTGCGCCTCAAGGAATCCTTTGAGGAAGGAAATCTTCTTGGAGACTACCGGGGCAGCCACCTGGATTTTTCCCAGCTGATGAACCAGATTTTGGATGCCTTCGAGCCCGCCCTGGAGAAAAAACAGGCACAACTTATCCGAGTCATCAGCCCTTCCATCAATCTCTTCAGTGATTCCCGCTTCCTGTCTCAGCTGATGAACAATCTGCTCTCCAATGCCTTGAAAGCAGTGGACAAAGAGGGGTGGATTCGGGTCAATCTGCAGGCCGAGAAGACCGCTGTCGTCTTCTCGGTCGCAGACAGCGGCGTGGGAATTCCTGCCGAAAAGCTTCCCCACATCTTTGATCGCTTTTATCGGGTGGACTCCTCTCGCAATCGGAAGACGGGAGGACAGGGCTTGGGTCTCGCCATCAGTAAGGCCATCGTCCAGCGGCTGGGCGGTGAGATCTCCGTCAGCAGCAAGGAAGGCCATGGCACGACCTTTACCGTCACCCTTCCCACCTCCCCAAATCCCACGGTTCGATAGCAATAAAAAAACAAATAAAAAGCGAGCGTTCATCAACGCTCGCTTTTTATTTGTTTTATTGGTGAGAAGCCGATGAAAGGCCCTTCGAAAGCATCTGCTTGGGATCCAGTTGTTCGAAAAACCGGTGCAGAATGGTTTGCACTTCTCGGTAACCGTACGCCTGGAAGATTTGCGTTTTTACCGAGGCAGA
>CALAJY010000020.1 GCA_937923265.1 uncultured Tissierellia bacterium
GTCCGGGATTCTTTGCCAACAGGTCATTAGCCTCTTCTCTGCTATATCCCCCGGAGAGCGCCACAACACGAACCACGTGCGCATCTTTCATGATCTCGCTGTAGAGCCCCGCCTCCGTGGGAATCGAGAACTTGAACATGAGGAGATCCGACTCCTTCAGCTTCGCCAGCTCTTCTTTTACGTATTTGAGAAGGAGGTCTTCCGCCTCTTTCTTGTCGGCAATGTGAATGTCTACTTCCGGTTCCAAAATAGGAACAAGTCCCTTTGCGATGATTTTTTTACCGATCTCAAATTGCTGTTCCACGATGGCCTTAATGCCTTCCTCATTGGCCCCCTTGATCACGGACCGCATCTTCGTTCCAAAGATATTGCGTTCTACCGCATGGTCCAAGGATTCTTCCAGGTCGGTGATGGGTTTCATGAGCTGCACCTGGTTTTTCTCCTCCGCCAGCCCCAAATCGACTTTCAGGAAGGGAACGACCTGCTTTTCCTCCCACAGGTAATCGGCGGTGAGCTTATCGTCTATTTTCCGATCAATGGTTTGTTTAAAGAGGATGGCACCGAGAATGTGCTTGGAATCAAAAGCGGGACTTTTGATGATGCGAGTCCGCATCTCATGAACCAGATCAAACATCTCTTCTTCCGTCTGGTAAGCATCTTCTTCGACGCCATATTGCCGCAGAGCTTTTGGAGTAGAGCCACCGGATTGGTCCAGGGCGGCGATAAAGCCTTTTCCGTTGTTCATCTGCTTGAGCTGTTTTTCATCCATTTTTAACCTCCTACGTTCGATTTGGGACGATGGTCCGTCCCCTCAAAGAAGTAAATTTTCTCCTATATCATACCCAAAAGTAAGCCCAATAGATGAAAAAGATACGATATTATCCAGGCAATGCCACACTGGACCAGCACCGTTTCCAAGGCACCCAGCCTGCTGCCCAATTCCCTGCGCACCGTGGCAATCGCTGCAACGCAGGGAGTGTAGAGCAGGGTGAAGATCAAAAAGGTAAAGGCGGTATAGGGGGTGAAGAGCCGGGGAAGGAGAGAGAGGTCTCCGCCCAGCAGCTGGGTCAGTGTGGAAACCACGGCCTCCTTTGCGGTAAAGCCGGTGATCAGAGCGGTGGATACCCGCCAGTCCCCAAATCCCAGGGGTTGAAAAATCGGGGAGACCAAGGCACCGAGATCGGCCAATAAGCTGTCTTCCGGGTTTTCCACGAGATTGAAGTGGAGATCAAAGCTCTGGAGGAACCAAATCACGATGGAGGCCGCAAAGATAATGGTAAAGGCCTTTTGCAAAAAGCCCTTCGCTTTTTCCCAGATGAGCTGGAGAACGCTCCGTAACCCCGGCAGTCGATAGTTGGGGAGTTCCATGACGAAGGGAACGGGTTCCCCCCGATACCGGGTCTTCTTTAATAGCAGGGAGTAGAGAATTCCACAGAAGATCCCAAAGGCATAGAGGAAAATCATGATCGGGACCTGTAAGCCTGCGGAGAAGAAGGCGCCGACAATGAGCCCATAAATGGGCAGCTTTGCGGAGCAACTCATAAAGGGGGTCAGCAGAATGGTCATCCTTCGGTCCCTTTCGCTGGACAGGGTTCTTGTGGCCATGATGGCGGGGACGGAGCAGCCGAACCCAATGAGCATGGGGACAAAACTTCGACCCGACAATCCGATTTTTCGAAGCGGTCGGTCCATGATAAAGGCGACCCGGGCCATGTAGCCGCTATCCTCCAAGAGGGAGAGGCAGAGGAAAAGGGTGACAATCACGGGGAGAAAGCTGATCACGCTTCCCACCCCGCTTGCGATGCCGTCGATCACCAGGGAGTGCAGAACGGGGTTGACGGCGAGCCTCGTCAAGAGCGCAGAGAGTGCCTCCGTTCCCCGGGCCACAAGGACCTCCATTCCATCCTGTAGGCCGGTGCCAATCCAGCCGAAGGTGATAAAGAAGATCAAGCCCATGATCAGGAGGAAGGCGGGAATCCCGGTGAAGCGGCCCGTGAGAATCTTATCGATCGCCATGCTCCGGGCATGCTCCTTGCTCTCCCTGGGAAGGATCAAACACTGCCTGCAGATTTCTTCAATGAGGGCAAAGCGGTGCTGGGAGATGGCAAGTTCTCCATCCCTATGAATTTCTTTCTCCATCAAAAGGAGTAAACTTTGAATGGCATCTTTTTTTTCGTTGGAAAGCCGTAGGCTCTCTTCCACGACGTGGTCCTTTTCAATCAGCTTTCCACTGCAGAAGTGGAGGGGGAGCCCCAACTTTTCCGCATTCGGTTGGATGAGCTGTGCCAAGGCCTTCCGGGTTCGATCCAGATTTTCCTGCCAGGGAAGAGGAGCGAGAGAGGGAAGGAATCGCAGGGCATGGGGAGCCTCCTGAAAACGAGCCACGTGCAAGAGGTGCTCGACGAGTTCGTCAACCCCCTGGTTTTTCACGGCCGAAATGGGCACCACCGGGATTCCCAAGAGCTTTTCCATCAGGTTGACGCGAAGACTTCCCTTGTTCGCCGTCAGTTCGTCCATCATATTCACGGCCAAGACCATGGGGATTCTCAGTTCCATGAGCTGTAGGGTCAGATTCAGATTTCGCTCCAAATTCGAGGCGTCCACAATATTGATGATGGCTTCGGGTTTCTCCTCCAGGAGAAAGCGCCGGGTTACCAACTCCTCACTGGAGTAGGGAGAGAGCGAATAGATGCCGGGAAGATCGGTGATGGTGACTTTCGGATAGCGCCGCAGTTGCCCATCTTTTCGGTCGACGGTGACGCCGGGAAAATTTCCCACATGCTGATTAGAGCCGGTCAGCTGGTTGAATAGGGTTGTTTTCCCTGAATTTTGGTTGCCGGCCAAGGCAATGCGAAGGGGGGCATTGCGATCAAATTTTGCTTTATCGTGGCGGTTTGGATCCTGTGCCCGGAATCCCTCTTCTCCCACCTTGGGATGGTCGATGGGCACATAGTGCTCGTCGCTTTGGGGCCGCTTGGAAGGAGGCAGTCCGTCCACTTTTCTTACAAGAAGCTTTTCCGCCTCTTCTTTTCGTAGGGTGATTTCATATCCTCGTAAACGGAGCTGGAGGGGGTCGCCCATGGGGGCCCTTTTTTGCACGATCACCGGGGTGTCGGGGAGGAAGCCCATGTCAAGAAGATGATGACGCAGGGCACCCGTTCCCTGTACCTCCTCAATCAGACCCATTTGTGTGGGTTTCAGTTGTGAGAGATTCATTGATCCTCCTTTCTATTCTCCATAATGAATAAGGGTACATTGACTCACCTGTCTCAGTATGGTATTTTTTGTAAGAATGGTCAATGATGGTAAAATATTGATATGGAATATAGATTTAAATATAGGAGGAAGCATGCGGAAATCCCAATTATTTATCTCCAGCTTTAGCGAAGATGCCATAAGGGTGGCAAGACACTATGGCCTCGGACTGGAACTGGATGATCCGTCCTATTCGCATAATCTGGATGATTTTTCAACCTGTGAGGAACAGATGAAAAAGGAGAGGGAAGAGGCCGGCTCCCCCTCCGTCCTGGTTCATGGGCCCTTTACGGAATTGAATCCCGGTGGCATCGACCCGCGTGCCGTGGCACTGACCGCGCATCGGTTTGACCAAGCCTACCGGGTGTGTAAGAGGCTCGGCATTCAAAATATGGTGCTGCACAGCGGCTTTGTACCGGTTCTCTATGAACCGGAATGGCACATTCAGGAGTCCATTCGCTTTTGGAAGCAGTGGCTGGCCGGAAAGGAAGCGGTGAAGATCGTCCTGGAGAATGTCTTTGACCCCGATCCCATGATCCTGAGAAAAATCGTCGAGGGCGTGGCCTCTCCGAACCTGGGTATCTGCCTCGACCTGGGTCATGCGCATGCCTTTGGAAGTAAGCGTTTTTCGGAAGAAGATTGGATTCAGACCCTCTCTCCCTACCTCCGACATCTTCATATCCATGACAATGGCGGAGAGGGGGACTTTCACCAGAGTCTGGGGGAGGGCACCATCCCCTACGAGGACATATTTCAGACAAGGGAACTTCAAAGAGAAGACCTGACCTTTACGTTGGAAGGTCGACGGGCAGAGCCGGATGTTCTTTGGTTGCTAAAGCATGGAATTTTGAAAAAGGATTGAGAAAAATCACCGGAAACGGTGATTTTTTTGTTGACAGACTAGAAATCCAGGACTATACTATCCATGTAGTTAATTACAATAGTAACTAACTAAATAAGTAGAAAGGATGCAGGCGATGAGGCTAGAAGATAACGGTCGAAAACCCTTGTTTTTACAGATTCGGGACCGTTTGGAGGATGCCGTTCTTACCGGAGTCTATCCGGAAGAAAGCCAGGTGCCTTCCACAACGGAACTCTCCGTCGCTTACCGAATCAATCCCGCAACCGCTTTGAAAGGAGTCAATCAATTGGTGCAGGAAGAGATCCTCTTTAAGAAACGCGGTCTCGGCGTCTTTGTGGCACAGGGTGCGGTGGAGAAGGTTCGCAGCCATCGACAAAAGAGCTTTCGAGAAACATTTTTTAATCCCATGATTCGGGAAGCACAGCGTTTGGAAATCACGAAAGAGCAGCTAATGCAATGGATGGAGGAGACAGAAGATGAAAGGCATTGAATGCAAGAATGTGAGCAAACATTTTGGATCAATCCAAGCCCTGCAGCAGATTGATTTAAAGTTGGAGGCGGGGAAAATTTACGGCCTCTTGGGAAGGAACGGAGCGGGAAAGTCCACCTTACTCAACGTGATGAGCCGTCGACTCAAGGCATCAAAGGGAACGGTTCTGATTGACGGGGAGTCCGCTTCGAAGGATGAATCGCTGCAGAAGATGTACCACGTGGGTCCGGATTCCCCGTTTTATTCCGACAAGGCGGAACAGATCCTGAAGACCAGCAAACTCTTTTACCCCAATCTGGATCTGGAGGGGGCAGAACAGGATGCCTTGGAATACGAGCTCAACTTGAAGAGCCAGTATAATAAGCTTTCCACCGGAAATGCCTCCATCTTCAAAACCATTATCGCTCTTCGAAGCGGGGCGGAGTATCTCCTGTTGGATGAACCGACGATGGGAATGGATGCCCCCAATCGAGAGACCTTCTATGAAAAAGTTCTGAAGACCTTCGCGGAGACGGGGTCCACCATCCTGCTTTCCTCCCACCTCATCGATGAGCTGGCGCCTCTGGTGCAGGAAGTCATTTTTTTGGATCATGGGCGGATCATTCTTCAGGGAGAGGTGGAGAGCCTTTTGCATCTTCACTGCTTTTTGTCGGGTCCCCGGCAGGAATTGGACCAGTATCTCAGCGAACATAAGGACCTCGAGAAATTGGGGGAAAAGAACTTGGCGTCCTACACCCATTACCTTTTGCGTAAGGGACCAAAAGACCTCAATCTCGATGGCTATGCCAATCTGCGGATGAGTCCCGTTTCCCTGCAGGATCTCTTTGTGGCCTTAACGAAGAGAAAGGAGAATTAACATGCGTTCGATAAAAGCTTCCATTTGGTGGTCCCGTAAAACCGTATGGGTTTGGGGGATTGCGAGTCTCGCCGTCTTTTTGCTTCCCTATCTCTTGGCGTTTCTCTTTCCGGGGCCTCAATTCTCGGAGTCGGGGGCCAATCAGGGCTTTGATCTCGCCATGATCCTTATCCTTGCCATCGTGATCATGGTGACCTATTCGGGAAAATTCGGATTTCTGTTTCAGAACAATCTTTCCCCGAGGAATCGGGCTTGCAGTGTTATGTGTTCCACCGTTCTCACCAGTGCGCTGGTGAGTCTCATCGTCTTTCTTGCAGGTCCCCTTCTTGCCGCCCTCTATGGAATCGCAGGCATGAATGCCCATAACCTCTATTCCTTTGGTTACCTGGGGCAGGAGGGATTTCAGGTGATTCACGGTCTCGACTTTTTCCTGCTCTGTCTCCTGTTTACTTCTTCGGTCGTTTTCCTGAGCAGTTTATCCTACCCCTTGGATCGCTGGAAAAAGTTGGTTTTTCTCATCGGACTTTTTATCCTTACCTGTATTTTCCTGAGCCTGTCAATTGGGCTTATCTATAATGTGGACAGTCCGATTTTTGGGTTCTCATTGACCCACGATTTACGGGTGAAACTTGAGGAATTTATTTCCTGGATCTTTCTCGGAGGATGGAATCATCTGCGAATCGTGATGCTCCTCTGGAGCTCGGTGCATCTTCTCCTTATCGGACTTGTGGTAAGAAATTTACAGATGAAGAAGAAGTAGAGAAGATGCTCTCTCAAAAAAAGCCCTCTCTCTTTCCGGAGAAAGAGAGGGGGCTTTTTGCAGCAAATTTTCCCGCATTCGGCTTATCGAAAGCCATATTGAAAGAGAATGGCAAAGTATTGCACCGCCGATGCAAGAATGATGAAGATGTGCCAAATGCCGTGGTTGTAAGGGATGCGATCATTTTCATAGAAAATGGTTCCGATGGAATAGAGAGCTCCACCCAGGGCCAGTAACAGGATGAGGGGGAGGCCCTCTTTCCGGTAGATCTGAGGCAGGATAAAGACCGCCAACCAACCCATGGTCAGGAAGATCATCAGACTGATTTTGTTATACTTATCGAATTTTCCAACCGTGACGGACTTAAAGACGATCCCTCCGATGGCAACGGCCCAGATGAGTATCAGGGAAAGGATTCGCCAAAGCCCTTCCAAAGAGAGCAAGATGACGGGAGTAAAAGAACCGGCGATCATGAGGAAGATGGCGCAATGGTCGAAGACCCGAAAGACTTTTTTGACCGTTTTTCCCTGGAAGGAGTGGTAAAAACCCGAGGAGAGATACATGAGGATCATGCAGGCTCCATAGATGGAAAAGGCGGTTATCGCCAAGGGAGAACCCAGGACGACACCGCGAAAAATCAGGAACACCAAACCGGCGATGCTCAGGGCAGCACCAATAAAGTGGGTTGTGGCGTTCAAAACTTCTTCTTTTATCGTGTAATGTTTCATAGGGCACGCTTTCTAAACGGGAAGAAATTCCTCGTAGGGTCATTATAGCATGCTTTATCCCTTCGAGAAAATTGAAGGACTTTCCTGTCCTTTTTTTCGTCTCTGCCTATAATAGGAAGAGGTAGGGAAAGGAGATTTTGATGAACTATTCAGAAAGTGTTGCCTACTTGGAAGAGCAACAGAAATTTGGTGTGAAGCTCGGCCTGGATACGGTGCGAGCCCTACTGCATCGCCTGGGAGATCCCCAAAAGGGACTATCCATTCTTCATGTGGCAGGAACCAATGGGAAAGGGTCCACATCCGCCTTTCTATCCTATATCCTAACAGCGGGGGGCTATGAGGTGGGACTCTACACCTCACCTGCCTTAGAGCGATTCAATGAACGCATTCAACGGAATAATCAGCCGGTGGATGATGCCATGTTGGCTGAAAAAACGACGTTACTAAAAAACACGGTGGATAAAATGGTGGAGGAGGGGGAAGATGCCCCCAGCCAATTCGAACTGGAGACGGCACTGGCCTTCCTCTGCTTTCAGGAATGGAAGGTGGATTTTGTGGTCCTGGAAGTGGGCATGGGAGGCAGACTGGATGCGACCAATGTGGTTTCGGATCCGCTGGTGAGCGTGATTACCTCGATTTCCCTGGATCATACCCGCTTCTTGGGAAACACCTTAGCAGAGATTGCCTCCGAAAAGGCAGGGATCATCAAAGAGGGATGCCCCGTGGTTCTCTATCCTCAGCAGCAAGAGGTGATGGAGGTCGTGAAAGAAAAGGCAAGGGAAAAAGGATCCCAACTGGTCTGCCCGGATTTTTCGAAGATCGGTGACTGGGAAAAAAGCCTCTCCGGCCAAAGTTTCACCTGGACGGATGAGGAGGGAAAACCCCGGAGGATCTCCTTGCAGGTCTTAGGAGATTATCAGCTGAAAAATGCCCTGATGGCCTTTCAAACCATTCAGCTTTTGCGAAAGACCGGACGTCTTTCCCTTACGGAGGACCAGGTTTTGACGGGGCTCAAACAGGCAAGATGGAAGGGGCGCTTTGAAAAAATCTCCGACCACCCCGTGATCATCCTGGACGGGGCCCACAATCCCGGTGGGGCAGAGGTCTTTGCCCAATCCATTCGCGACTTTTTGGAAGATCGCCCCCTGACCCTGGTCGTGGGCATTCTGGCCGATAAGAAGATTGACGAAATGCTGGATGCTTTCTTGCCCCTGGCAAGCGCCTGCATCACGGTAACGCCGGATAATCCGCGGGCCATGCCCGCCGAAAAACTCTGTGAAAGAATCGAAGAGCGGGGAAAGAAGGCAAAAGCGGCGAACAATCTGGAGGAGGCCTGGAGGATGGCCGGGGAGGAAACCGATCCTGACAAGGGGGCCATTGCCTTTGTCGGCTCCCTGTATATGATCGGTCGAGTACGAACCTATTTATTAGGAGAGGAGAAGATTCATGACGAAAAGTAAGGATTCGCAAAGTAAGGAATTTCATCTGGGCAAGCATCAATTCGACCCGGGAGACCCCACACGGATTTGTGCCATCGTGAACGTGACCCCGGACTCCTTTTCGGATGGCGGAAAATGGGACTCCACGGAAAAAGCGGTGAAGCATGGTCTGGACCTGGTGAATGCGGGCGTGGACATGCTGGATATCGGAGGGGAATCCACCCGTCCGGGCTCCCATTATGTGGAGATTGAAGAGGAAATCCAGCGGGTGGTCCCCGTGATTCGCGCGCTTCGTGAAAAAACAGACTGCCTGATTTCTGTGGATACCTGGAAGGCACCGGTGGCGAAAGCCGCCTTGGAGGCAGGGGCGGATATCATCAACGATATCACCGGACTCATTGGAGATCCCGAGATGGCGGGGGTCATTGCGGAGAAAGAGGCGGGTCTGATTGCGATGTTCAATCCCGTTGTGATCCGCCCCGACCATCCCAACAGTAAAAAATTCCCCAGCTTTGGAAAGGGGGAGGCTTTCAGCGAGGAAGAGAAGGCGCAGGCGGCAAAGGAGAAGGATATTCTTGTTCTCTTGCATCAATATTTAGAGCGAAGCCTGGAACTTGCCAAGAAGGCGGGCATCCCGGACCGGCACATCCTATTGGATCCCGGCATCGGCTTCGGGCTGTCCAAAAGAGACAACCTTCGTCTGATTCAACACGTTACCGACCTTCATGAGATGGGTTACGGGGCCTTTTTGGGAGTTTCCCGAAAGCGCTTTATCGTCAACATGCTTCAAGACGCCGAGATTCCCGTGGATTCCAGTCAGGAGGCGGGCTTTAAGAACCGCGATTTTGGGTCTGCCATTTTAACGGCACTCGCCGCGCGAGAAGGGGTGGAAGTGGTTCGGGTTCACTCCGTGGAGGAACACCGGATTGCCGCCCTGATTGCGGACGCGGTTCGCCTCGCCGACTCCCAGGAGGATGTGAATTTTTCCGCCTACCAAAAATAGGATAGGTTGTCGGAAAACTTCTTGAAAAACGAATCCCAGAAAAAAGAGAGATGGAAACCAGCTCTCTTTTTCTTTCGGGAAAAACATCTGCCACATTTTCTGAAAACTCATTCGTAATCGATCCGGTCCTTGATAAATTCGCCGTTTCGAAGATCCTGAAAGGCCTGGCGGATTTCCTCTTCTCGGTTCATCACAATGGGTCCCGCCCATGCCACCGGTTCATGGAGGGGTCGGGACTCCAGGAAGAGGATCCGGGCGAGGGGCGATTGACTCTTCAGAGAAAGCTCGGTCCCCCTGCCAAGTTTTACCGCCGTTTTTTCCGGAATCCTCTCTCCATTCACCTCAATTTCTCCCAGCAAGGTGAAGAGCATCACCATATCCTCTTCCTCCGTGGGAAGGGTAAGTTTCTGTCCCTGCGCAAGCTGTAGCTCATAGTAGGTCAGGGGGAGGTGGTCCCCTTGATATCCGACGTGGTCTTTGTATTTGCCGGCCAGCAGGCGGAGTTTTCCACCCTCAATGAGGATTTCCTCGATTTCCTCCTTTTTGATCGATCGATAGGAGGGAAGGCTCATTATCTGGTCGGCAGGCAGGTTCAACCACAGTTGAACGCCCAACATGCGGGGGGAGGCCGGCAGCATTTCGGAATGCTCCACGCCCGAGCCGGCATTCATCCATTGCACTTCTCCATCGGTAATTTGATCTTTATTTCCCACGGTGTCTTCATGAACCATGTTGCCTTGCGCCAGGTAGCTGATCGTTTCGATGCCCCGGTGGGGGTGAAGGGGGAAACCGGCTTCATAGTCCGCCGGGTCTGTGCTGTCAAAGGAATCCAGCATGTGGAAGGGATCAAAGTCCTCCACCGTGGCGGCTCCCAATACGCGTACGAGATGCACGCCGGCGCCATCCGTGGTGGGCTGGCCTTGCGCCATCTTTTCAATTTTTCGTTTCATAGGGTTTCCTTTCTAAAAAAGAACAAAGGTTCCTGTCCATAGATAACCAAATATGAGCACGATAAACCCAAGAAGGCTACAATGGAACTGGGAAAGCGGTGCGGGATGTTTATGCAATGGGATTCCTGAGCGGAAAAGGAGACAAGAATGACAGAAAAAATTGCGATTCAAGATCGGTATGGGGAGCGTTTCCAGCATTGCTGGGGATGCGGGGCAAAAAATGAGGAGGGATTGCATCTCAAATCCTATCCCTCCCCGGATGGAAGCGGCTGTGAAACAAGAATCACGCCGGATCAGCGGTTCACGGGAGGGGTTCCCGCCAATCTGTTCGGGGGCATGATTGCCAGTCTTTTCGATTGTCATGGGACGGCTTCTGCCGCCTGGTTTTTCCTAAAAGAACAGGGGGGAAGCCTGGAAACAAGTGAGACCATCCAGCGGTTCATCACGGCACATTTAGAGATTGACTTTAAGAAGCCGGTCCCCATGAACCGGGAAATTCGAATTTGCTCTCGCCTTCTTGAGCTTTCCGCCCGCAAGGTGATTCTGGAAATGGAGTTAACGGTGAAGGAAACGCTCTGTGCCCGAGCAAAGATGGTTGCCGTGGCAGCGAAAAAAGAGATGTAAAAAAATCCTCCCTCAAAAGCACCGGGGCGCTCGAGAGGGAGGATTGATTTTACCACAGGGCCGGTAAATCTATTTTTTGGCTATTGCCGCTCCTTTAGGTCCCGGTGAAGCTCCCGAATCTGCTTCTGCAAGACCGGATGAACCAGGAAAGGGGCAATCTCTTCCAGGGGTTCCAAGACGAAGTCGCGTTCTGCCAGATAGGGGTGGGGAACTTTCAGCGTGTCCGTGTCAATGACCTCCCTGTCGAATAAGAGAATGTCCAGATCGATGGTGCGGGGTCCCCAATGCTCGTGGCGAACCCGGCCGAGATTTTGCTCAATAGACTGCAAAATCGAGAGGAGATCCTCCGCTTCCTCGAAGCTTTCCGCCTCCACGACCTGGTTGAGAAAATCGGCCTGGTCCGTTTTTCCCCAGGCTTTTGTTTCATAGAGAGAGGATTCCTTTTTTATGGAAAGACCTGCTTCCTCCATCTGCTCCCTCGCGGCGGCAAGGGTCTGTTCCCGGTCGCCCATGTTACTGCCCAGGGCGATCCAGCAGCGGTGCCTTTTCCGGCTTATCCGGACCTCGGGATATTTTAGGGGGAGTCCGATGGGGGCAAAGGGCTTTTTGATGGAAACCGTGACCCGGTCCACATAGGAATACTTTTGGAAAATGTGCTGAAGAACCCGGTACGCACAGCTTTCAATCAAGTCATAGGTGGTTTCTGTCAGGAGCTTTTGTATTTCTTGACAGAGGATGCCATAATGAATGGACTTTTCCAGAACATGATCCCGGGCGGCAGCTTTCATGTTATACGCACAATCCACCGAGACCAGAAATTTTTGTCCGAGGACTTTTTCTTCCGGGAAAACCCCATGGTTCGCCATGATTTCCAAATCTTTGATGATTAAGTGATCCATGCTTCCTCCTGCTGGCTAATAGCGTAAAGAGATGTTCTTTCTCTCCTCGGGCCAATTGCATTGACTCCTTGCGGGACAGAAATAACAGGGGCGAGACAGCTTGTCCGCACGGTAAAAGAGAAGGGCCGCCGGATCATGCCCCTCCTTCCGATGACTGGCGATGAGGTGGAGGAGGAGGGCCTGCTCCTCCTCCGTGAAATCGCAGTCCTTTAAAAATTCCTTGGCAATCTCGACGGAAGCAAGATGATGATCTTTCCCCGTTTCATATTGTTCCACCCGCCCCAGATCATGGAGAAGGGCCGCCGAGAAGAGGAGATCTTTCGAAAGACCGAGACCCTGCTCCAGATTGAGAATATAGGCAATGCGACCCACGCTGAGAAAGTGATTCAGATCGTGCTTACAAAAGATTCGATCCTTCTCCAGTGCTCGAAGGCGGAGTAGTAAATCTTGAAATTTCGGAGAATGATAGATGCGATTGGTGTTTTCCATCATAGGGCCAGGAGTCGATACACTTCATTCTTCAGTTCCGGGTCATCGTTGATCCGACCGAGGGCACAGGCGGTCACGGTTTGCGTTCCCGGCTTTTTGATCCCGCGCATGGTCATGCACATATGCTCGGCCTTGGCGACCACCAGCACGCCCTTGGCGTCCAGATATTTCTCTAAGGCTTTGGCAATTTGCTCCGTTAAGCGCTCCTGAATTTGCGGCCGCTTGGCATAGACCTCCACGGTTCTTGCCAATTTGGATAGCCCTGCTACTTTGCCATTGGGAATATAGGCAATCGCAATCTCTCCGTAGAAGGGGAGCAGATGGTGCTCGCACAGGGAATAGAAGTGAATGTCCTTTTCGATCACGATATTGTCGTTGACAAATTCGAAGGTTTTGGACAGATGATTTTCTGCGGTGGAATGCAAACCGCCGAAGAGCTCCTCACATGCCCGTGCCACCCGAGCGGGCGTTTCCAAAAGGCCTTCCCGATTGGGATCCTCTCCAATTCCTTCCAATATATAACGAACCCCTTGTTCAATCTTTTTTGAATCCATAGTTGATCCTTTCCGGTTTTAAAAATTTCCTTATTTAAGGAAAATCATAAAGCGTACTCATTGTACTCTATTTCCCCCAGAAAATAAAAACTGAGAAAAAGATATGTTAAATCCTGCGTTCCGACGAAAGGAAAAAAATCGAGAAAGCATTTGACAAGGAGCTCTATAATTGGTATTCTATTATTCCAGTAAATTTTCTGGCGTTCCTTAATTCGTTAAGGAATGAAAAAAATTGAATCAACCGTTGACAGGATAAAAAATCTGTTGTATATTGTAACGGTTGTACCTGTTCTTTGAAAACAAAATAATGTGAATAACTTTGAGTTTAAATAATTCAAAATTAACGAGTCAGAATTGAACTCGA
>CALAJY010000021.1 GCA_937923265.1 uncultured Tissierellia bacterium
GGCTTTGCCATCCTTTTCCCTGTGGTTTATATAGAAGGAAAATCAATAATAATTTATAATTTAGTATATAGAACTAATTTATTCTTATTTAAGATTTGCCTCCTTGGTTCAATCACAATTATTATGGGTTCATTATTGCATAGGAAAAATAAGCAGGTCAAACTATTTAGGCTCAATTAACCCACTAATCATCCCGATTTTTAAATTTTTTTTACATTTTCTTCACAATCAGAAACAAAGTTTCACACTACAGTGAAATGTATTGAAATAGTCATGCAATTATATATATAATTTATATTATACAATCTTCCTGTATAATGGTGTTCTCGTCCAAAGAGATACGAACCAACACCGATAACAGAAAAATGATTCGACATGTTTTCGCACGAGGACCTCACAAAAAAAAAGCAGCGGCTCTCGCCGCTGCCTGCCCCATTTTCCTTCTATTTTTCCCGATAGAGCCGGAAAGATTGTCCTGGTTGTATCCAATTGACCATGGATGAATATTCTAACGTTCCTATTTTATAATAGAATCCCGGATTTTCTTGATGCTTTCCGGCGATAAAAAGTTCCCCCGAGTAATGTCCACTGCGGGGACCCGCGAGCAGAACGTCTCCAACTTCAATTTTTGTGGGCAAAAACTCTTGATCCGTTCCCACGTCCAGTCTTCCGCGACTTTGTGAGCAGCGTATCCAATCCTCTGCCCCATCCAGCCTTCTCTGGAAGGATTCCTCGTTGAGGAAGGAAAGCCAAGAAGAGGCAAACCCGGGGACGGTATCCAGGGAAGGTGAGGGAAATCATCCAGAAGCAGGGAAAGTACCCGGCACTCTTCTTCATTAATAAAGCAATTTCCAACGATCGCCTGGTCCAAAAAGGGATCCGAAAATAAAGCGGCGAGTTGTCCGGACAGGGACCAATCCCGACTTTCCTCTAGCGTTACCACCCCCTCCGCTTCCGGCCAAACGCAAAAGAGATGGGAATCAGCCGGACCCAAAAAGGCGGCGGTCGCAATTCCATAGGATTTATACAGCCGGTTTCGCTCTTTGAACTGCTCATAGGATAAGCCGGTATTGCGAAGCGGATAAAAATTATGGCAGCCGACAAAGGCGTGGAGGTTGCCTCCTAATTCCCACAAGTGGGGCAAGGCAAACTTTGAGCCACTCATGTTGAGTTCAAAGAGAAGCCCTTCCCGGTGGTTGCTCCATTCCGCAATTTGTTCTGCGGAATATCCGTAATCAAAGCGGATCCGATCGATGCCCAGTTCCCGTATCTCCCGCAGTTCCATCGCATGTCCAAAGGCCTCTTCCATTAAAAAATGATTCACATCACAGGAAACCGTGTATCCCAGAGAATGGGCATAAGCGAGGAGGCGGGCAAATTTTTCTTTTCCCCCGGGCTGCTGTATCCCGGATGCCCGAAGACAGGTAAATAGGTGCTGAAAGCCCCATCTCTTTCCCGTCTGTAGATACTCTCTGATCTGCTCTTCCCCCGACAGCGAAGGATAGATTGATAAACCAAGGTTCCGCATAATCCCTCCTAATAAAGAAGAGCCGCAGAGCGGCTCTTTCTTATCATTGATTCTATACCGCCATTACATCTTCATCCCGAATAACAAGGCGAGTGATGAGATACCCCGCAATATAAGCAATGACTAAACCAACAAAGTACCAAAGCATTCCCATGCCCTGCATTAAAGGAATGGCGACAAGGCCACTGGGCCCCCAGGCATTTCCCATTACCTGCATCAGCATGACAAAGGCTCCTCCGAAACCGGCTCCCAGCCCCGCAGTGATAAAGGGCTTTAGCATGGGAAGTGTGACCCCATAAATCAAGGGTTCGCCAACCCCCAGGAATCCGGCGGGAAGTGCACCGGTAATGACCTTCTCCAGGCGCATGTGATGGTTCTTACGGGCAATCTGAAGAATGGCTAAAGCGGCTCCCACCTGGCCCGCACCGGCCATCGCCAGAACTGGGAATAGGGATACCCCGCCCATTTGCTCAAGCTGGACCGCATAAATAGGAATCAAGCCATGATGCAGGCCCAAAAGTACCATGGGCAGGAAAACCGCCGCCAGTACATAGCCACTGATGACTCGGATGACCGGATTTGTGGAATTGATGATCACCGAAAGGGCCGATACCAATCCGTCAGAGATGAAACCCGTGATCGGCATGATCACGAACACGAAAAGCAGGCCAACCACCAGGAGTGACACAAAGGGAGTCACAATGAGGTCCAATAGATCGGGTACCTTTCTTCGAACGGCCTTTTCCACCTTGGACAGAATCCAAACTCCGAAGATGACTCCGATGATTCCTCCCTTTCCCGTCGTTAGAATGGACTCCAGGGGAACGGCTTCATTATAGAGATTCAAAAGTTTTGAGATCTCCACAATATTCGCCCCGATGCTGATACCTCCGATCATTCCTCCTAAAGCGGGGGTTGCTCCGAATACCTGCGCGGAACGAATGCCTGTGTAGATGGCAAAGTAGCCAAGAAATGCGGTACCAATTAGCTTCAAAAAAAGGGAAACGATGGTTAGTGATTTTGGAAGAGTCCCATTCCCGATTAATGTGTCCGCTAAACTTCCGAATCCATTAAAGAGTCCTGCCGCAATGATGGCCGGTAAAAGGGGGATAAAGATTTCGGAGATTGTTTTTAGTCCCCGACGAAGAGCCCCCTGCTTCTGCTGGCCTTTTACGGCCTTTTTATTTGCCTGCCAGTCGTTCAACGAGTCCTCCTGCAGGGCCTCATCTTTTGGAATCTCATAAGTACCATTAAAAATGTCGGCCACTTTTTTTGCCTTGCCGGGACCCAGCACAATCTGGAACTGGCTCCCGTCTTTAACGAGTCCCAAGACCCCATCCACCTTCCGGATCGTTTCCTCTTCCACCTGAAGAGGATTTTTCACCTCAGCACGAATTCTGGTGGTACAGTTCGTCGCTTTGATGAGATTCGTCTTGCCGCCCAAGGCTTGCAAGAGCTGCTGAGAAAAAATTGTGTTATCCATCTGCTTCCTCCTTAATCCAATCAATTCTTCCCTTGGCTTGTGCTAATGAATGACGTGCCTCCTCCACGGACACTCCGAGTAATACCATGATGATCGCGATTTTCACATTACCGCCGGCATCCCGGAGCTTGTTCTCTGCGACCTCCCGCTCACAGGAGGTTACCGACTGGATAATGGAAATCCCACGTTCCTGGAGCTTTTGATTGCTGAGCTTTAAATCCACCATATAATTCCGATAAATCTTTCCCATCTCTTTCATGGAAATCGTGGAAATCATGTTGAGAATCAGCTTGGTAACCGTCCCGGCTTTAAGGCGGGTCGACCCGGTTAAAACCTCCGGACCCGGAATTGCCTCAATGGTTAAGGGGCATATTTCGGCAATGGGACTGTGCAGCGTGCAAACCAAGGCTCCACACTTCGCTCCCAGTTCGTTCGCATACTCCAGTCCTCCGAGCACATAGGGCGTTCTTCCACTGGCAGCGATGCCCAGAAGAAAGTCACTGTCGCAGAAAGAGATGGCCTTCAGGTCTTCTCTCCCCTCTTCCGGGTGATCCTCTGCTCCCTCGCGGGCCTTCACAAAGGCATCCTTTCCCCCGGCAATCAGACCATGTACCATTTGATAGTCCACCCCAAAGGTGGGGGGGCATTCCACCGCATCCAACAGGCCCAAGCGACCACTGGTTCCGGCCCCCATATAGATGAGTCTTCCTCCCCTTTGAAGAGCCGCGGAAGTATGACGGATGACCTCTTCGATTTGGTCAAAAGCCGCCGGAATACAGGAAACCGCATGGGCATCCTCTTCATTCATCAATGTCATAGCTTGACGAATGGACAGCGAAGAAAATTGTCGGGAAGCCGGATTCTCACGCTCGGTTTGAATTTTCGTAAGATCGATCAAGATAGCTCCTTTCCCAAAAGCGGTCGTGATTCCGCCATATGAAAACCTTTCCCGCCTTTATGATAGCGAAAGATTCCTTAATTTACAATAAGTAAATAATTTTTTGGAATAAAATTCCATGAAAAGAAATAAAAAAAAGCGCTTAAAACGCCTCCTCTAGCTGCTTGTATCAGCAAAAGAAGGCGTTTCGTTCGATGCGTTAAAAATCATCATATTCTTTTCCATAAGGATTTTCATTGACCAATTTATTGCTGCTGAAAATCTTCTCCAATCCCTTCTTCCTCGTGCGATACAGGAAGAGGGAATAAATCACATCCACAAGGGTTAGCTGGGCAATGCGGCTGATTCCTGCGCCGATTCGAATTGAATTTTCGCTGGCAGGCACGTAAAGGGAGAAATCACTCATGCTCACCAGCTTGTTGTTCCCATACTTGGTCACCGAGCATATTTTCGCTTCCTGATTATGAAGAGCCTGGGCCATGTGCAGAATCTCACTGGTCACCCCCGAATAGGAGAAGACAATGGCCAGTTCGCCGGGATCGACATTGGCCGCATGAACCAGGGCCAGGTGGGAATCCTCATATAGAACGGAAGGCTTGTTGATCCGCTCCAATTTCATCTGCAGATCCTTTGCCACCAGATAGGAGGCTCCAATTCCAAAGAGATGAATCGTGTGGCTCTGAAGCATTTCTTCGATCAGATTTTCCAAGATCGTTCGATCCAACAGCTCAAAGGTGTTTTTAATTCCGGAGAGATTCCGCATAAAAATCTTTGAGATTTCATCTTCAAAGTTATGCGCCCCCTCCTGAAGCTTTTCCGGCACCCAGCTATCCTGATCATTGAGGTCATTAAGAATGGCGATCTTGAGCTCTTTAAATCCATGAAAGCCATTTTTTTGACAGATTCGAACGATTGTAGAAGCCGAGCAAAAACTTCGCTTTGCCAAGGTATGGATGTCCATGGTCACAGCTTCGCGAAGGTGCTCCAAGATGAAGCGAAGGGCCGCCTTCTCCCCTTCGGTGGCTCTTTGGCTCTCATAGCATTCCAATCGATAAATTGCTTTTTTCACGCTCTACTCCGCTCTACCGGAATCCCCGGCCCACACCCTCTTGGGAAAATCCTTACATCCAGTCAAATTCAAACCCTTCCA
>CALAJY010000022.1 GCA_937923265.1 uncultured Tissierellia bacterium
TCAGAGGAAACAAAACGGGGAGAAATCACGAACCAGAAATCCAGCGGTCGTTGCTGGATGTTCGCTTCCCTCAACGTGGCAAGAGTATCCGTGATGGAAAAGCTCAACCTGAAGACCTTTGAGTTCTCTCAAAACTACACCTTCTTTTGGGATAAGTTGGAAAAGGCCAACTACTTCCTGGAGAACATCCTGCACACCCTGGATGAGGAAACGGATTCCCGGCTCATGAAACACCTGTTGGCCTCCCCCCTCCAGGACGGCGGGCAGTGGGATATGTTCAAGGAGATTTTGAAAAAGTATGGTGCCGTTCCCAAGAACGTGATGCCGGAAACCTTCCACTCCTCCAACTCCCACGTGTTGGACAGCCTCATGACCACACGCCTTCGCGAGGATGCATGCCGGCTCCGCCAGCAGCACAAAGACGGGAAGAAGGAAAAAGACCTGAGAGCCCAAAAAGAGGACATGCTCTATGAAATCTACAACCTCTTGACCAAGGCTCTCGGCGAGGTTCCAGAAAAATTTACGTTCTCCTACCGAGATGAGGATGAAAAATTCCACCGGATTGAGAACATCACGCCGCAGGACTTCTTTAAAAAGTACGTGGGCTGGAAGATGGAGGATAAGATTTCTCTCATCAATGCGCCCACGGAGGACAAGCCCTATGGCAAGGCCTACACGGTACAATACCTGGGAACCATCTACGAAGCGGATCCGGTTCGTTACGTCAACGTTCCCATGGAAGATCTGAAAAAATCCGCAATCAAATCCATCAAGGATGGCAATCCCGTCTGGTTCGGTTGCGATGTGGGACAGCGACTGGGACGCAAGGAAGGGATCATGGATCTGGAAGCCTACGATTATGAGAACACCCTGGGATTCAAGCCCGGCATGAACAAGGCGGAACGGCTGGACTACAGTGAATCCGTCCTCACCCACGCCATGGTCCTGGTGGGGGTCGACCTGGACAGCAAGGGTCATCCCATCAAATGGAAGGTGGAAAACAGCTGGGGGGATGAAAATGGGGACAAGGGCATCTATTCCATGAGCGATGCCTGGATGGATGAGTTCACCTACCAGATCATGGTGGACCGCAAGTATGTGGACAAGAAGTGGCTCAAAGCCTATGACGGCGAGGTCACGGAACTTGCTCCCTGGGATCCCATCGGCTCCCTGGCAAAAAATAGATAGACGGCAAGATGCAGCAACAAAAAGGCTCCCCGATTCGGGGAGCCTTTTTTATATTCATTTGCTGGGAGGGGGTAAGTCCTGATGCCTTCCGCCCCTCCTCGATTTTTCTGTCATGATCCTTAGGTCATGATCTTTACACCATGATCCTTAGGTCATGAGGCTATGATTTTTATGCCATGGTCCAGCCACCATCGACAGGCAGCGCCAGTCCGGTGACATACTCTGAAAGGTCCGATGCCAGGAACAGGGCGGCCTTCGCAATGTCCGCCGGTTGTCCAAAGCGTTTCATGTAAATGAGTGCCAGGTAGCCGTTGTACATGTCCTCGTTCTCCAGTGCTTCTTTGGTCATGCCCGTTTCCGAGGTTCCCGGGCAGATGGCATTGGCCCGAACGCCCGCTTCGGCATAGTCCACGGCGATTGCCTTGGTCAGAGAGATGACCGCCCCCTTGGTTGCTCCATAGGCAACAGCCTGAGGGAAACCGATGATGCCGCCGGCGGAGGCTGTGTTGATGATTACACCCTTGCTCTTCTTTAAGTAAGGCATTGCCTGCTTGCAGGCCAGGAAGATGGAATCCACATTCACCGCAAAGGATGCTTTCCAGGCATCGAATTCCGTTTCTTCCACGGTGCCCGGCTTGAACACGCCCGCATTGTTAAAGAGGATGTCAATCGTTCCAAACTCCTCCACGGCCTTCTTAATAAAATTTTCCACCTGATCCGGTTGGGACACATCCGCTTTCACGGCAATGGCTTCCGCCCCGCCCTTCTTGAGCTCTTCCACGGTCTACTGCGCCGATTCCTCATTGTAATCCACGGCAACAATCTTTGCACCCTCGGAAGCAAACAGCTTGCTGGTCTCTTTTCCAAAACCGAAACCTGCTCCCGTGATCACGGCCACTTTATCTTTTAATAACATAACTTCCTCCCTTTCTTAAAAATCATCATGGTTGGCGGTCTTGACTACCGCCGTTTACATACATACCTATTTTGAAGCGAATCTCGAAAGAAAATCGATAAGACCGAATCGCAATTGACGCCGCCCGGACTCTCCCCCACACAAAAAAATTAGAACCGGATCATGATCCACTCTCAATCTTTTACAAGTCTAAAATATTGCTCTGTCGCTGATTCGCTTGGATTCACTTTTTTCCCAAGGGCGGGGTCTGGATTTTTGCAGTGCTTATTCCCATTATTCAGGGATTTACCCCTGAATTTTTGCTCGCTTTCTCCGGATAGCCAGGGTTTTTCCCTTGGCTTCTTGCTCGCTTTTCCCCGCAGTCGACTTCTTGCCATTCGTCTTCGTGCTCCGCACTCGTCGCATGGGAAGTCTTTGCGAATGGAATGGTGAACCAAACGCTCACCGCTTTGCTGCTCGCTTGTTGGACCATTCCACTTTACCCCTGCCCCATTCATGATTCGGTTTCCAAAATTTACCAAACAAAAAATCCCCTCCATCTCGTTAATAAACGAAATAGAGGGGATTTCCCGATGAATCTTGGTTCAGGCTCGTTGTTTTACTTACTCATTGAATTTGGCCCGATCCAATTCGCCTTCCGATGCGGCAACGATGACAGCGGAGGAACCGGCAGCAGTTACGTTGGTTGCGGTTCTTCCCATGTCGGCCAGCATGGAGATGGGGCTCATCAAAACGACCATTTCTACGGGCAGACCAATGGTTGCGAACACGGCGGTCGTGGTGATGGTGGCGGTTCCGGGAACCCCAACGGTACCCAGGGACACGGCCAATGCCACCAGGATCAGCATAGCATACTGACCAATGGAATAGTGGATGCCCATCACATTGATGGTAACAATGGCGGACAGCACAGGCCAGAAGCCGGCACATCCCGGCATGCCCACATTCGCACCGGTGGAAGCCACAAAGGTGGCGATCTTCTCGGAGACTCCCAGTTTATCCTTCAAGCACTCCGTGTTAGCGGGAATGGATCCCACCGAGGACTGGGTGGTGAAAGCAATCAGCTGCACCGGCCAGAATTTCTTGAAGAACTTGATAGGATTGACCTTGGCAAAGAGGGCCAGGAGCGCTCCCGTCGTCACATAAGAATGGAAGATGGAAGCCACATAGGTCAGAATCAATACCACAATCAGGGGCATCATGCTGCCCAGGTCGGTCCGGCTCACTGCATTGGCCATCAAGGCTAACACCGCGTAGGGCGTAAAGTCAATGATCATACCGGTGAAGCGGAAGATGACGGCTGCGGCGGAGTTAATCACATCCAGGAAGGGCTTTGCCTTCTCGCCCTCTCCCCGCTCCTGCAACTGTAGAATCGCCAATCCCAAAAGAACGGCGAAGATAATGACCGGTACAACCTTCGCATCAGCCATGTTCCCAATCACGTTGTTGGGGAAAAAGTCCACAATGGCCTTGCTTACGGGAGGAACCTCCTTGGCGGTCGCTCCTGCGGGCAGGGTTAGTTCACTTCCCGCGCCCACGCTGAAGAGAACCCCCAACACCAAACCGATTAATGATCCGAGGACATTATGCAAGCTCAAAATTCCCAGCGTCTTGGCTCCAATGGAACGAATCTTTTCGATACTCTCCAAAGAAACCACCGTGCTGACAATTGAAGTGAAAAGCAGAGGAATAACAATTGCGAATAAAAGGTTCGCATAAATGGAACCAAAAATTTTAACGTATTCCGTACTGCCTTTGAAAATAAAGCCCACAATAATACCCAAGACTGCAGCAATCAGGGTTCTCGTTCCAAAATTCAGCTTCTTTCTGGTGAGGAACATCAGAAAGGCAAAGAGAACCAGAGTCACTGCTAAAGCACCTAATTTCATCTTTTTTCTCCTTTCATTGATAGAATTCCGATAATTTTACTATGAGATTCCCAAGAATGGAATGAATAGCGAATTATAAAATAGTTAGGCAAAATCCTATAGACTTTATTAATAGCCATCTATTATCTTTTTTCAATTCGTCCCCAGACCCGGGATCATGACCCAGGGTAAAGTGAGGCGGGGGGATGGAAAAGGAGAATACGGGGAAAGGCGCATTCGCTGAAAAAGAAAATTTCGTGGTGTCCCACTTCCGCCGACTGGGACACCCTGGGAAATGGCAAAAAACGGAGGTTTCCCAGGGGCGGGGCACCCTGGGAAATGGCAAAAACCGGG
>CALAJY010000023.1 GCA_937923265.1 uncultured Tissierellia bacterium
GCCGTGAAAGGGCGATGTCTTAACCGCTTGACCATAGGGCCTCTAAAAAGGTTACTGTAAGAGTATAAAGTCTTTCCGAAACAAAGTCAAATCTTTTTTGCATATTTGATTGTTTTTTACCGGAGCTTAACGCAGGAAAAAATTTCTGTCTAAATATTATATAAAAACATGCCACTTTCTGTAAAGTCATTGGATTTGACAATCTGCCGTAACAGGCAGAGACACTTTGAGCGAGTTTCCCGGCTCCTTCCTTCTTATGGTTCTTAACTATCCGATGCATCCGATCGATGGGAACAAAAAAGTCCGAGCACAAAGCAGAAAATCGACCCGATGGAAAAAAGTACAAGCCCCTTCCCCAGGCTCGATCCTACCCAGTGGTTCCGGATGAGAACATCACCCGTTACCACTTTCTCTGGATCCAAATAGGCCATGGGCTTCCATGCTGCCGTGGAGGGAAAAAACGAGAGAAGCAGACCGCAGCCTCCTAAGAATAGGGCCAAGCAAACATAGACAGAGAATCGCTTTTTAAAAAAACGGACCCCATGGTCAAAAAGCTATATGCAAAAATTACCTGACTCACTGAAAGCAGAAAATTCTCCTGCAAGAAGATCCCCAGTGAGATCCAATCATAGCTGGCAGAAAAATTTCCTCCCGTCATTGGATTTTCCAGCTCCACAAGATAGCGAAGAAGGGGAAGGCCCATCACTCCTCTCGGATCAAAAGCCAAGCCCATGAGAAGCAAAAAGAGGATCATGGCTCCAAAATAGAGCAGGCTCCAGCCGAGTCCAACCGCAAATTTCTTAATATAAAGACCTCTGAGTTTTATCGGTTGCGTGTATAGAAGGGCCAGGTGGTTTCCCCCTTCCCGCTCCAAAAAGTAGCCGCTGGCAAACACAAAGGTTGAGCGGAGCAAAAGGACGAGATTTAAATTCTCCAATCAGATCATTCGCCAAAGAAGGACCGGAGATGACAGGTCATAGACAAGCTGTTGATCCAAAGCTTGCTGTAAATCGCCCGGTTTTCTCATTCGATCATATTGCGTCAAAGTCTGGTCGTAGTGAAACAGAAGAGGGCGGAGTCCTGCTTGACGAACCTTCTTACGAAATTCTTTCTTCACCTGCTGAGAAAAATTGCTTATTCTCCCCCGCTCCAAGTCCTGTGGCTTTAAAAGAAGGGACTCCGGAGCTAGTACAGGGGAAGCCATCTGCGCCGACTCTCCTTCCAATAAAGTCACTCCTTCCCGCAATAAATCATAGAAGTCGTCACCCTGTTTTTGTTTAAAGAGGGTGGGTAACTCTTTTTCTTTTTTCAGATACGCTTGGATGGCTACTGCTTGATTTCCGGTGAAAGAATCTTTTCCCCGGATCCGAATTCAAACCGGCCGACTCCATTCCCTGAGTATCTTCCAAAAGCGTCTCCAGACGAAATCGACTTAAATTATCTGTCAGATAGATTTCCTGGAAACGATGGACATCTTGGTATTGAAGAAAAAATTGCACGACAAGGAAGAAGAAGGAAAGCCCAAAGATAAGTGCCACATGGGAACTTCGCCAAATTTTTAAATTTTCCCATGCCTTCCCCGTGTAACGGCTGTCTTCTTTGGTGATTGATTTCCCGGTTCCTATTTTTTGATCAAGAACGACGGCCAAAACGACAAGAAATCCAATAGAAAGCAAGGTTATAAAAAGAGTTTTATCCGCGGGTAGGCAGGTCCTCTACTCGGCATGCCTTCGTTAAGACGTGTGGTGTAGGAAAGCAAGTGTCGGTAAGGATCCCATCGATCAAAATTTTCCATAAGCTTACTGTTCGCTCTTCTCACGAACGCAAAAAAAGAAATCACAACAACGAGATCGTTAAAAAGAGCTGCGCTTTTTCTGGAAAACATAGAGCCAAAGCATAGGCCCAGAGAAATAAAAAGAAGGGAAAACAGAAGAAAAAGTCCTGCCGCAAGGAGGAGATAAAGGAATAGCGGACGATGAAAAAGGTAGGCCGGAAGGGGGTAAAACAGTTCTTCCCAGCCTCCCACGAAACAAGGCAGGAGAAGGGAAAATATAAAGATACAGAAACAATAAAGAAGGGCTATTCCGCTCAATGCCAATAGGCGAGCGAAAACAAACGACCAACGAGGTCTTGGCTGGGCCCAAAGGAAATCGTGGCTTCCCCCCCTCATGCTCTTCCCACTGACAAAAAAGAGTGCATCCAAAAAGCATAAGCAGAGGAAGGAAACCAAAATACAATGGATGGTTTTGATAAAACAAATCGCCGCATCCTCTTCCCTCTCCTTCCACAAATTGCTGAGGAGACGTCCCCCGCTTTTTCAAAAGCCGCATAGAGATCCTTGGTATAGGCAATCGTCTCTCGGTCTTCCCGGGATTGTTTCACATCATATTTTGAAACGAAGGCTTCCAGGTCTTGAAGAAAAGAGGAACTTACCAGTGGAAAGTTCAATGCTTGGCTGCCTGGTGCCTGCTGATTAAACCGGTTCCAGAACGACCTCACCTGTTAACTTAATTTTCCGTAATCCCGGTTCATTTCTTTTGAGGCCCCTTCGATTTGGTCCCGACTCCGGTTCAAAGCGGTCTCCTGTTCTTCTGCCATTCGTATCTTCCAGCCGTTCTCCTGTGCCAAGCGATCGAGTAGGCCCACACATACCGGAAACTCACTTTTTAACGTAATTCCATTTTCTGAGCGAAAAAAACTTCCATATCAGACCAACAGGAAGGCAAAAAGATAAAGTCTCTTTTTTAGAATCTTTAAAAATTCAAATCGAATCATGGAAAACTTCCTCTCTCAGAAAAAGGCCAATAAATGGATAAGAAACATAAGAAAGCTGAAGAGACGAGCAAAAAAAGGTTTTATTGTATTATCTCATATCATCCCCGGCATCCTATCCATAAATCGTTCCCGAATACTTTACCGTACAAGCTTCCCCCTCCCCAATCTTGGCGTATTCCAACCGTTCATTTGCTTTCTTAATCTCATTATAGGTAAAAATGCTTTCTTAATCTCATTATAGGTAAAAAAGAATTTATTAGAAATCGTTTTTCTTTTTGAAAGAAATATTTCTGCTTCTTGTGTTATTTATTGACAGTATAAGCTTCAAAAAAAATAATTATCTATCTTATGATTAGGAAAAGCTTTGTTTATTGAAAAAAGGAGGAGGGGGCGAATGATTCTTCGCGTGAAGGGACTTACAAAAAGTTATGGAACGCATCCGGTGTTAACAAACTGCTCCTTTGAGATTCCAGACGCCCAGATTGTCGCTCTGGTCGGCCCCAATGGGGCAGGAAAGAGTACCTTAATGAACTGCTTGATGAACCTGATTCCCTTTGAAAAGGGTGAAATCGAAATTCTTGGGATGCAAAACAAGAATCCAAACATCTTTCACCGGGTCTCCTATATGAAAGACAATCGGGTTCTCTATCCTTATCTGAGTGGCTATGACCATCTCAGATATCTGTGTCATTTGCAAAAAGTGGAGGAAAAGCGAGTGGATGAACTGGCAGACCGCTTGGGCCTTCATCCTTACCTAACGAAGAAAACGGCAAACTATTCTCTGGGAATGAAACAACATCTGCTCTTGGCCATGGCCCTCGTCAACCATCCCAAATTTATCCTCATGGATGAACCTTTAAACGGCTTGGATCCGGATAGCATTATTCAAGTTCGCCATTTCCTCCAAGAACTGTATCAAGAAGGAACGACCATTCTCCTCTCCTCCCATACCCTCAGTGAGATCGATCGGATGACCAGTCATATTCTCTTTCTCCAAGGGGGACAGATTCTGGAGGAAGATATTTCTCAATATCAAAAGCTGGAATATGAAGTAGGGGTGGCTTCCTCTCAAAAGAAGAAGTTTTGGGAAAAACTCCGGCAAAGCCCTTGGGCACCAAAAGTGCGGCAAGAACGGGACTATTTTTCCATCACCGTGAAAGAGAAGGAGATTCGCCCTTTCCTTCAGTTTCTTTGCAAAACGGAGATTCCTCTCTCTCATTTTCAGACAAAACAGCTAGGCGCAGAAAGTCGATATCAGGAGCTCTTTCATCCCACAGAAAATACAGTAAATTAACGGAAATACAAAAAGCCCCCATACCTTCCTTTTCGAAGGATTAGGGGCTTTTTTTCGTTGAATACAATCACTTAAAAAATCAATTTTTCCAGATAGTCCAGCATCTCATCCACCGTATGGGCTCGGGAGCGAGCACAAATTTTAGCCGGCTTTCCGCAAAGAAAACAACTCCGCTCCGAGCAACCGACGTCCTGTCGACTCAGCTGGCCCTGCTGCGTATAGACATCCCAATCAAAAATCCGAGACCGATCGCTCTTTTCTTCCAAGCCGACCGTCCATCGTTTGAGACGAGTGGCCTCCCCTCCGTCAAGAACCCAGTAGACTTCCGGACCGGTCGGAAGGTCGAGCTTGACATCCTCCTGAGGGAAGGCAAGCGGAAAGTTCCAGCTTTGTCGAAAGAGTTCTCTTCCCTCCTCCGCAAGTCCCCGAATCCAGGAGTTGTTTTTCACCGGTCCCGGGATGTTTAAGGTAAGCATGACCAGGAGCCTACGAGGATCTCCCTGTAATAATTCCCGAATATGGGTTTGTCGCTCCTCTCTCCGGTCTAAGACCTGGAGCAAGCTCGGCTGGTCTCCTTGGGCAAAGTGGGGATGACTCACTCTTCCACCTTGTCGACCGTATCCAGGATGGTTCCATCTCGGTAGACGCTATAGGCGATGGGCTTTCCGGACCGAGGCCGCTTTTTGGGGGTTCCCGTAAACGAAAGAACCTTATCGTGAAGCTCTTCAATGGTTTTCAGCTCCACCTGCTTACAATCTTTGAGCTTATCGATGAGGTCTTGACGCTTCGGGTTGACCGCCACACCATAGTCGGTCACGAGAATATCCACGGCTTCTCCGGGCGTGGTCACCGTACGAACCGAATCCACAACCGCCGCCATTCTTGCATTGAAGAGCTTGGTGGTAATGATGGATACCTTGGCTCCCGTTGCGGTATCGGCATGGCCACCGGATCCTCCGAGGATGATGCCGTCCGAGCCGGTCGTAACATTGACATTGAAATCCAGATCGATTTCGGAACAACCCAGGATGACCGCATCCAATTTTCCCGCCACATGGTCGGGGTTGTCCGGATTGGCATAGAGGTCGGCGGAAATCTTGTGGTGGTGGTCATTCTCCCCCGCCGATTTTGCGGCATCAATGTCAAAGCCCTGCACATCGTAGAGATCCTCAAAGAGCCCTTCCTCCAACATGTTGACAAAATAGCCGGTGATTCCGCCGCAGCCAAAGCTGCCTTTCAAGTTCCGCTCTTTCATCAGGGAGCGAACCTCTGCCGCAACCGCGAGGGAGGTTCCGCCCGCCCCCGTTTGGAAGGATAGGCCGTCTTTGATGAGACCCAGGGCATCCATGACCCGGGCGGTTTGGTTGGCAATTCGAAGACCGATGGGGTCCTTGGTCACCTTGGTGGTCCCTGAGACGATGCCGGTGGGATCGCCAATCTGGTCCATGACATAAATATAGTCCACGCAACCTGCTTCGATGTCGGCTTTCTTCACCTGATCAACGGGATGATCGGTTAGCGCAACTACCACGTCTGCGTATTGGGCATCGGCAACCGCATAGCCCAAGGAGCCACAGGCGCTGGGCCCTTCGGAGCCGGAAATCGCACCGCTGGGATCCACGGCGGGAGCCGCCACGAAAGCAATGTCAATCTTGAGCTCCCCTTGGATGATGGAGCGGGGACGACCGCCGTGGGTGGTGATGTAGGCGGGATTCTTCAAAGCTCCTTTGCTGATTGCTTTGGCAACGGGCCCCGACATATAGCTGGTATAGACCGTGGTAACCGTCTCGTCCTTCATCATCTCCGCCAGCGGTTCATGACAGGGAAAAAGGGAACTTGCTGCCAAGGTAATGTCCTTGAGGCCTCTCTTATGAATCTCTTCCATGACCTTGTTCAGGACGAAATCTCCGTTTCTCATGTGGTGATGAAAACTGATGACCATGCCGTCTTTTAAAGGAAGCCGGTTAAAAAGCTTGCCCCAATCCTCCACCTTCTCCGCTTTTTTGTTTTTTGCCTGGTATTCTGGGTTCTTGCCGGGATGGGCATGAACTCCCTCAAAGGGGCGGTCTCCCCCTTCTCTTCCTAAAATATTTTTCATAGTAGCCCCCATTCCTTCGCTGCCTTCACCAAATTTTCCGCTCTGGAAATCACCGGTTTATCCACCATCTTTCCACGGAAGCTAAAGACTCCCTTGCCGTTCTTTCTCGCATCCTCCGCCGCTTGAAGAACGATCTGGGCATCCTCAATCTTTTCCTGGCTGGGGGTGAAGATGCGGTGGATGGCAGGAATTTGACGGGGATTGATGACCAACCGGCCATTGAAACCGATCTGTTTACTGAAGGCCGTGTCCTTCTTAAGACCCTCTTCATCATTAATATCCGTGAAGGGAGTATCCAGGGCATCTAAATGAAAGGCTCTCGCACAGGTTGCAAGGCGGAAGCGGGCGTATTCCAACTCTTTGGAATCATCGGTTCTCTCCACACCCATGCTCACGCTGTAGTCTTCTCCCCCTAAGAGGAGGGCATCCGCCCGGTTGGTGGAGGCGGCAATTTTATCGGCATTGATGATGCCGGCCGCATCCTCAATAAGGAGGAGAAAGCGAATGGTGCGATCCTCTTCTTTGACTTGTTGTTTATCATAAAAATCATTGACGTATTTCTCTACGGTCTGGACCGCCTCTACCGAAGCCTTGGGAATCACAATTCCATCCGGCTCTGCCGGAAGAATGGCGTCCAAATCATCCTGCCAGTAGGGCGAATCGATGGGGTTCATGCGGACCGTGACAAAAGAATGCTCAAACGCTAAATTGATCAGGGCATTTTTCACCAGCTCTCTCGCAGAGTCTTTTTCTTCGAGAGAGACCGCGTCCTCCAAATCATAAATAATGGCATCTGCCCCCAATTGGTCGGCGGATACCAACATTCCCGGATTGTTTCCGGGCATAAAAAGCATGCTTCTCAAATTGTTCATTGTGCCCTCCGAATCGCTGTGCGAAGACGCGCTTCAATGGTGCAGTCCAAGGCCCCTCGGTCTTCGATGGCCACGGAGGCGTTCTCTACTTCTTCCTCTTGTAAAACCTTCTTCACCAGTTCCTGAATCTGGTCGCCGAATTCATAGGCAACGGGAGAATCCAGGGAGACCTGGCAACTCTCTGCGGGGGTGAGACGAATGGTGCAATCATTGGATTGCAAAGTGCCGCAAACACTCTCTTTCTGTATTTTCATATGCCCTTCCTTTCCAAGAGTAATCTTTTTTCATATTATATAGTATAACAGTTAACGATGATGATGAAAGCGATATCGAGGAGGAGCATGAGAGAAATCGAACCTTTTCTCCGATTTTTAGGAGAAGGAATTCAGCGTGAATTGCATCGGAGGCTCGCGTTTGGTTGCGTCACCGAGGCTTCCAACGGCAGCCATAACGATATGACCTACCGGCATTTTTGTCAGTCCCAAGAGAGTCTTCTTAAATCCCTCCGCTCCTGTCCCTGGGAGGAGATGACGAGCTTCGCTTTCCTCCGTCGCTATGGCTGCGTCATGGAAAAGAGGATGTTTGAAGCAACGGGTGGGGTAAACACGCATAAAGGCCTGCTCTTCCTGGTCCTTTTTCTGGCCCATGCCTGGACCCATTCGACTCCCTATGACAGGCTCTCCGACCGGGTCATGACCCTGGCGGGGCCTCTTCGGGAGGATGACAACTATAAAAAACGAATCCACCGGGGGATTCAAGACGTGCGGAGCCTCCCATTAACGGGTTTCCGGGAGATCATGACCCTTGTGGAAGAAGAGGACTGGGAGGAGGACCTCTCTCTTACCCTCGCTCTGCTGGAACGAATCGACGACACCACAACGATTCAGCGATCCTCCCTGAGCCGGCTCAGACTCCTTCAGGAGGAGGCCGGAAAGATTCGAAGAGAACTGAAAGACGTACATCAAAGCGTGCAAAAGCAGGGACTTGCCCATGCGGAAGCGCTAAGCCGGTATTATGTATCGCAGGGCATTTCCAGCGGTGGCGTTGCCGACTGCTTTGTGATCACCCACCTTTTAGGGCGATGGAAAGGAGAAGAGGATGGAACGAATCTACCCCGAACAATCCACGCGTGATCGGGAAGCCTGGCTCTCTCTGTTAAAGAAGCAAGGCCTTCGCCCGGTTTCGGGAATTCCCATCTACGGAATTTTTCGAGAGGGTCAACTTGTGGCCACGGGTGCGATTGATGGAGATATTTTAAAATGTATCGCGGTATCGGATGAGGAAAAAGGGGGGGCCACCCTTCATGAGCTCATCTCCGGTCTCCTTTCTCTGGTGTATGAGCAGGGTCCCAGGACCGTCTTTGTCTATACCAAACCCGCTGCGGTCGGAGCCTTCCGGGCCCTGGGCTTTCACGAAATCGAGAGAGGCACTCCCCAACCCGTCTTCATGGAAAATCGAGCTTCCTTCCCCGTCTATCTGGCGAACCTGCAGGAAGGTGCCTTTCCCACCGCGCAAAAAATCGGTGCCATTGTGCTCAACGCCAACCCCCTCACCCGGGGACACCTCTCCCTGATTCAGCGTGCCTTGGAGGAAGTGGAGGCCCTCTACCTCTTTATCGTCTCCGAGGACCGATCCGCCTTTTCCACAAAAGACCGGAAACGGTGGCTCCTCCGAGCCGTCCGGGACGATTCGCGGATTCAGGTGCGGGAAACGGGTCCCTATCTCATTTCATCCCAAACCTTCCCCAACTATTTTCTGAGGGAGGACTCCCAGCAGACCGAGGTCCAGGCCGGCCTCGATGCCCGCATCTTTGCTCTTCACATTGCCCCCGCCTTGGGAATCCGCTACCGTTTTGTGGGAGAGGAGCCCTTTAGCGCCTCCACCAACACCTATAACCGGGTCATGGACCGGGTCTTCCAACAGGTGGGAGAGGTAACCCTTCGGATTCTTCCCCGCCTCAGATCGGATGGCATTGCGATTTCCGCCAGTGCGGTACGAAAAAATTGCACCGAAGGAAACTTCGATGCAATGGAAAAAGTACTTCCGGACTTCGTCTTCCAAGACTTAAAACAGGGCCGTTATGAACATAGGTCATCGATGTCCACGGAAGGCCGGTAAGCAGTATTCTTTTTGGTATTCAGCCCCTCTTTCCCCCGGGAAGGAGGGGTCTTCTGTTTCACATGATCCCGGAGAATCTCCAAAATGGGCTTCCCCGTGGCCCCCTTTAATGGAAGGTCCATCACCTTGGCAATGGTGGGGGCGATGTTGAGGAGGGAATTCCTTGCCTCCTCACGAATTCCCACGCGAAAATCCGGTCCCAGGGCAAAAAAGACGGCATCATATCGCTGTTTATCGGGATGGAAACCATGATTGGCCTTGTGGTGGTCCTTTTCAAAGGCCGCCCCCGGACTCCCTCGGAAGAAATCGCTAAAGGCATAGCCTCTCCAAGCCTCCAGCTGGGCAAAGGCTTTGTGGTCGGATCCTTCCCGGCGTAGTTCCTCCGAAAAATACACATGTTCGATGCCCGACGTCTCCTCCGCATATTTTTCCAAATAGACGCGCATTTCCTCTTCCACCTGCATGGCCTCCTCGGTGGGAATATTCGGGTTCCGATACACATAGCAGGATCCCCCGCAGGATTGCGGAATAAAGCGATAGCGAAGGACACGGTTGCCCTTCCGCTCCAAGATTCCCTCCTCTTCAAAGTCACTGAGGGGGAAGAGAAGAATGGGTGTGTCAATTTGCGAATGGTCCGAGAGAAAGATGAGATCAATATTGTCCCGATCCTCCCTTTGCTCTCTCCAGGAGAGAATTTCTTGCACCCTCCGGTCCATCCGCCGGATCGCCTCTTTCACCTGGTCCGACTTCGTCCCATAGGCGTGTTTATTGCTGTCCACATCCAAGAGGTGGAGGAGAAAAAGATCCGGATTGGTTCGTTCCAAGAGATAGTGGGCCCCCTCCATGCTGAAATCATCCAGTTGCGGCTGTCGGGTGCCCTTGCGAAGTCGACCAAAGCGGTGTTGGATCCGAAGGGCAAGAAGGGGAGACGAATTCATGAGCACGCGGAGGTTTCCGTTGTGCCAGGGCCGGGTCGGGAAAATTTCCGCAACATTTCCCGCAATCTTTGCCCCGGCATTCACGGGCCATAAAAAGGCAGAAACCCTCTTTCCCGCACGCTTGGCCGCCCGAAGGAGCGTATCCCCCTGTATGTCTTTCTCAAACCAGAACCACTCTCCCGGCTGGTCACCGGGTTGAAAGCGTCGATTGTTCACAATGCGGTGGGAATCCGGGCTCCGTCCCGTTAAAATGGTGGCGTGCGAGGGATAGGTAAGGCTGGGATAGACGCCCCGCATGTGGGGAAGATATGCCCCTTCTCGCATCAGACGTTGAAACCCGGGCAGACTCTCAAAAATCTCGCTGTCCCGGTCTCCCAACGCATCTAACGATATGATCCAAGATTTTCTCGTCATAATTTCCTCGATCGAATCCATTCCCGTTCTTCCGGAGTGAGACTCGTGTTCTTTTGCTCGGTAAGAATCTCCGGTCCGTCCTTACGAATGGCAAAGGTATGCTCAAACTGGCAGCTCTTCTTTCCATCGATGGTCCGTGCGGTCCACTCATTATCATCGACCTTCACTTCCCAGCTGCCTTCATTGATCATGGGCTCCACCGTGATCACCATGTTTTCCACGAGGCGAACCCCTCTTCGCTTGGTGACATAGTGTAGCACCTGCGGGTCTTCATGCATCTCGGTGCCGATTCCATGACCCACGAACTGGCGAACCACGGAAAAACCCTGACTTTCCACATAAGGCTGGATGGCAGCCCCAATGTCCACAAGATGATTCCCCACCCGGGCGGCTTCCACGCCCAGATACAGCGCCTTCTCGGTGACTTCCATCAGCTTTTGATCCGTTGGGCTCAACTTTCCAATCCCATAGGACCAGCAGGAGTCCGCCAGATACCCTTTATAGTTGACGACGTTGTCAATGGAGAGAATGTCGCCCTCCTCGAGCTTACGTTCGTTGGGAAAGCCGTGACAAACCTCATCGTTCACGCTGCAGCAGAGGGCAAAGGGAAAGCCCTCATAGCCCAATTGCGCGGGGATGGAGTCTTTGTACCGCATGAAATCCTCGGCAAACTGATTGACCTGCAGGGTGGTGAGACCCGGGCGAAGAATCTCCCGGATTGCCAGATGGGTCTTGCAGAGAATCACTCCCGCTTCCTTCATTCCTTTTATCTGTTCTTCTGTTTTTATCGTAATCATTTTCAAACCCTTCTAATTCCGTGCTAGCCCCACGGAAACCATAATCGACTGGCCGACATACCCCATCAAATCCTCTGAAAAATGTCCGATGCGGTCCTGCAACCGTCTCTTATCAATCGTTCGAATCTGTTCGAGCAAGATGACCGAATCCTTTGGCAAATCCGTGTCTGCTCCCGCATACACATGGGTAGGCATCTTATTTTTATTCGTCTGCGAAGTAATCGGTGCCACGATGGTGGTCGGGGAGTATTTATTCCCAATATCATTTTGAATAATCAAAACGGGGCGTATTCCTCCTTGCTCCGAGCCTACCACGGGACTCAGGTCCGCATAGTAGATATCCCCTCTTTTTATTCTTGGCACAAAAGACCTCCTCGCTCTTGATCCACATGGCGATGAAGTTCCTGCAAGACATAAGGAATCTGTTCCACCAGATCTCCGGCAATCATGCCGTCTTCACCCAGCTTGGCTCTGGCAAAATCTCCCGCGAGACCGTGAACATAGACTGCAAGGCGAATGGCCGTCATAAACTGGTAGCCGTAGGCAATAAAGGCCCCAATGATTCCGGTGAGCACATCTCCGGATCCCGCCGTTGCCATGCCCGGGTTCCCGCTGGCATTCAGGTAGTGAAGCTTGCCGTTGCTGATCACGGTATCCGCCCCCTTCAAAACCACATAAATTCCCTTGGCTTCCGAAAAATGGTCCGCAATCTGCGTCCGTTGCCTGCGAACCTCCGTGATGGGCTCCCGGACGAGCCGGGCCATCTCCATCTCATGCGGCGTAATCACGATTCGACCGGAAAGCCGATCCCAGAGTTTTGGCCGCTGTGCCAGGACATAGAGGGCATCGGCATCGATGACCAGGGGGAGCTTCACCTTAGGTAGGAGGGCTTCCAAAAAATCTCCCGTTTCCTCGGCCCGGCCCAAGCCGGGTCCAATGGCCAGACAATCGCAGGAGGAGATGGCTTGAAGACAAGCCTCCACGCTCTTTGGGGCAAGCCCCCCACTCTCTCCCACGGGAAGGGTCCTGACAATGGCCTCGGTCAATTTGTATTGGCAAACGGAGGCGATGGGCTCCGGAACCAAGGTGTAAACCATCCCGCAGCCGCTTCGCAATGCCGCCTGCGAGGATAAACAGATGGAGCCGGCCATGCCGGGACTCCCGCCCAGGATTGCCAGCTTTCCATACTGCGTTTTATATCCCTCTCGGTCCCTTTTTAACAGGGAGCTGTCCAATTCCTTCTGAAAGGGAAGCTTCCCCCGCCAATCCGTGTCTAAAGGCCCGTCTTCCGTTCCCTGGCACATCGCCAGCGCATAGGAGCCATTGTGACTGATGGAAAGATCCAGTCGGAATATGCCTCTCTCCCGAGCGAGCTGCCTGCCTCGAGGAGAAAGACGAACGTAGGGTTGTCCACCGGGGTGGTGCAGGATCTGAATGTCCCGAAAACCTAAGAGGCCGATTCCCGTCCCCAGGGCCTTCGATACCGCCTCTTTTGCCGCATACATCCCTGCCGCCGTCTCCGTGGAGGGATGGTCGTCCAGATATTGAACCTCTTCCCGGTTAAAAAGCCGTTCCTTCCAATGCGCATGGTCCATCAAGGCCTGTATGCGCCGTAACTCCACAAGATCGATTCCCAGACTCATACCTTGCCCCCCCTTTTTCATCAGCGTCTCATAGGCTTCCTGCGCCTGGGCGTAAATCTCCTCCGCATCAAAATGCTCCAGCCGACCGTCTCGTGCCAAAATTTTGCCATTTACCATGGTCATGCAGACATCGGAAGCGGCGGTGGAATAGACCAGGGCTGCTTCGATATCCTCCACCTGCGGGCAATGGTGGGCATTGTGAAAGTCGACCAAGATCAGGTCCGCCAGCATGCCCTCTCGCACTCGGCCCAGGCAATCTTCCATGCCTAGGGCCTTGGCACCGTTCACCGTCGCCATCCGGAGCATATTGCGCGCAGAGACCGCCTTCGGATCCTGCCGATAGCCCTTCTGAATAAGGGAACCCAGCATCATATCTCGGAACATGTCCTGACGGTTGTTGGAGGAAGCCCCATCGGTTCCCAAGCAGACCGTGATTCCCCGATTCTGTAAATCCTCCACGGGCATAAATCCGCTGGCAAGCTTCATGTTACTGGCCGGATTATACACGCAGTTTACCTTGCGTGCGGCCAGAATCTGCTTATCCTTTTCACTGAGCCAGACGCAGTGGGCTGCCAGGGTATCTTCCTTCAGCATCCCCACCGAGTCAAACAACTCCACAGGACTCATTCCATAGTACTTTTTGCAGTCTGCCACCTCTTTTTGGGTCTCCGCACAGTGGATATGAAAGCCGATGTGCAGCTCGTCTCCCAGCTGTTTCAGAGTATGTAGGTAGTTCGGATTGGTGGTGTACACTGCGTGAGGCCCAATCATGACGGAAATTCGTCCCTCGGCCTGTCCCTGCCAGCGTTCATAGAGTTCCCGCTGTTCTCGGAGGCGGGAGCCGTCATCATCGGGTGCCGACATGCCTCGGCTCAGGACAGCCCGAATTCCCATGTCACAGACGGCCCTCGCCTCGGCTTCCATCTCATAGTACATGTCCACATAGCAGGTGGTACCGGAGAGGAGCATTTCCAAAATATTGAGACGAACGCCGGCTCGTGCTTCCCCACTGCCCAGGTGAGCCTCCAGGGGCCATATGTATTTTTCCAGCCAGTCCTCCAGGGCAACATCGTTCCCATAGTTCCGAAAGAGACTCATGGCACAATGCGTGTGCGCATTGATCAATCCCGGCATGAGAATCCGGTTCGTTCCGTCTACGACGGTGATCCCGGTTTCGTCTTCATGATCCCGGGTGGGACGAAGGGAGGCAATCCGGTTTCCTTCCACGCGAACATTGTAATGTGGAAGGATTCTTCCCGAGTCCTCCATGGTCAGAACCGTTGTGTTTTTAATGAGAACGGTCATCTTCGGCTCCTTTCTGCAGCAAGGGAAGGTCGGAACCCTGCGCCCTCTTCCCGGGGTACAAAGTGCGGAAGTTATGAAGCAGACTCTCCATGTCGGCGGGGTCCTGGGGAGACTCTTCCAGCAATCGACAGAGTCCTTCTTCGTAGCGCTTTGTCCCCTTTAGGGTCATTTTTTCGGGTTCTAAATGGTCCATCAAATAATCAATCGCCGCCTCGGTCAAGAGGTCCGCCATCATGTCCAGCTGTTTTGCCGCATAGTCATGCTGGCGGAGACAGGTCCGCGTGGTATGAATCAGGCGAAAATAGAGATAGTCCACAAAGCTGCGGTACAGATTTCTCGGCGCCGCCTCCGGATTCAAGTCAAAAAGGATGTGAATCAGCAGGTTCCACCGAATATCCTGGTTGATCACTTCCTCCAGCCGGCTGCCCAGCCGCTCCGTAATTTGGTTATGGTAATCAATGGACGGATCAAAATAGATCATCTCTCCAAAGAGGGCCAACTCATGGTTCGAATGGGTCGCCTCTTCCATGATGCGAACGAATTCCGTTGCGAAATTTTCTCGGGATTCGTAGCGAACCCGGGCAAACAAGAATTCGGTCAAAAGATCGATGCAGGGGCGAAAGTCAAAAACATAGCCCTCACTCTCCCGAAGGGGCACGACATAGATGTCCTGGATCATGCGACCAATCATCGCTTGGATCTGAAGGGAGGGATCCTTGAGGGCACTGTTATCCAGGCGCCGAAGGTGCTCATAGACCATCTGCATCTGTTTATCGATGATGTTCAAATCTCCCTTAATCGAGGACATGATTTCCCGGACGAACTTCTCCGTCACCACATAGTTGTAATTCTTGTAGAGAATCTTATGATCAATCTCATTCCAGAACACATTGACAATGGACTTAATCTGGAGCTCAAAATTGAGCACCCGATTTCCCAAAAAATGACCATCAATCCGATAGGAGGGAAAGCCATTTTTCTGTGACTGGGGTTGGCGGTCGCTTAGCTTTAACTCCAAGCGAGGATCTCGATCCGATTGATAATAGCCATCCGACCGCTGACGGGGAAAGTGACGAAACAGTTCCCGATAAACCATCTCCTCATCATTGATAAAGCGGCATTCCACCCGGCATCCGATCACATCGGAAATATGATCAAAGGTCTCCTCCGGTGACTGGTACCGCTGCATGAAGTTCTGGCGGATGAGTTTTTCCTTCAAGCTGGCATCCTCTTTAATCCGAGAGGTGTAGTTTACAAAGCACTCATTCTGTTGAAACATCGATAAAAAGGCCTGGTCTAACACCTTCTTTGCTTCCTCGATCTCAAAACGGAGCGTCTGCTTATAGTCAATGACATCGTCAATATATTGAAAAAGTTTAAGCTTCAGTTGTCTCGCCTCCCTCACCGATCTCTAAAATCCCCTGTTCGACGAAACCAGCCCTCCAAATCATACTGGTCGATCAGTTTCATGTTTGCCTGCATCAGACGGGCGGTTAATCCCCAGATGATATCGCCCCGGTACTGGTAGAAAACCATGGGATAGTCTCCCAGTTCCCACCGATAGTTCCTTCCCCCCGGAATTTTTCCATAGGGAAAGTCCTCTGCCATGTCCAATCGCAGATGGTTCACATAGGTTGTCGGAACCGTCTGTCGAAAGAAGGCAAGGGGAACGGTAAAAACGGAATCCACCTCCGCCCTGCTGAAGGTCCCTTGATAGTGTGGCAGGGCCCCAATAAAAGAATCGATTCGTCTTCCCGATGGCGTGGCAAGAATCTCCCCGGGACCGTAGATGCTGATGTCCTCCTCAGGGAGAAGGAGCTCCTCTTGGCATTCTCTTCGTGCCGCCTGTTGGCTGGTCTCTCCCGGCTCCACCCTGCCCCCGGGAAAGCTCACCTCTCCCGGCTGCTGTCGTAAGCTTTTTGCCCGTCGCTGAAAAAGGATATGTACCTCTCCACGCTCCCAAACGAAGGGTAAGAGAACACTATGTACTCTCCACCTCATCTCCCCGATGATGTGGGGAGACCGCTCCTGAAACGCCTTGTGAAGATCTTCTTCCTTCTCCTTCTTCATCTATTCTACTCTTCCTTCTGTCCCAAAGAAAAGCCATTTCTTGCGATGGCATCCAGGGGCGTCCGAGAGTCCGAAACCATTCCCTCGAGCTTCTTCACCACCTGGTCGGTGAAGGGATCTGCCGGCGTATCCGGGGTTCTCGGATCGGCATACCGGGTCATCTCCCGGTCATAGGATTGCAAGGCTTCCAGCCAGTCCATGGAAGACGGATACGCGTTCTCGAAGATTCGAAGCTCCTCCCCCATCCTCGGCTTCCGCTGGGGATCCTGATTCGGCGTTCCGAAAATCATGGCAAGGGCCGGGAAGCACCCCGCGGGGAGATGAAGAAGCCGAATGAGCTCCTGTGGTTTCCCCAGAACGCTTCCGATAAAAACGCCCCCCAAATCCATCGATTCCAGGGCACTCATCGCATTCTGTGCCATAAGAATCGCATCGGTAAAACCTTGTAAAAAAGTATCAAATCCCGGCTCTTTTGAGAGTCCCTTTTCTTTTGCCAGCGCGAGATTGCGATGTGCATCGGAGAGGAAGACCCAGAGTTCCGGGGCCCGACCGATGTATTTCTGGCCACCCAACTCTGCGATTTTCTTCTTAAGGGAAGGTTCGGTCACGCGGATGACCGAAGCCTGCTGTAATCCATTGGAACTTGCCGTTCTCATGCAAACGGCCCGGATCGCCGACAGCTTTTCCGGATCCACGGCTTCCTCTTTGAATTCCCGAATGGAACGATGCTGCAACTGTTTCTTTATAAATTCATTTTCAAACATGGCTTATCCTTTCCAGCGTTCAAACCACGCATCCCTGAAGTATATACCCGACCTATCTGAAAAAATCCCGTCTTTGGACGGGATTCCTGGGCTTATTTTTTCTTTTTTAGCGAGTAATAGGGATGACGCGTCACCCTGACCGGGTCCACACGGAACCGATCCCCTTCCGTCATGCCGAATTCCAGATCGCGAATCTTTGCAAATTCCTCATCGTTCATCGTTCGTTTAAAAGTAAGAATCCCTTGGGCAATCTGCTGGGAAAACCACTGGTATTTCGGGGAACTCAGAGACTGCGTCTCCATGGTAACTCGGCCCTCCAGAATCTCCAGAATTCGAACCGTGGGCTCGTCCAAAATGTCATTAAATTGAATGCGACCCCAGCGATCGATGGCTTCGAATCGGTCCTTATGTAAATGTCCGTTGATATAAAGACCTCGTCCCTGCTGGCGCTCCTGTAACACGTCTTCCAGGGTGCGATTGGGAATCGGGTTGCCCAAATCATCCATGATTTCCACACGCTGGGGCGGGTGGTGCGCAAAGATCAGGACAAAACGGTCCTTGGCTTCCCGAAGAGAATCCTGGATAAAGGCCACCTGTTGCAGGTTCATCCGACCGGATTTTTTTCCGGGATGAAGGGCACGACAGGTATCCAGAAAGAGAAGCACCATGTTGTCCTGCTCTTCCTTCCAGTAGAGGGCCTGTCCCGTGAGCTTTTGATACCGGTCTTTTCCAATGGTCAGGAGGTCATGGTTTCCAACAACCTGAACAAATCGCTGGTCCGGTTTTTTTGTCTGATGAATAATCCGGTAGATATCACGATATTCTCGAAGGGTTCCAAAATGGGTAAGGTCGCCCAAAGAAAGATAGAGGTCTCCCTCCTGAGCAAAAAAGAGACGAAACATCTCCGTGTAGAAGCGCCGGTTGATCTTTCGCATGACCTCACTGCGCCACTTCATGCTCGTAAAATGTGCATCCCCCATACAGATAATCCGCATAAAAACCTCCTGCCTCATTCTATCAAAAGGGGGGATAAAGGAGAAATCCGAAATGTCTCTTTTCCTGAGAAATTCCCCTTTCCAAAAAAAGAAACTCCCCGGAGGGAGTTTCTTTCTAATTCCCGATATCGTCGAATTCGAGGAGGATCCTATTCTTCTGTCTCCTCAACATTTCCTGCGTCCTCCCCTTCTCCATCTGCAAAGGTGACCCGTACTTCCTCCAGTCTGCCCACAAATTCGTCGCCATAGAACGATTCCTCATCCTGTTGCAGTCCCCTTGCAGGGATCTGCAGGTGAATCATCATGGCTTCCTGGGGGTTCAAAACGCCAATGAACTCTTTTCCAAAATTCAGCGTGATGGTGGCCAATTGGACGCCTTCTCGCTCCAGATGGAGGCGCAACTCCGCATGAATTTCATTCACCGGCCGGGTCATGTTGTTAATAAACAAAGAGATTAAAAAGATGCTCTTTTTATCGGCATCGTAGATTCCCTGGATGGAAACAAAATTAATCGTGTTCTCCTTCATAGGCAGCTCCCGGGTATCTAAAAGTTTTTGAATCTCCGTCAGCTGATGCTGGATGGTTGGATTGTCCCGTAGCTCCTCATGTGCTTTCGCTAAAACCGCCTTAACCGTCATTCTTTTCCTCCTCTTTCTGCCGTTCTCGTCTTTTGTATTTGTCTCTCTTTCTCTGTGGAAAATGAAGAGAGCGGATCCTCACAAATGGTAATTCTTTTCCAAAACACATCATCTTCCGAACTAAGCCGCTGAGCATTTATAAGATACCCAGAATCACAGGGTTCGAAAGTTCATTTTCCTTCGATTTTCTCAATTTCTTCCTTTGGACCCATGAATCTGCCCTACGCCATTGGGGGTTGTTTACTCGGAATAAACCTTTTTTAAAAGCCAATCCGTACCATCGTGTAGCACATTCCCCCAAGTTACCGTGATGTAAGGCACGCTAACCGTACCTGCAAAGGAACCTTCCAAAGAACAATCCGCCGATATTTCGCGTGCCGCTAAATTAAAATACCGATTGATTGGCATGATGTTCGTTGTTGTGGAATGAATATGTGCTCCCACTCCCTCAGAATAGCCGCCCTGACCGTTGAGCCCTAAAATTTTTTCTCCGTTTTTTCTCCGGTTTTCGGGTCTGTGTATGTATATTTCCCCAAACCGATGCTTCCGGAAATTTTCGCTTCCCCAGCCGTGACTCCCGCGCCGAGGAATTGTTCAGACTCCCCATTCATGTAGAGTTTGTTCACATTTTCAATATCATAGGAGGGTCCCTTTGCGCTCATTTTCCCTTTCATTATCTTCAGACCAAAAACACTGAGGTCCCCCGATACGGAATCCTCCGTCGAAGTATAACTCACTCTCTGATCGTAACCAATATACCCATTGGGATCCAGCAAATGAAAATCATTTTTTATGCTAATCACGTTTTTCTTGTGATTCGCTTTCCCTTTCAAAGCGATGAAGTCCTTATAGTGAAGTACCGCCGATCTTTCTGCTTTTTCATCGCCCAGCTCCCACTCATTGTCAAAGCCCAAAAAATTCCTGCTCCATCCAAACCTCGATTTTCTGTTTTGGTACTCTTGTAAATAGTTGAATTTGGCATCGAAATACTCGGAATGATATTTCCCAAATTCATGCACTTTGGCGTTAATGTCCCCTGTTTCCAGCATTCCCTTCTTCTTTTTCCAATAGGATTCTTTCTCTTCCAGCACACGCCCGAAAACATACACGCCTCCAAAGGAAGGGTACCAAACCCCGCTCCTTTGAAACAGCGATAATATCGAAAAGCTTGACTTTTCCAAGTCTTTCTTGGCGATTGCCAGCAAATGCTTCGTGTGGAGAGATTGAATTGCTGTCTGATATCCGTGTAATCTTCGAAAGCTTTCCAATGACTTTTTAGAGGGTCCTTCTCCTCCATATACACAATCCATAATCTGGCGGAAAAGGCCAGTCGCTTCCCGAAGAAGACAAGAAAGTTCCCCCATATGTCCTTTCACAATTTGATCGGTATTCTCCAAATCACGTAAAATTTGGTGAGGCTCTTTTTTTATTTTTGTAAAGGAATCGGTGACCTCTTGCGCATTCGTGGAACTGGTCTGAATATACTTGGAAGCTTCCCCTTGCACTTTGTATAAGGAAGGGAGAAGCGCCTCGAACTCCCTTTCTCTCTTTGTCAAGCAAATGGACAAGTTTTCCAGAGCCTTCTCCCCCACCTTTCCCTTAGGAGAGGCTTCGAAGCTTTTATAGGTACGAAGTACCTTCTCCATCTCCTCTTTCACCTGATCGAGGTCATCAAAGAGGATAGCAATCGCCTTCGCCGCGCCACTCTTCAGATAGGACTTTACAGATTCTGCATATCCCCCCCTGATAGCAATCCGAATTCGATAAATTTACCACGGAAACATAGACGTTCGTTAAAAGTTCCTGTGCGTCATCCATCTGGCCCTCCGCATTATTGACTTCATTTCCGATTGCTTCCATATCTAATAATAAAGCCGCCATGTTGGTCCTTCCATTTCCAATCAAAGACAAAGTTTTGCTAAGGATCTCTTATGCAAGCCACTTTCCGGTAAAAAAGTCTTTCAATTTCTTTCCGATTTTTCTGAATCCTTCTTTGATGTCACGTCCCAGCTTTTTCCAATTCACATGAAGCCCCGGTAGCTTCACATGGAGGCCTCCCTCGAGGAGAGCACTCCCCTGAATATCAACCTCATTGGTGCAAATGTCCAGGTATTTTGTGAGGGAACGAACTTTTTCCCTTTTAAAGCTGAAGCCGGCAGAGGTGCCCGCGCCGGCCCCTACGGAACCTCCGATTTCCCAAAGGTATTTATTGGTAACTTCGCCGGTATTGGGATCCACCACCGGATACTTTCCTGTCCCGATACTTGCGTGTCCCTGGGCCGAAGGACCGGACAGGGTGTAGCCAAGGCTTAATTCTCCATAGCCATTGTCATCAAAGGCACAGATGGCATGTCCATCTGCTGTCGCTATGCTGGCTTCTCCTGTTGCCCGGGCCACTTCGATGCCTGCGATGCTTCCCGTTGCAGAACCGGTTACTTTTCCCACCGAGACTCTTCCCTGTGCCTTCAGTCCGTTGTAGTCCGCGGCATCGTTCCAATGAAAAGCGGCATTTCCGCCGACCGTCAACAGTTCTGCATGGGCTTTTGCGTCGATTTTTGCTAAATCCGCAAAGTGGAGAGTGGCAGAAGCGTCCGCATTGAAGAAGCCGGCTTCTCCGCCTATTTCAAAGCCTCTCAGCGTATCGTTCCAGCCCGCTTTTGCATGCCCCTTCGCATAGAGCTCTCTCGTCTTTGCGTTAAAATCCAAAAAATCCGAATGGTAGTTGGCGGATTGTTGACCCAAGGCAGCTTCCCCGTGAGCCGACCAAATCCCATCCTTAAAACCTTGTACGCCATCCAACTTTCGGAAGCTGGATACCGCATCAAATTTCCCGCCGAAGACGGGATCCCAAACATGTACCTCTTTCGTAAAAGGTTTTGGAATCTCAAACAGCTTTTTCACTCGCTCCTCAGACAAGCGTTTATTAAATTCTTTCGATGCCGTATCCTTTACAGCATTTTGATACCAGCCTTGCTTAGATAGGCTCTCCAGGGATGCGGCTGAGGGTCCCTTCCCGGAATAAACACAGTCCATTACCTTATGGAAAAGAGTCCGGTCCTTCGCCAAGTCGGAAGCAAGTTCCCCCATTAAGCCTTTCACGGTTTGGTCTGCCTCTCTCAAATCCTCCTTGATCTGCTTCAACTCTTCTCGCGTTTCCGAAAAGGAATGATTGACGAGGGTCTTCGAAACGCGGTCCGGAGAAATGAATTTCCGGGCTCGACTGCGGGCGGCTTGGAGCGGTTGCACCCGCTCATCATACGCATTTTCTAAACGCTGCAATCTTTGGATCATCATAGATAGCGTTTCTTCTTCGATTTTCCCCCTCAGGTTCGGTTCCAACCGGTGATAGACCTCGAAGGCAGCTCGCAGTTTGTCCTTCACCCTGTCCAAATCCTGATAAAGAAGCCGGATGCTTTTTTCCGCGCCTTCTCGAAGATAGACTCTAATGGCATTCGCATACTTCCCCCGGTAATTCGAAGACCTTAAAAAATCTGCCACGGAAAGAAACCCTCGAACCAGATTGGTTTGCGCTTTTCCAATTTGCCGCTTATAGTCAAAAATCTGATTGTGAACAGCTGCCATATCCAAGAACAAATTTTCCATCCTTCCCTCCTTTCCTTTTCTGATAGGCGACGATGCCGTTTCCGCTCCCTGGCAACGGCATCACCGGTGGAAAAGAAATCCCCTCTTCCGGAGAAGAGAATTCTCATCCACCTATCCGCGGTAAGCACCGGCGATTTCTTCATCGGTCGACTGCAGGGTTTCTGCTGTTTGATCCAGAGAAGTCGCGATCTCTTGAATCAATTCTTCCGCCTTTACAAAGCCGGGGCGAAGTTCATGAAAGCGTTCCGCATAGGACTGGGCAGCAGCCCCTTCCCACTCTTCCTGCAGGGCGCTCAGTAGTGCATCCATCTTCTGTATCACCGCACTGACATTTTCCGCTTCCGTGCGATATTCTCCCGCTCTCGCGTGCATCTGTTCCGGCGTAATCCGAATCTGTCCCATTGGTTCCTCCTGATCTGCATGATTGACGTTCTAAAGCAATGATTACTGACATGACTAGTTTAGAGGACCGTAACCGGAAGCTGTGTAAAGTCTTTGTAAATTAGGCATGACTTCTTATCCAAAGAGAAAGGCGGTGGCCCTCGCCATCCGGTGATAAGGCGATGAAAAGGGAGGAAAGAAAAAAGGTAGAACGCACTCAACTGCAAAAAAACCGATACAAAGACTCTCTCTTTGTATCGGTTTCCTGCATGCTCGGCATCTCTTGAAAATGCTTTGCTGATTCACAAGTTCGACAGCTTGTTAACATTTCATAAAAATTAGGTAAATTCATGCTTCCCGGATCTACTTTTCCATCATTTCTTCCAGGTCTCGCTTCATTTTTAAGCTTGAAATTTCAAGATCTAACCCCGTAAGCCGTGCTTGATAATGCATGATAGCCCCTCTTCGTTTCCGCATTTCTTCCTTTAAGTCCGCAATATCGGAATGAATGCTTCGAAAAATTTTATGGTAGGCTGACCGATGCTCCCGAATAAAGGGACGGTACCTCTTGAAATATACGTTACCGATAAAGTGGGGATAATCCCGGGCCATCTCCTTATGGTCTTCCCACTCCTGGTCCTTGAGTTCTTCCAAACACCGTTCATAATCGCTTATGATGCTTTCCATCTCACTGAGTTCTTGTTGTACTTGGGCCACTCGCCCCTGATAGGTTTCCACTAATTCATTTCGTGCCTTGATTTCTGCATCAATCAACGGTGTTGCCATTTTTGCCTCCTAGTTTGTCAGAGAATGCCATAAATCTATTGCAAGTTGATCATATTTGATCTTCAGACAAGGGGCTTTAACACTTATTCCTCCGCCAATTTCCGCAGAAAGGTCGACAGATACTTCTTCCGTGGCAAGATCTACATATTTATTTAAAGAAGCAACTTTTTTCTTTTCATACACAAAGCCTGCATCCGCTCCAACATTTGCATTAACTCTTGCACTGACGGAAAAGAGATCTTTGGAGCCCCAAGTATCCTTTTCTTTATTGTATTCGGGATACTTGATACCTCCAATTTTTATCGATGCTTCCGCTTTCGCAAGTGTGGCTTCTCCGGTTAACGCAATCCTGCCATATCCATCTTTGTCCACATGTGCGGTGGCTTCTCCTTTCGCCGTCAGCATCTCCGCACTCGCCTTTGCTTCCGCAAGCTTGAAATCACCAATATGAAGCGTTCCCGAAGCATCCGCCTTGAAGACGCCGACCTCTCCTTCCGCTCCAAATCCGAAATAGTCTTCGCTCATCCCCCACTTTGCACTGCCTTTCGCATAGTAGCGCCGAAATTGTGCATGAAGATCCAAAAATTTGGATTTGTAGTCTCCATACATATCGATAAGGGCCGCTTTAAATCCCGCTTCTCCGCCCGTTGCCGAGCCTTTTGCATAAGCTTCCAGTTCCCCGACCTTAGCTTCTGCAATAATATAGTCTCCGATAACGGGATCCCAAATGTGTCCGGCTTGCGCCGCGGTGCCAAATTTTTCATGACTCTTTTCGAGTTTATCGGCAATCATTTTGTCCAAATGCTTGGTATCCACTTTTTTCATGGCTTTTTGATACCATTCTTGATTCGCTAATGAGCCGAATGACTCAACTGTTGGGGCTCCGCCTCCATAGACGCAGTCCATGATCTGTCCAAATAAATTTTTTGCCTCATTAAACAGATCAATGGCTTCTTGGATTGCTCGGGAGGCGGCCTGATCCGCTTCTACCAAGTCACTTTTCACCTTATCGAGGGTATCTCGCGAAAGAGAGAAAGAGGAGTTAACCGTATCGGCATTTATCGACGTGGGAGAGATATATTTTCCTGCCCTTCCTTGTATCGTACTAATCGTAGGAACAAGTCCATTAAATGACTGCTCCTGAAAAGTGATTGCCGATTTCATCATATCAAGGACTATTGCACCAATTTTACCATGCTCGGAGGATTCAAAGTTTTGATATGCCCGGAGCGCTTGATCCAGCAGTTTTTTAGCCTGGTCCATATCATCATATAAAACTTTTATTCCCGCTTCTCCGCCTTGCTTTAAATACGCTTTGATACAATCCGCATATTTTCCCTGGTAAGACTCAGAGCCGGAAAGATTATCTATGGAAATCGCTTCGTTTTCCAGCATCCCTTGAGATTCTTCAATCATCGTTTTGAATTTTTCGATTGCTTGCTTTACTTCTGCCACATCCAATAATAAATTTGCCATCATTTCCTCCTTTCTAATTATTAGCTTTTAAAGCTCAAGGATGCCGCCTCTTGGAACGCCTTAGCTAACCCTGTGTCCTTGTTTTCAATCGTTAGGGCAACCGCTTTTAAGCTTTGTGCATCTTTCATTAATAATTCCTGTAATGTCGTTCTTGTATCATTTCCAGCGATCGCTAAGTTTTTTAATTCATTGATTCCATTGAGTTGACAAGATGCTTCCACCGTAAACTGAGGATCTGTAATTGCTTCTGCTCCTGTTTCCATTCCAATAACACTCGGTATAAACTCTTCCGCCCGCAATTTTATTTCCGCCACTCGATCCACTCCTTTCCTTCTATATTCATATTAAACTGCTTCCCTATTTTGCTTCGCATCTCTACGGATAGAAGTAAGCAGAGTTATGAAAGATATTATTACTTTAAAGAGCCCCTTCGCCTTATTCGCTGCCGAATTTTCTCTTTTACCGGCACCGCTTAAGAGCGCAGCTTATTCCCTGTGCAACGCAAGAAAAATTGTTGTCTTTGCTTTCCATCGTTTGTTCTTAGTGATAGTTGTTTATCTTCATCCGACCGCCGGTCAAAGCATTACTTTCTAAAATGCATCCATGGAAAGAATCCTCCCTTCCGAAGAAGGGAGGATCTGCATCCAACTATCCGCGGTAAGCGCTGGCAATCTCTTCGTCGGTAGACTGCAGAGTTTCTGCTGTCTGGTCTAACGAAGCGGCAATTTCGTTAATCAATTCCTCCGCCTTTACAAAACCGGGGCGAAGCTCCGAGAAACGCTCTGCATAAGATTGTGCAGCGGCTCCTTCCCATTCTTCCTGAAGGGCGCTGAGAAGAGCGTCCATCTTCTGAATCACGGCATTGACGTTTTCTGCCTCAGTGCGATACTCTCCTGCTCTCGAATGCATCTGTTCCGGTGTAATACGAATTTGTCCCATTGGTTCCTCCTAAAAATTTAAAGTTTGTTTTCCAACTATCAACTACAAAACCAGTGTAAAAGACCTTCAAAGCGCCCTGTGTTAAGTCTTTGTAAATTATCAAAGGCCTCTTGATGAAAAGCAGGAATTCGCATCTTATGATCCACGTTAACCCTGTCAAGTGCCTTCTATTTCGAAAATGGTGGCCACTATCTACAGAGTCTGCTTTTCCAACAAACAGTACGAAACAATATGGACAATAAACGAGTAAGAATCGTCTAACTTAGGGTGGTATTACAAAGGCCTGCTCTTAAATAAGCGGTCTCACGAAAACTATAGATGCGATTCCTTCGTTCCCTTTTCGCTAAAATAAGACGAAATTAATAAATCGTTTCTTCCTGAAATTGTCTTTCTTTGAATCGTTATTCGCCGATAAGCCAAAGACCGAAGACTACCGGCTTTCATGAACGATGTGTGCCATTTTCTATCGATTGATAAACTTAAGCTTCTTCTGTCTTTCCAACTTGCCGAAATGCCTCTGCCAGGCTGATATCTTCTCTTCCCCAGGTATAGGAAACCGCTTTTAAGCAGGTGGTATCTTTCAATAATAGTTCCTGCAGAGTCTTCCTCGTTTCATTACCTGCCCGCAAAACCTCATTCATTTCAGACATTCCCTCCAGCTTAACAAGAGTGTCTGACGTAAAGGTTGTTTCCATGATTCCTTTTGCGCCCTCTTCCATACCTGCTACCGCAAATAGAAATTGATCGATATCCATCTTTATTTCTGTCATGCTTCTCTCCTTTAATCCATATATTTTTTACGTATCTTCATTTCCGGTGGCATCGCTTACTCGCTGTTCTTCTCCCGTATCAGAAGGAATGCTTCCGGTATTCGGACATTGAGTCCTTCCGAAGAACTCATTTCATTGAACGTCTCATCCGCCTCCGGCTATGCCAATAAAATGCAACAAAGAAAAAAAGATAGAAAGAAGCCCCCCTTTTTAGAAAGGGAGGCACTCCATCCAACTAACCGCGATAGGCGCTGGCAATCTCCTCATCCGTAGACTGTAGAGTTTCTGCCGTTTGATCTAAGGAAGCTGCGATTTCGTTAATCAATTCTTCCGCTTTCACAAAGCCGGGTCGAAGTTCCGAAAAACGCTCCGCATAAGATTGTGCTGCTGCACCCTCCCACTCTTCTTGAAGGGCACTCAAAAGGGCGTCCATCTTCTGAATTACCGCATTCACATTCTCGGCTTCCGTGCGATATTCTCCTGCTCTTGAATGCATCTGTTCCGGTGTAATACGAATTTGTCCCATTTCTTCCTCCATAAAATCGTTCGGTATTAAAAATGTTATGTTTTACAACACCAGTTTAAAAAAGAAGAAAAGGGCTTTGTGTTAAGACTTTGTAAATTCGTAAGTACGATCATTCGACCATAAAAAACAGAAGGACAAAAAAACAGCACAAAGATTTCCTCCTTTGTGCTGTTGATGGGAAGCGTAGTAGAAATCGTGAACGTCTAGCGTTGAACGGAATCTTGTCCAATCGTCAATGAAGCGTCTTCTTATCCATTATCTGTTTGAGGGGGCATCAACACATCTGCATATCCAACATGAACATTATGGAAGCTATCTATAAACTCGCTTCCATCAAAAGCTTCTTCCCTATGAAGTCCCTTCGTTGGAACTTTCAAGTGAATCATCATCGCTTCCTTGGGCCCCAAGCAACCAATAAATTCTTTTCGCAATTGTACTTGCAAACCCGCAATATGAACGCCTTCTCTTTGTAGAAATAGATGAAGTTCCCCATCGATTTCATTCACAGGCCGACTCGTATTATTCACAAAAAGCGAGATTAGGAAGATGCTCTTTTCAAAATTGTCGTAAAGCCCATGTACCGGTAGGAAAGAAATTTCTTCCGATGAAGATAAATCCAAGCAATCTGCTTCCTTTTGAAGTTCTTCCAACAGCCCCCGCACGCTTGTTTGGCGAATCATTTCGACTTGAGCCTTGGGTAGAACCAATTTTAACGTCACCGCTTCCTCCTTAAAGTTAATATTCTTCTTCCGCTCGCCGCCGCTCTTCTTCCTCCGCCTTTTCTCTTGCAACTGCTGCGTCATAGTCTGCTTCCAAAGAATTAATGTCTCCTTCTAAACTGACAATTTTTTGTTTCAATGCTCGAATTTGTTGCTGCCGTTTGAAGATCTCTTGATTTAATGAGAACACATCAAGATCAAGCCCGGTCAAAATACCATGATAAGAAGAACTGTGTCTTTCAATCAGTGGCTGGTAACGAGAGTCATACACGTTGCCTTGAAACTCCTCCTGTTTTTTCGCCATTTCCTCCTTATCTTGATTTCTTTGATCCAAAAAATCACCTTTACACTCTTTGTAGTTACCAATGATTTCCCTCATTTCCTCAATTTCCTTCTCAAGGGCCTTGATTTCACCTTGGCAGCCTTTGATTTCGCCCTTTTTAGCATCAATTTCTGAACGAATGGAACCACTGCTAGCCATAAAAACTCCTTTCTTGTAGATAATAATTCGAAAATCGTCGATTATCACATAGAACACTCAACCCGCAAAATGAAATAGAAATACGGCAACGAAACCCTTCTATCCGAATATTTGCGACTACATCATTTTTAAAAGTTCCATTTTGGAGCAAAACATAGTCTCCAAAGAGTTACGGGCTCTTGCCGCCCAACAAATAAAGAAGATAAGAATGCCTGATCCTCTCCTTTTATTTCCCGCCTGTCATCATCTCTTTATTCTCTACTACAACGGCTTCGGTTACCTTAGAGTCAAAATCTCTGAAAAATGCGAGATAGGTCTCATAGGAAGCCTGACAACACCAGGATAAGAACTCGGTAACATTCACCCCGTTTGCCATGAGGCCGACAAACTCCACGGTGTAAATCTCCGGATGATTCCGGAGTTCCTGCAGATAACGTGCAAAAAGCTCATCTCGAATACGGTAAAACACCTCTTCTTTTAAAGGATTTCGGAAGGATTCTTTATAGAGAACAAAGTCATCCTCCATGCAAATAAGGCTGGTATCTGCTTCATCCACAGAAATCACAAAAATGGGAACTTCCGCAAACTGTTGATATAGAGCAAGAAACCAATATTTCAGGAGGGGGGCAACTCTCACATCGATAAAATCAAAGGTGATAATGTTTATGCAAAACTCCCCCATATCCGGTTCCTGGTGCATCATGTCCTGTTTTAAATAGGGGTCAACATCCATCATAGGAAGGGTAACCGACCAATCCCTGTCATCGAAAGAAAAGGTCGATAATTTGCTTTTGTCTAAATGTTCCGTATTTCCACAACAGCAAAAATAAAAATTCCTAGCGACTAAAAGCTGGTTCCGACACTCCAAGAGCTCCTCATAGGTGATTTTGGTTAAATCGGCTTCCCGTTTCTCCAAGGTGTAAGACTTATTGGAATTAGCAAACTCTACTGCCCTCTCATAGGCAACATAGGTGGGAATCTTACAATCTTCCCGAAACTTTTTTAATAATTCCGATTTAATAAAGCGAAAGGCTTTCTCCTCCCACTCGGTCTGAATCAGGGCTTCCTGAATCCGAAGCATGGAGTCAATCAGGTCAATCTTAGGAACCTTATAGCAAAGCGCCGAGTAGTTTTGCATCACATTTACATCGAAATCGTACTCCGGAAGAAGAATCTTAAGATACTCCACTACAAACTCGCCAAAAGCTAAGTTTGATTGAAATGCCTTCTCCTCATTGATTAGAAAGATCTTTGTCGTCATTCCCCCTAAAAAACCAACAGAAACGATAAAATCATTTCCCGCTTCTGAATTATTGATAAATTCGTAGTTGACAGACTGTTCTTTCATGAAATTTTCTCCCATCAATTTCTCTTGGACAAAGAAAGCGGTGTAGAAGAAATAATCCTCCCTTCCGAAGAAGGGAGGATTCCTATCCCACTATCCGCGGTAGGCGCTGGCAATCTCTTCATCGGTAGACTGCAGGGTCTCTGCCGTCTGGTCTAACGAAGCTGCAATCTCGTTGATCAATTCCTCAGCTTTTACAAAGCCGGGACGAAGTTCATTAAAGCGTTCTGCATAAGACTGTGCAGCCGCACCTTCCCACTCTTCCTGAAGGGCACTGAGTAAAGCATCCATTTTCTGAATCACTGCATTGACATTCTCCGCTTCCGTGCGATATTCTCCAGCTCTGGAATGCATCTGTTCCGGCGTAATACGAATTTGTCCCATTGTTTCCTCCTAAAAGTATTCTGTGTTTCTTTCTTTCCGGTTCGTCCTATCAACTACAAGACCAGTTTAGAGGACCATCAAGAGCCCGCGTGTTAAGTCTTTGTAAATTTTCACAGGTTTCGTCCCTTGACGGTCTTTAATTTGTGAACGACCTTGCCATGGATGTGGAAGGCTTCCTCATCTCCACTCACGGCAGCAAACTGACGCATGGTTTTCAGAGGAAGATCACAGATCTTTAGATCTCGTAAATGATCAAAATACAGGTAGTTCGCTTCATCGCGAAGCACCCGGAGAAGCTCCGGCGCCTGGTAATTGATGACCCGGTTCTCCAGGCAAGAGATCACGATCCAGATGTTCATGTTCCGATAGCGACTGATTAACTTTTTCATGGTGTCCAGCTGGTTCGGGTCTTCCGAAAGACTTCGTACCAAATCCATCTGGTTGATCACGAGAACAAGAAGGGGAGATTTCGCAACCGTTTCAAAATCCCCTTGGGCATAGGTCTCATACCGCTCCCTCACCGTCTCCACGACCTCATCGATATCTGCGAGGGAACCGGGGACGGAGACCTGGTAATCCGTGACATTGGCTTCTTCCCGCAAGGAATACAGCTCACGATTGATGCCGTCAAAGAGATAGACCTGAGTCTGCAGGGATTCTTTGGCCCCAAGTTGGTGAACCATGGAGCGAATCCAGCTCACTTTCACCGCACTCTCGGAAGAAACGATGCCGAGGATACTCTCTTTTGCAAGGTCCACGGCGTAGCGATCCACCGTTTCGAAGTCCAAGCCCCAAATCGTGTGGAAGCCGGTATCCTCTTCCCGGTCCACGTACTCTTCCAGGTCTTCCTCGTAGAGATGGGCGGGAATCACCGGAATCCGCATGCTCCGCTCCTCCCCATATTTCTCGTTGATTTCGGCAATCCATGCCCGCCGGGAACCGCTTGCAGATTCTCCGGAAAACGCCCGATAGAATTGAACCTCCAAAAAGCGCTTATCCTCTTGCAGCAGACCCCTTCCCGGAATCTCTTCCAACCGCTCCCGGCAATGGGTGAAGAGCATGTTATATTCCCCCGGATCATTATTAAAGAGGGCCATGCGACGCTGGAAACTTCCCAGGTACTTCATGGATAAACTATGGGTGGAAGGTGCCGCTGCAACGATCGTGATGCCCAGGGAAACCCCCTCATTCAAGAGGTATAGGAGTCGGTCATCCTCCATGAACCTTGCCTGCCGAAGAGCGGACAAGCCATCGATCACTAAGAAGATGTGAGAGAGATCTTGGCCCACTTCCTGCAGGTAGCTCTGATAGGAATTCACGCCTGCCTGAATAAACCGTTGCTTTCGCTCCTCCACCTCGCGGATGAGCAGTTTCATCAGGGATTCAAATTTTTGGTCCTCCTCCTGGGTCACGACCCCTCCGACGTGGTGGAGTGCGTTCATCGAGGTGAGGGCCATGGAGGCATAATCGATGATAAAGATCGTCGCCTGCTTGGGAGAGAGGGATTCCGCAAGGGAACGGATGACCGTTAAGAGAAAATTGGTCTTGCCCATCTGTGCGGATCCGGTCAAGAGCACGTTATTTTGCATCAAATCCAGTGCGTAGGGGTCCTGCTTTTGATGATCCGGGTCATCATAGACTCCCACGGGAAGCTCAAGCTTCGCATCCTCGGTAAAGGCCGCCGCTTCCCGGGGATAAGGAATCTTTTCTTCCAGGGGCGGCAAAAAGACCGGGGACAGGGCATCCAAGGAGATGGTCTTCGAATATTCCGCAATGTATTCCACCAGTGCCTCCAATTGGCTCCGGCGATGGCCTCCCTCCTCCTTGGTTTTCGTCTGGTAAAGCAATTTCTTCTGTCCGGCAATGGAAAGCTGATAGATCTTAAATTCCTGACCACTCTCCTCCGACTCCACTTCCGGAGCTCCGCTATAAGCGGATTGAAAGAGTTCAAAGCGTTCGTTGTTTCCCACCTGCAGGTAAGCACGTCCCGGTTCCTTGATTTCCGCCGCCAAGGGAGAATGGATCACCTCATTGGAATCCTGCCGTTCCTGGACCTTCAAACAGATGCGCAGACGGGAGTTACTCCAAATCTGGTCATTCACCTGGCCGGCGGGTTTCTGTGTCGCCAGGATCATGTGAACCCCGAGGCTTCGTCCGATGCGGGCCGTGGAAATGAGCTCCTTCATAAACTCCGGCTGCTTCTGCTTCAACTCTGCAAACTCATCGACGACAATGATGAGATGCGGGAGGGGAACCGCCGTCTCTTTCCTGCGGAAGCACTCAATATATTTATCGATATGGTTGACCTCCTGCTGGGCAAAGAGACGCTGGCGTTTTTCGAGCTCCGCCTTGATAAAGCGCAGGGACCGTTCCACCGTTTTTCCCTCAATATTCGTGATGGTGCCCGTCAAATGGGGGAGGCTGCGGAATTGGTTGGCCATTCCGCCGCCTTTAAAGTCGATGATCAAAAAGGCGATCTCATAGGGATGGAACCGTGTCGCCAACATCATCAGATAGGTTTGCAGCAGTTCGGACTTTCCTGATCCTGTCGTTCCTGCAACCAGACCGTGAGGACCATCTCCCGTGTCATGCAAATCCAGGCTCACGATGCCACTTTGGTTGACTCCCACGGGAACACTCATGCTCTCTGCAACATTGGAACTGACCCAATTCGTCGCCAGGTCCACATCCGATACCGTTAACACGTTCATCAATTCAAATAAAGAGATATGATCCGTCAGACTGCCCTGCAGGGAAATCTCCTTTGTGAAAATGGGCGCCAACCGTCGAAGGATGGTCCCATAGGAAACCGGATCCATGGTGGGAAACTGAAAGTCCACCCTCTTGGTGCCATCGTTCACGTCCACCAGTTGCCCCGTGTAACCCTCTCCCGTGAAGACGAGGTAGGAGCAGCCTTCGGGGATATGACCCTGTTGGTCCGCAAAAAAGACGAAGTGGAAGTTCAGGTCCTTGGCATCCTTCAAAAACTTGGAAAGGGGATGCGTCTTGAAATCCAGGGGATCGAAGAAAAAGACCATCACGGAGGCCTGCCGGTCATTTCTTTGACGGGCACTGAGCTGCTTATACATCCACTCATAGATCACATTTTTGCTGTCTTCATCGCAAATCAGAAGACGAAAGCTGTCTTCCTCCGGATAGAGGTGGGGAAGCCAACGGAATTCCTCCACCAATTCTCGATGGTCGGGGGAGGCGACAATGGCGATCTTAACGGCACTCTTATCCTGGCGAAGGGCGACATCCAGCACCATGTTCTTGAGCAGCTCGTAGCGATTCTCGAAGTCGCCGATGATGCCCGCCGCATCCACCTCGTTCATGTTCAGGACCACCGGAGCATTTCGGAGAATCTCATAGTGTTCCTTCAACTTTTCCGGTTGAAGTTCCAGCTCATCCTCAATCTCCAGTTTTTCGGCATCTTTGATTTCAATTTTCCGTTCTGCGGGAACTTCTCCGGTTCCCAAACGGATGGACAAAAAGTCATCATCCTCCGGTCTTCGGTCAAAGAGGGACGAAGAAAACTGAAACCACCGTTGCCGAAGAAGATCTTGGGACGGATACGTGTCCTCCAGGACTTCCCGCTCCTCCCGGCGAGCCTGTTCAATCTCCGCCTTCTTCTTATCGATATAAGCGGTATAAACCTCCTCTCGATGGGCCAGCTTTTCCTCGTGTTGCTTCTTGTTATCGCGCATCGTTAAGATGGCGGTGACAAAACCCGCCAGTCCCATCACCGCGGCAAAGATGATCATGCCTTGGCCCAAGAACATCATGAAGCCCGCCATAAGAACCAACATCAAGGTGGGAAGCAGCCGTACGAGAAGATTCGTGCGGGGCTCCTTGTCCTTTGTGGGAGGGTCCAGGATTTTGATGGGCTTGGTATTCACGAGCGACCGAATCCGCGTATTCAGGTGGTACTCGGGATAGGAATTCTTGATCGGAAAATCCTGAAAACTCAGTTGATGAATCGCCAAATCCGGTCGAATTTCCGTCCAAAGGACTTGATCTGCAAAATAAAAAGAGTAGTCGGACAGCGAGAAAAACGAATGGTTTGGTAAAAGTGCCCGGTCCTTTACCCTCTTATCATTGACATAGAGACCGTAGCCGGCGTTCTTGGGAAAAAGCACGAGATTCTCATCCTGCTTCACCAAGCGGATGCGATCCTTGGATACATAAGGGCCGGAAAGGGAGATCACATCTTTCTCCTCACAGCCAATCTCTATGGAGGTCTGTTGACTCAAATCCACCGCCCGCTCATAAATGACCTTTCGGTAGAAAAAATCAATGAGGAATTCCAGCCGCAAGAGGCATTGCCCATTCGTCTCACTCATCAAGGAAATCTCCGTCCCATGGCGGAGGGTAACACTTTTGTACTTTTGAATCTCTCCCTGAGAGAGGTAGACATTGTCCGAGCAATCCACGGTCCATCCGTCATTATCCCGGTAGAAATCCAGGTAGAAACTCTCCAGAAAAAGATTTTGATAAAAACGAACATCGCAGTCTTTTTCTGTTCCGATGCGCGTCCGCTCCAGATTCTCTCCCAGTTCCAACTCTCGGTAAAAGTGCTTGGAAGAGAGGATCATCTTGTACCGTTCTCTCATGATTCCCTCCGTTCCGGGGAATAGTATAGGTGGCTGCCGTTTCGGATTCCGAAGTCCGCCAACTTTTTACTGCCTTTCAGAAGGACCATCGGATCTTCGGAAACCAGATACTGATTTTTCATCCCCTGTTCTTCTTCGGGAAGATGAAAGGCTTCCTGCAAGGCAAGGAAAAGTTCATTTGCTGTGATTTGCAAGGGAATCTCTAAATCGTAAGTCTCATTACCGGGCTCCACGGTAAAGAGGATGATTGCGTTCTCTTTTGCCATATGTCCCTCCTACATCAATGCCAGGGCCAGTTTTTGCATGCCTTCCGTGCTCACCAGATTCTCCAGAGGAATCGGCCGCTCATCGGAAATCTCTTCAATATACTCCGTCGGAACGATGCCCTGGCCAAAATTCTTAGCGAGAAAGGCATTCTTTTTCTCCTCTTGAAAGTGATTGACAACAAAGAGCAAGGTATCATTTTGCTTCCAGTTCACATTCTTAAAAAACTGTTCAATCGCATAAACGGAACCCGGATCCTGTCGGAGGACAAAGAGAATCCTCTGACTGAGATTAAAAAGTTTCATCTTGAAGTCATTGAAATTGCTGTCCGAGTCGACAATGATGTAGTCGTACTCATAGGATTCCCGGGCGGACCGGATGAAGTCGAGGAAAATCTCTTCCGACAGGCCCAGGGAGGGTAAGGCCGCTTTAAACGGTGGGAGGTAAAAAAATTCCTCCTGGCGAATCCAATGCTTTAACGCATCGTAGCGGTTCCCCTCTTCTTTGTGTAAATCCCGATAAAGTTCGGAATCGTTGATCACATCCTGATTGGCCAAATAGTAGGGAAAAAGAGCGAGCAGCTCTGCATCCACATAGAGAACGCGCTGAAGGCTCCCCGCCAGGTACCGGCAGAGTCCCAGGCTTATGCTGCTCTTGCCCACGCCGCCCGAAGCAGAGGTTACCAATATAATCTGAGGTTCCTTCCGCTGCTCTCCCTGTAATTGCAAAACATCCGCACTTTTTACCGTGAGCTCCTCAAAAATTTCTCGCACACTGGAGTACTTATAAACACCCTCTCGGCCTTCTCCCAGATTCCTTCCTTTTTCTTCGGTGAGCACGAAATGATGCGAAATGGTGTGCCGGTCCGGATTCGGAAGCTCCCACTCCTCAGTAACGAGGAGCAAAGAGACCTGCTGTGGTGTGGAAAACAGCTCCTGAAAATAGGTCTCCTCAGTAACAAGCTCCAGAGAAATCCGATCGGCAAAAACCTCGAGAAATTTCACGACAAGAGGATGCAAATAGTCTTCACTGGGATCGGCTAGCACTACTCTTACATTCATGGCTCCTCCTATCTATCCAATTTCACTCGGAAATCCATATCCGAGAGTCGAATCCGATCTCCCTCCCTCACGGGATAGGCTTTCATGGGCGGCAAGCGGTGTTGATTAAGAAAGGTTCCATTGGAGCTCTCCAAGTCCATGATCATAAGTCCTTCTCCGGTCTTTACGAACCGGCAGTGCGTTCGACTTATGGAGCCGTTTCCCTTGATTTGGAAACCGGGCTGGCTGGCGAACTTTCCGATGGTAAAGGGAACATCCGTGATTGCGATCCGTAGGCCCTGGGCCTTTCCCTGCCCGATCAGCTGCCCGATTACGCTTTTCTCGGCGGGCCTTGCGGCAACCCGATTTTGGAAGCTCTTCACCCCCTCATTTTTTTGGACCAGGTCCCGCAGACTCAAACCGGCATCCGCCAGGTCCCTGCGTAGGTTGATAAAGGCATCGCTTCTCAGCTTTCTTCGATTAATGTATTTAATCCAATAAGAGCGAAGCACCGTTTCATAGTGGTAACCCGAAGGATAGGGAAATTCCATGATTGGCAGGTAACTGGCCTGAATCTCCAGGGTCGTGGGATCCAAAAAAATCTTGCTGCTTTCAAAGAGAATTTTTTCCGGCTTTAAAAAGCCATTCTCTCGTATGCGAAGGATCAATTTTAAAAAGTGCATCATGATCCCGAAACGTTGCCGTTCATCCAAAATAGAATCCATAGAGTCCATGGACTGGGCGGATCCCGTCAGGTAGTAAAGGATATGGTCGCCGTTTCGTTTCATCATGAGGCAGGGAAGAAAGGCCGTCTCCTTTCCCTTCAAAACTTTGTATTCCGTGGGAAGAAAATGAAACCGGTCGGCCAAGAGGAAGGAAAAATCCTTCCCCTCTGCCCGTTCTTCCAGCGTTCTCCCATTGATTTCGATCAAGATAAGCTCCTTTCACTTCTGCCCTTTTACTCCAGGGGCGCCTCCTCTTCTTCCTCCTTCTTTCTGCGGAACAAGAGGAAGAAGACCAAGAGTAAGAAGAGGAAAATCAATCCCAGCGATCCAAAGAAAAGCGGCTTGTTGGAGAACCAGCGGACCAGCCAATTCTTGGAAAGAATGATGCTGGCGTTCATGGGGTATGCCGCTTTGAAATCCTTCTTCGCGGTATCCGTGACATTGCCCGCCTTATCCTTTACCAAAAGTCGAATGTGCTGTTCCTGATCACTTTCCTTGAGCTGGAAGCTTCCCTTGAAATTATGCGAATCCTGTCCAAAATTTTTGATTTCCCCGCCAAGGGGCTTGTCGTTGACAAAGACCTGGAAAGACTGCAGTCCCATGGCATCGAAGAGCTCATAGTTGACCGTCTGAGATTCCCCATCGATGATGGCATCCTCCAAGCCCGTCACACTGGTGATCTCCGGCTTCTTGGTATCCACGTAGAAGAGAATCGGATCCCCCGTGGCATCATTTTGCGGGGTATTTCCCGCCTGGTCTTGGGAGGACACGGTGATTTTATATTGCCCGTCCTCCTTCAGATTCTTGGCCTTGATTCGATATTCATACTCATACCAGCCGCTCTCTCCCGGCTTTACCTTCTCATTATCCAGGGGCTTTACGTCCACCTCCGGCTTCTCCAGGGGCTTGCCATCCCGGGTAATGTCCACGAGAAGGGAGTGTGCCACAAGGGGTGTCGGATTGTATTCACGAATGACCAGGTCTCCCGGTACTGTTTTTACGAAGGCGGGTTCCGGAGAAATCAGCCGGAGCAAGCTGCTGCCGTACTCATATACCGAGCCGAAGCGATTTAGGGTCCAGGTCACCTCTTTCTGTGAATGGTGACCGGCAAGGTCATCCATTCCGACCGTGAGGTGATAAATTCCATCGTTTTCTGCCTCTTCCGGAAGATTCTTCAAATAGATGAGCCCTCCCTGATCCCCCAATTCCGTGTGGTCAAGCAGCAATTTGGTGACATCTTCGTCCTTCTTTCCCCAGCGACTCCGATGAATGCTCAGGGTATAGCCCGCGAAGTTTTTGTCTTCCAACCGGATGAGTCCCTTCGCCTCTTTGGCGAAGGCTTTGCCATTCCCCTCCCCTTGGTTCATTGTCACCACGGGTTCTTTAATCTCGGTATCAATGATGAAGGGCTCTGCCTGTAATGGGGCCATGGCATTTCCGGAGGGATCGGTGTAGCTGGCGGAAAGCACATAACGACCGTCTCCCGAAAGGGTGAGGGAACCCGTGTGCGTGTCTCCGGCCTGCGACCAGGTCGGACTCACTCCCAGTGCCTGACCATCTTTCGTGGCCGACAGACGAAAATCTTGGGAAAAGAAGTTGGCTTCCTCCAGGGGCAGGGTGACTTGCACCGGAGCCGCATAATAGCTCACCCCGTTTTTCTTGGTCACGGGATTGGGAAGACGGAAGCCGGCCTTGGGCGCGATGTTATCCACGACAAGGAAATTGGGATCCCGATACTGCGTTTGCATGCCGCTGCGGTTTACGGCTTGAAAGTCCACAAAACCGTTAAACTGGCTTCCGGCTCCAAGTCCCCCCTCGGGGATGGGGAAGGTCAAGGTCGCGAGCCTTCCTCCCTGACCGTAGGAAATTCTTCCTTCCTCCACCGTTCGATGCAAGCCTTGACCGTGAATCGCACTGAGCCCGGATATGCTCCGGTAATTGTAAATAAACTGCTTAATCGGCGATGTCGGATCATAAGCGGAGATCACAACCAGGGGAGCTTGCCGATAGAAACGGTACAGACCTGCCGGCAGCCGTTTCTGTAGGACAGCTTGCGGGAACTGCACATGGAGTTGCTCCGGGGGCGTCTTATCCACGGTAAAGAAGGCCGGTGAAAAGGTCTTGGCTCGATTTCCGGCGGGATCGGTCCCTTCCATGGAGAGACGGTAGTTGGCATCCCCCCGGAAACGAATGGTCTTCTCATGAATGTCGCCACGATTTGACCACTCTCCCTGTTGGATCGAGGAGCTTCCCACATCGCTTCCTCCCAAATCCGTGGCGGTCAGTGAAATCTTGTAATCCTCCGGATTAAAGTTTCGTTCTTTCACAACCAGGTGGGCAATGCGGTCTTCAGAGAGATAGTCTCTGGGATTTCCCTGCGCATCCTTGCCCGTCCCCCGGACCTGGCCTCCCGTATAGGAAACCGTCAGCTCCGGCGGCGTGGAGTCAATGACGAAGGCTGGATGCTCGTAGCCGACCTGTCCCTCTTTCTTGCCCGGGAAGGTCAGAGGATTCTTGCTGTGATCCTTGTATTGAATGCGGAAACTGTAGGATCCGTCATTGGTAAAGGTAAGATTGCTTACGTAGCGGTACTTTTGAGAAGGCACTTCTTGCCAATCCAATTCGACGGGCTTCTGCGCGACGCCATTGATGACAGGAACCACTTCCACTCTGTCATGATTTTTGAAGAAGTTCTCCTCCTCCAATTCGAGGCGGAAGCTGGTCGATCCTTTATAGTAATTCACGCCCTTACGTTGCCCTTGCACCTTCCCTAAATCAACCACCTTCAGTCGGGGCTGAATGGTATCCACAACAACCACCTGTTGGTCCCGGGTGACTTCGCTGCGGTTTCCGGATCCGTCCACGGCAAAGACTTGGAAGCTTCCTCGCATCTCCGACCAGTCCTTCATCGGAACCGTAAGCTCACTATAGAAGCCGCGTTCTTGCACATTGGCGGCCGACTGTTTCAGACCCTCCAGGTTCACCTCCTGCGAGGGGAGTTCCTTGGAATAGGCGTTGCCATCCTGATCCCTATAGCTGAAGTGGAAACTCTTTACGCCGGATCCATCGTCCCGGGAAAACACCCGGATGGTGATGGGCTTGTTGTAGAATCGGTAAGCGAGACCTCCGAGTTCCATCAGCTCTAAGGGTTCTTCCGGAAGCTGAATCAACGGCTGGCTGGGAGCCTGGCGATCCAAGAGATAGGAATCCATGGAAAAGTCCGAAAAGTTTCCGGCAAGGTCCGTGATGTGAAAGCTCAGATCATAACGCCCGTCTTTCTCCAACTTCTTTTCATAAACGAAGTGGTCTCCCGACTGTGTCCAGTTCTTCCTCTCTTTCATGTCTTGCAGGGAATCATAGGGAAGCGAATCTCCCCAAATGTTGGTGAGGCTTTCTTTGGAAGTTATTTTTTGAGGATCAAAGTTTTTCTCATCCACAATCACCCGAAGACCGGGCCGGTCCCCCTTTACCCACTGTGCCGAGATTGCCGGTTTTGTGGTATCGACGACCAAGGGGCGGGAAATCAGTTCTTTCATCTTGTTCCCCGCCAGGTCGGTAAAGTTCGTGTGTACCACATAGGATCCATCTCTATCCAGATGGAGGGTTCCTCTTCTCCCCACCGTTCTATTCTGTTCGGTGATGGACCGAATGGCCATCGAAGGAGCGGGATCCATCGTATTCCCGTCCATGACCACGGAATAGTGGAGTGCAGGGTTGTCCTCCGTGAGAAATTCATCGCGAGCTTCCACCTCATAATCAATCGGTCGATTGGAATAGAACGGTTCGGTCTTGTTGTCCTGGTTGTCCTTTCCCGTTGGCACCGTATTGTCGATGATTAATGAGCGGTTCGTCTGTTTGCTGTAATACGTGGTGGCATGACCCGCTCCATCCGTTGCGACCAGCTTAAAGTACCCCTTGGTGGCTGCCTTTCCTTTTCGGTTCAGCTTGACGCTCGCTTCATAGAGATGGGGATACCTCTTCAAGTACGCTTTTCTTGCCTCTTCCTCTTTATCGGTGAAATTCTCCAAAAGAACTTTTTCGCGTTCCGCCTTCGAAAGTTCGCGGACCCATGCCGTTCCCTTCTCCAGGGTTTTCCCTTCCTCGCTATAGTAGGTGTACCGGATGCTTTCCACCCCGGATACTCGGTCCGCAGCCCGGAAGAGGACCGTCGCTTCCGGATTATAGATGTACCAGGTTTCTTTCCCTGCCAGAACCGTCTGACGGAACTCGTTCAGCTTGTCTCCCGGCGTATCCTCTACAAACTTCACGGCCCATGGACTGTCAAATTCCGCAGGTTGCGTATCAAGTCCGTGCTTGAGCTCGATGAGGTCCAAAATCGCGCCCGTTTTCACTTCTCGGGCCCAAAAGCTGCGATTTTCCAGCTCATTATTAAAGACAATCTCTTCTTTAAAGGCCTTCTCATTGAAGTTTTTCCCCTTGCAGAAGTTGTAGAGGGCCTTCGGGGTTTCCCCGAGTTTCGCTTCCTCCAGGACGGAAGAGATTTTGATCTGGTCCCTATAGATTCCATGTCGGTTGCTTCGCCCGATAATCTCGAAAATCTTTTCAAAATTCGGGGTATCCGCAAAACGAACCGTTGTATCGTAACTCTTTCGGCTCGCTCCATAGAGAAGATATGTTTGCCCATCCTTCTTTGCCGTCACCTCATCCAAAATAGCGGTGACCGTGATTTTTTCCTCTCCCCCTTTTTCATGGAGGCTCATGGCGGCTTTGGGCAAATTTTTCACCGTTAGACGACCGTTTTCATCAAGATCGTAGCCGTTCTTTTTTGCTTCCTCATCCAGTTCATAATGAATTTTTCCCGTGTTTCCGAAATCAGTGTTTTTTACACGAAATTCATTAATGGTACCCCGGTTGGTTCCCAAGAGATAGTTTGCATGGAGAGAGGATCCCCAGATAAGAGGACTCTCTTTTTCATAGTTATCAAAGAAATTCAACCGTTTATGCAGCTCCGCTCTCTTAAAGGAGCCACTCCCCTCTACCGTGGCAGTCACCTCCAAGACACAAGGCCGAAAAACAATTAATGTGTTATCTTTTTCATCAAAAATGAAACGGGGAAAGTATGACACCTCTCCCTCTTCTTTTGCCAATACATCCTTGACCGTGATCTTCACGGGAGCCAAGGGATTGTTTTTTGAGGACGCCGTTATCTTGGATAAGAAAGTTCCATTGAGTTCATATTGCTGTATGCAGGGATGATTCCAGCTTTCCTCATCAAATGCTATCGTCTGGTCCGCCGGTTGAATCGTGAACGTGACGGGTTCCAAAGAAAGGGATTCATGAAACTCGCGAATCACCCGGGCATAGACCGTGTAGACTCCTGCCTCCCTTCGTACCGGGACCCGGTCTTCCCATTCGACTTGGTTGGGGTCCTGACCCTGTGCAACCGCCTTATATTGGATCTTGTCTCCCTCTTGTCGGGATTCGATTGCTTCTTTTAAGACGGGGTAAGGCTTGCCCGTATAGGTTTGCTCCTCCGAAGCCTTTAACTTTCGATAACCTTTTATTTCTGCAGGTATGATTCGACCCTGGTATAAATAGAATCCGAAATTCTGATCTTTATATTTCTCTTTAATAAACCGAACGTAGACCTTATAGGTTCCGGGGTTGGTCGCTTTGGGAACATCGCTCACCCAGTGGTCCTTGTCCACTCGGTATTGGAACTGGTAGCCATTGGGCGAACCCTTAGCTTTAATAAGCTCCTGCTGTTTCCCGTTATATATACGATCTTTCGTATCAAATTGTGGCAAACAGTAGATTAAATACCAGGGAGATTTTATTTCTTTCCCCGATCGTTTTAACCGCACCTGGACTCGATATTTTCCAACCAGTTTGAGGGTCCATGTCCCCGATGCTGGGTCCCCATCAATGTCTTTGGGAGTTTTTCCTTCCCGCAAATCGTTCTGATAGTGGGCATCGGTAGTCATTCGAAACGTAACTTGGTCTCCCTCCTGCTGAGGAAGGGATTCAAACAAGTCCTGAATTGGAGTCAATGCAGCGATGGCGGCCGGATACTGTGCCAAGGAATCTTTGGTCGGGTCTCCCTCCTGAATCTGCCGCTTCTTCAGCGTAAGGTCCAAGGTTTCCAGAGTCTTCTCCGCTTCTTCCGCCGGTTTCTCTTCCTTGCTTTCTTTCTCCGATGTTGTGGAAGAGGAAGCGGTTTTCTTCTCGCTCTCTTGACTTAGCGAAGTCTCTTCCGAAGAAGCGATCTCGCTCGTTTTCGAGCGGTCCTTCTTCGGCTGCGGTGCCCGGCTCTTCGATGCTTTTTCTTCTTTTTTAGGAGCCAGCTGCTCTTTTTCTCCGCCTTGCTCCTGTGCCCATACGGACCGGGGCAACCCGGTGGAGCTTACCAGGAGAGCGAAGGCCAAAAATAGAGCTCCCAACCGTCTCCCAAGATTGTACTTACCGTGCATATTTCCTCCTTATTGAATTACATCATTGGTACTCACAAGCAACACTTCCTGTAACATCACCAGGCCCTCTTCGCTCTCCGGAGGGCTCTTTTTTTCCTCTTTTGTCTTTCCCGTGGGAACAAGTTCCAGTTCCTTCATGTTATCGATCGAAGAAACCGGTCCCGTCTTTCGCGTCTTCGGAAGATTCTTCTTTGTTTCTTTTCGAATCTCTTCGATGGACTTCTTGGCGAGTCGCCCGGATAAATCGGCATAGACCGCCGGAATATGATCATGGAACCAAAAGAAGACGGCCAAAATCAGCAGAATCCCCGCAAGCACAAAACAGACAATTGCCGCAATTTTTAAACTCCCAATCATGGATTTGCCCCCTCTTCCTGCTCCTGCTTTTCCTTGTCCCTCCGTTTTTCCTCATTCCGGTAACTTCTTCGGATGGATTCGTAGTAATTGTGATAATTTGAGACGATCTCCTTTTGCAAGCGTTGCGATGGCTTCTTCTGAACCACGATGGCCTTGGCCTTGTCAAAGATGCGATTGTATAAGTTGAGGATTTGATCTTCCGGAATGCGGGCATTGGCCAAAAGATTCCTCTGGTCATGGATGAGAAGAAAGAGACTGTTATAGAGGGTCAGCTGGTCATAGGAGCCCGCAGATGGAGCCAGGTCCATGATCTCGTCCACCTCTTTAAACAGCTGTTTATACTCGTTGGAAGATGCCTCCACCACATTGGAGGAATTTAAGATATATTTTTTGTAAAAGGAAGCAATATCGTAATAAAAACGGGAAAGCTTGCGCCCCTGAAATTGATCCTTCACTTCCGGATTGGTTTCGTTATATTCAAAGAAAGGAAAGGCTTTTTGGATTCGGGTCGCAAAGCTGCTCTGGCCGTTTTCGTCATAATAGTAATTGAAATACATCATTCCGATGCGATAATTCAGCTGAAAAAGACTCTCCGAGGACTTATCAAACTTATCCTTGTTCGCATTGTAAAGAGCAAGCAGTTCATCATTCTGGGTCTTGGAAAAATTTCCATGATCCTCATAGGCATCAATCAGCTTATGGTAGGCCCGAAGATCTGCCGGGAAAATGGCGATGGCGCGTTTGTAATTGTCCACCTTCTTCGCATAGTCCGTGGATTCCACCACGGAAATCAGGGAATCATAGCTGTTGTTTTCCAGCCTTCCCGCGTAAACCTGACTGCCGATGCCGCCCGCCAAGAAAGCCAGGCTCAGCCCCGCAACGACGAGGAAGCGGCGGAGCTTTCTCTGTTGCTTTTTTCGGTAATCCTCCGTGATCAGATCGGGATGCTGAAGATCGTACATCAGCTCTTCGGCGCTTTGATAGCGGTTCTCTGCGGCGGGTTGGGTGCACTTATCCACGATCACTTCCATTCCCTCGGAAAGTTCCGGATTCCATTGGCGAATGGGCGCATAGATGTAATCCTTGGGCCGGGGGTCCATTCCCGTCAAAAGATGATGCATGGTCATCCCCAAACCATAGATATCGGTTCTGGGATCCGTTTGGCGAGACCCATACTGTTCGGGAGCCGCATAGCCATTGGTTCCCAGCACGGTGGTATCGGAAAGAACCCCCTCCTTATATTCTCGGGCGATGCCGAAGTCGATGATTTTGATGGTCCCCTCGGGCTTTAGCATGATATTCGCCGGCTTCATGTCCCGGTAGATGATGGGAGGCTTCTGACCGTGAAGATACGCCAGGGCATCGCAGAGCTGCCGGGCCCAGGAGATGACCTTTTTCTCGTCTTGGGGGCCTTCCTGCTTCAGGATATTATCCAGAGACTCCCCTTCGATATAGTCCATGATGATGTAGATCTTGTCCCCATGTTCGATGATATCCACAATGCGGGGAAGGGCGGGATGGTCCAACTTTTTCATCAGGTTCGCTTCGGCAATCAGGCTGTTGACAACAATCTCGTCCTTCTTGTTTCTCCCCTGCTTACGGATCTCCTTGACCGCCCACTGCTTATTTAAATGGCGGTCCATGGCTAAGTAGACAACAGACATCCCACCGTGGCCGATTTCCTTTAATATTTCATATTTTCCGTCTAAGATGCTTCCGATTCCTGCCATCGTTCCCTCATTTCACATGAACTGCCATAACGGTGATATTGTCGATTTCTTTTCGTGCCTTTGCGAGGCCAATCAGATGCTGGTTTGCCCGATGGAGCGCTTCCTCATCCAATTCCCGATAGGGGTTATAGTAGTGGAGCATTTCCCCTTCCGTGATCTCATGGCGAAAGCCATCCGAACAGAGCAGATACATTCCCTTTTTGAGCTCGCTCGTTCCGGTTTGGGGTAAGAGGTGGCGGCTTGCCCCAACGCACTGAAGCAGGGTGTTCCGTCGTTTACTCTTCTTTGCCTCCTCCGGGGTCATGTTCCCCCTCCGCACCTCCCGGCTCACAAACGTGTGATCTCGTGTCAACTGACGAACCTGCTGGTTCAGGTAATAGATGCGGGTGTCACCAATGTGGACAAAGTGCATTTGGCTTTTATAGAGAAGCAGGCCGGTAAAGGTCGTTCCCAGCATGATTTTCCGTTGTTTTCCGTATTTCGAGATTCGCTGATTCAGCTCCTCTAATAAATGAAGCCAGTCCGCTGTAAAATCGGCCTCTTCTTCCTTTTTCAGAAGAAGGGGAAGGCGGGTATCAAACCATTGAGAAAATGCCTTCACCACCGTGGCGCTGGCTAATTCACCCTGGGCGAGGCCGCCCAAACCATCGCAGATAATGCCGAGGAAAATCTCTTCTCCCTGATAAAACGCGTGTTTGAGAAGTGCACTGTCTTGGTTTTGCTCTTTTCTTCCTAAATCCGTGTCCACCGCTGAGCTTATGTGCATGCTTGCCTCCTAGAGTTCCACAACAAACTCTTCATCCCCTAAGCGGAAGTTATCCCCATCATGAATCTCCCACTCCTGTCCCTCCGGAATTTGTTGGTCATTCACGTAGGTGTGGTTACTGGAATGAAGGTCCTTGATATAGAAGCGTCCCCCCTTGGCAATAATGTCTGCATGATTGCGACTAATCGCCGGGTTATCCGACAAACAGTAGTCGGAGGAAGCATCTTTTCCAAAGCGAAACACCAACTTATTCATTACGATATCCTCATGCGTCGCAAGACGATGGAAGGAGGCAAAAAAGTTGGACTCTTCCGCTAAGAGGGTTGTGCCCAGCTGGCTGTCCCCGTCAATTTTCACGGGCATGCCCACGGAGTCTGACCAGCTCGGCGTCTCTTCTTGGAGCAAATCGGTGGCCTGCTCCTCTTCCGCAAAGTTCTCTTCCAATAGATCCGTCCCCCCGTCCCGGTCAAACCGCTCCAACCACAGGTCTTCGGGCTCCGCCAACAGGTCGGTGGCCTCATCCCTTTCCCATTCCTTCATCGGGTTGGTGTCTCTTCTTCCGCTGGAGGAGACCGGGGAATGGCCAGGAAGGTCCTCTTGCACGCGTTTCTCAAAATGGTCCAGATAGTCTTTTTTCTTATCCGTCATGTAACCGCTCTGGCCGATGCTGTTTTTTCGAATCAAGGCGATGATGCGGGGATGGCGCTTTCCGATAAAGCGATCGACCAAATTTCCGTCATAGCTTGGCATGCTTCGCAGATAGGAATGAAATTGGCCCACATAGGCCATGCTCTCCCCCGGGTTCTCCTGCAGGGCATAGATAAAGTCCTCCATGAAGCCGATGACATCCGGTTTCACATGACTGCTTTCAAAAGGGAGATAGATAAAATGCAGTTCTTTGGTGGTCTCATTGATAAAAACGCTGGACAGGTCCAGAAGAAGGTGGTCCGGAAACAGCTGATAGGACCGGCACTTACGAATGGCATCATTGATCTGGGCCAAGCTGTAGAAAAACTCGTACTCGGTAATGGGCTTCTGTAACCGCTCCTTCAGGGAAACCCCCATGGGTCCGGAGAATTCAAAGTACTTCCAAAAAAGGAACTGTTTTTTCTCCGGCTTGAGAAAGCCTCGCGGGGTTCTCTCGCGCAAACATTGAAATTCTCTCTCACTGATCTGGTCCCTACTCGCTTGAGGAACCCGTACAAATAGCTGCTTGTCTTTCACCTTTGATTTGATTTTCCGCATATCTCCTCCAAATCAACCACTATTTATAATTTATACAGTATATTTATACTATACCGTAACATTTTACATTTATTTTAACTGCATTTTATTTAAACTTTACAATCTTGTGTTTTCAATGTTTTTTAGAGTTTCTTTTTTCTTCTCGTCAAGAAAACACAAAAACAGTATATCACAGTCGGTCTTTTCTATGCAAAACTTATTCATTTTCGCTCTAGCGGGTTTATTTCTATAATAAAAAAATCCGGGAATTGAAGACGCTCAATTCCCGGATGTAATGCTTTATTTTGTATCAATGATTCGAAATGTTACTGATTGGTCTGAAGAAGGATATTAATGTCCTTCTTTTCTCCCTCTTTCGCCTGCTGAATTAGGTCTTTGACCTTCAAGAGGCGCGTGATGGTTGCCCGATCCTCCTCATCCAGCTTCATGCGAATATAGGTGATGGTTTCCTCTAAATCGGGAATCGTCCGATATTCCAGGGCATTGACCCGACGCCTTGTGGATTCAATCTCGTCGGCCATTAGCTGACAGCCCTTTTCCACCTTGGTCAACTCCAAGAGCTGGTCCATGACCTGGTTCAGCCCTTCCAAAGCCTGGTCCAGCTCTGCCGATGTCATGGCATAGCCGTAGGGAACATTCATCTTATCCCCTTCCTGACTGCCTTCCCGATGAAAGGTAAAGTCCGGAATGCGGACGCTCATCACATTGGTGGTTTTCACGCTGACACTGAGCCTCTGTTTGGAACTTTGGAGGGCATTCTCCAAGATCTGAGGACTCATCACCGCGCCGGCAATCGAGAAGGATTGAAAGGAGGCTTTTAATGCTGCCTCCACCTCCTGCCGCATCTTTCGATTCTTTTTCGCGAGTTCGATAAAGCGGCGCATCAATTCGTCTTGCTTATCTTTGAGCAGCTTGTGCCCCCTTTGGGCCGTTTCCAAGCGCGCCTTCAGATTCGCCATGACCATTCGGGTGGGGTTTACGTTTAAACGAGCCATTACTTCACCTCGTCTTCCTCAGCTCCTTCTGCCTGCTTCGGCTCCGTGGAATCGGGAGATGGCTGTTCCCCCTCTTTTCCCAAGTAGCGGTCCAGCATGTCATCCTTGATTCTCTTCAATTCCTCTCTCGGCAACATGCGGAGCAGTTTCCAGCCCAAATCCAGGGTCTCTTCAATGCTGCGGTTCGTATAGAAACCTTGGTTCACGTACTGCTCATCAAAGGCATCCGAGAACTTGGCAAAGGCGATATCCGCATCGGATAGGGCCGCCTCCCCCAAAATCGTGGACAGCTCCTTGGCATTTCTTCCTCTGGCAACCGCCGCGTAGATCTGGTTCATGGTCGCCGCATGATCCTCGCGGGTTTTTCCTTCTCCAATCCCCTTGTCTTTCAGACGGGACAGGGAGGGCAGAATGTTGATGGGCGGGTTGATTCCTCGGTTATAGATCTCACGGGAAAGAATGATCTGTCCCTCCGTGATATAGCCCGTCAGATCGGGAATCGGGTGGGTGATATCATCCTCCGGCATGGACAGAATGGGAATCTGAGTGATGGATCCTTCGCGGTCCTTAATTCGGCCCGCTCGCTCATAGATCTGCGACAAGTCCGTGTAGAGGTAGCCCGGGTAACCACGACGGCCGGGAACCTCCTTACGGGCGGCGGAAATCTCACGCAGTGCCTCCGCATAGTTCGTCATATCCGTCAAGATGACCAAGACGTGCATGCCCTTTTCAAAGGCCAGATATTCGGCCGCCGTCAGGGCGATTCGTGGGGTGGAAATACGCTCAATGGTCGGGTCATCCGCCAGGTTCATGAACAGCACCGCCCGATTGATCGCTCCGGTCTTCTTAAAGTCATTAATGAAGAATTGGGCCTCTTCAAAGGTGATTCCCATGGCTCCGAAAATTACCGCGAATTTCTCATCCTTGCCTCGAACCGTTGCCTGACGGGCAATCTGTGCTGCCAGTTGGTTATGAGGCAAACCGTTGCCGGAAAAGATGGGGAGCTTTTGTCCACGAACCAGGGTGTTTAGGCCGTCAATGGCGGAGACACCCGTTTGGATAAACTCCTCGGGATAGAGTCGCGAGTAGGGATTGATGGCGGAACCGTTGATATCCAGGCGTTTCTCCGGAATGATCTTTGGGCCTCCATCAATGGGTTCGCCCATGCCGTTAAAGATACGACCCACCATGTCTCCGGAAACCCCCAGCTCCTGTGGTTTTCCTAAGAAGCGCACGCTGGTTTCCTTCATGTTGATGCCGGCAGATCCTTCAAATAGCTGGACCAGGGTCGCATCCTTGCTCACCTCCAGCACCTTGCCCCGTCGAACGCTGCCATCCTGGAGCTTAACGTCCACCAGTTCCTCATATTTCACGCCTTCCACTCCCGTCACCATCATGATGGGGCCGGCAATTTCCTGTATGGTCTGATATTCCTTAAGCATCCTGTACCTCCCGTTCCGAAATCATTTGAGAAAACTCCTGCTTCATCTGTCCCTCAACTTCCTCGAAGCGGTCCAACTGGTCCTCGGGAATCAAACGGAGACGCACAATCGCAGACCGAACTTCCATCTTCTCAATCTCATCCAGATAGACCCCTTCCTCGAGCGCATGGGAAGCCTGCTCATGAAAAAGAAGAATTAAGCGAAGCATCTTAAACTGTTTCTCCATGGAACAATAGGTATCTACATCATCAAACGCATTCTGCTGCAAGAAATCCTCTCGAATGGACTTGGACGTGAAAAGTTTCAGCTGGTCTTGTGGGGAGAGCGCATCCTGTCCAACCAGACGAACAATCTCCTGCAGACTGCTCTCTTCCGTTAACAGGGCCATGGCCCGCCGCCGATTCTCCGCGAAATCCCGATGAATATCCTGGCTGAAATACTGGTCCATCTTGTCCTGGTAGAGGGAGTAGCTCTTCAGCCAGTTGATGGCCGGGAAGTGACGAGCATAGGACAGGTCATAATCCAGGCCCCAGAAGACCTTGACAATCCGCATCGTAGACTGGGTAACCGGCTCGGATAAGTCTCCGCCCGGAGGCGATACCGCTCCGATGGCGGTGAGAGAACCTTCCCTGTGGTCCGTTCCCAAGCATTCAATGCTTCCCGTTCTTTCGTAGAAGCTGGCAATTCGAGATGCCAGGTAGGCGGGATAGCCTTCATCTCCCGGCATTTCCTCCAGACGGCCCGACATCTCACGAAGGGCCTCTGCCCACCTTGAGGTGGAGTCTGCCATCATGGCCACCGAATAGCCCATGTCCCGGTAATACTCGGCCAACGTGATTCCCGTATAGATGGACGCCTCACGGGCGGCCACCGGCATGTTGGAGGTGTTCGCAATGAGCACCACCTTTTGCATCAAACTCTTTCCCGTATTGGGATCGATGATCTCCGGGAATTCATTTAATACATCGGTCATCTCATTTCCACGCTCTCCGCAGCCCACGTAAATAATCACTTCCGCATCGGCCCATTTTGCAAGCTGATGTTGGATAACCGTCTTTCCCGAGCCAAAGGGGCCCGGGATGGCTGCCGTTCCCCCCTTTGCAACGGGGAAAAACGTGTCAATCACTCGCTGTCCCGTCACCAAAGGCTTCACCGGATCATGTTTCTCCGTAAAGGGACGTCCCTGTCGGACGGGCCATTTCTGCAGCATGGAAATCCCATGCTCCTTGCCGTCTTCATCCTTTAAAACGCAGATAATATCCTCAACCACATGGTCTCCGGATTCAATCTTCTCCACCGTCCCCTTCATGGAGGGCGGAACCATGATCCGGTGTTCTACCACCTCGGTTTCCTGGACCGTTCCGATGATATCTCCGGCACCCAGCTTCTGCCCCACAGAGACGGTGGGCTTGAAGTCCCACTTTTTCTCACGACTGATGGCGGGTGCGGTGACACCTCTCTGCAGAAAATCGCCACCGATCTCTGCCAAATCATCCAGGGGTCGTTGAATCCCATCGTAAATCTGCCCCAATAATCCAGGACCTAATTCCACGGAAAGGGGAGCTCCTGTTGTCACAACGGGTTCGCCCGGCCCGATTCCCGTGGTCTCCTCATACACCTGAATTGAGGCAATGTCCTGTTTCATCTCGATGATCTCACCAATCAGCCCAAGCTCAGAGACCTTGACGACGTCCTGGATATTGGCGTCCTCCATTCCCTTCGCTTCCACAAGCGGACCGGAGACCTTCGTTATAATTCCTTCTTTCAAACCTTGTCCTCCGTTCTAGAATATGTCCATCCCTACTGCCTTCTCCACATTCTTCGATATGGCATCCATGCCCAATCCAAGAGAGCCCTGGCTGTTGGGAATTAGGATAATGGCAGGAATCGGCTTCGCTTTATAGCGGTCGATAGTTTCCGGGATACGCTCAGCAAATTGCTCCGTGATATAGATGACCGCACAGTCCTTTCTTGCCAAGTGATCTACGGTATTCCGAATCTCCCCATCGGTCACCGGCGTAAAAACTTCCAGTCCCAGGGCACGAAAAGCGAGTACCGATCCCTTGTCTCCGATGACAGCTACTTTCATCTGCGCATCCTTTCTTTCAATGTCTCCGCTTCCAGTTCCGCTCTTTTCCCGCTGAGAATAATACGGAGATTCTGAATTTCCGTTTCTACCCGAACCATATAGCCAAAGAGCACCTCCGGTCCGGAAAGCTGTTCATTTCCCTTCACCGCCTTATGGTAGGCATACTCGTCTTTCTGTTTTTCAAACTCCGTGATCCGAGAGGTCTTCAAGCATTCCAAAGCCTGCTCCTTCAAGAACTCCGGGAGCTTGCTGTCTTTGATCCACACCGCAACCTCCTCGTCGGAAGCGTGAAGGGCAAGCCCCGCCTCTTCCGAAGATAGCGAAGCTTTCTCCATAAAAACCCGGGCTAAGAAATCTCGACTTTGCCCCTGCTTTCTAGCTCGGAAAAAGGAAAGTAGGTTCGTATAGTCCGTTAAGGTTCTTGCGTAGTCCTCAAAGAAGGCGGACTTGCTTTCCCCGGCAACCTGCCGAAGTTCCTCAAAGTAGGCCCGATCCAGGATAAAATCCAACTCCCGAGAATCCTTATGCGCGAGCCAACTCTCTCTTGCTTCAAAGATCGCCTTTTGCTGGATCGTTTCTCGAGGATTGCTTGCCGGTTGTTGAATCCATCCCTTCACCTCCGGCAGGAACAATTCCGTGAAGCGAAACATCAGCGGATTTTCCTCCGCCTCTTCCGGTTTATCGGAAAGCTCCGCCTTCCCCGTTCCATTTTCCGAAAGATCCGGCATCTCCTTGATCAAAATCTTTAGATTATGGTAATCGTATTTCAGAAAGAGAAGATGAATCGTCCCCTCCTCCTTCGCCAGATCATGAATGAACTGTGCCTGCCGATCCATCTCCAAGGAGAGAGCCTCCTCAAATTGCTCGGGATGGTCGACCTTTCCAAAGGCGTCGCTGTAGCGGGTTTCCCGAAGAATCTGCAGGGCCTCGGAGAGATCTTGGCTTTGAACTAAGCGGTCCATCGTGCTCTGTGACAAAAGCCTGCGCTCTGCCATGCGAACCCGCATCGATTCAAAAGCAAAATCCTTGCTCATCGCCTCCTACCTTTCCGTTATTTGTCGGATGATATCCGCTTCCAAAGATTCTCTTAAATAATCTGCGATTTCTGAAAACTCGTAGTTCTCTCGAATCCCATCCTTCACCACACGGAAACCGCTTTGAATCTCCGAAGACGGTTTCACTTCCACCTTATTGGTTCGATAGCTGCGATTCTCGGGAATTTCCAAAACCGTATCCCGATCATAGCGATGATTCAGAAGGAAGGCATCCAGTATCTTCTCATAGTCTTCCTCTTTCATCGTTGCCATCTGCTCTTTTGCCAGATGGAAGACACGGTCGACCAAATTCTGCTTGGCTTCCAACACCAAGCTTCTCGCCTCCCGATCTTTTCCGGAGATGACCCGATCCCGAATATTGGGACCTTCTTTCTGGGCGCGGCCCAAGAGGGCTTCCGCCTGCTCCCGGGCTTCCTTGCGGGCATTCTCCAGCTTCTCATCCGCTTGCGATTTTGCCCCCTCTAGAATTCTTCCGGCTTCCTGCTGCGCATCCTGAAGAATTTTTTGTTTAATCTGATCTAAATTCGACATGCTCACCCCCTATCGTCAAACGACTACAGAGAAATGACGAAAATCAAAGAAGTAATAAAGGATAGGATTGCGTAGGTCTCTACCATTACGGAATAAATGATTCCCTTTGTGGACTGTTCTTCATTCTTCGCCAAGATGTTAATACCGGCATAAGCCACCTTGCTCTGCTCGATTGCGGAAAAATAACCGACGATGGCAATGGGAAGGCAGGCAAGCATGATTTCAATTCCTTGCTGGAACTCCAAGCCGCCACTCAAACGCGTTAACACGATGATGCCGATTACGAAGCCATACAGACCCTGGGTACCGGGGAGCAGCTGGAGAACCAAAGATTTACCGAACTTCTCCGGTTCATCAATGACAATCGCACTTGCTGCCTGGCCGACATAGGCAACGCCCTTTGCGGATCCGATACCGGAAAGGATGACCGCCAAAGCAGCTCCGAGTACCGCGAAAATAATTCCACCATTTTTCATAAAGAAATCCAACATGAGAATACCTCCAAATAAAAGTTATTGAACGATTGACACGTTCCAGTGACAGGTTTACTCGATACGTTCGGGAGTACGTCCTCCCGATCAAGATTCTCTTTACTTCCCGGAATCTGTCTTTACATATTTTGCGTCCGCCTGCAAGGGTTCGAAGGGGACGCCTCCTCCTTCGTAAAACTTTCCGAAAAATTCCACATAAATCAAACGCATGGAGTGAACATAGCCGGACAGCCCACTCAAAAATAGGTTGAAGGCATGGAAGACAATCAGGATGATGCCGCCAAGAATGAATCCGGGCACGCCCAAACCAAAGATCATCTGTCCAATCAGGTTCACGGCAAAACCAATATAGGCTCCGGAAAGGAGCAGCGCCGCAATTCTCGTGTAGGAGACGATATCACCCACATAGGAAGTTGCCCCATACAGGTTATAAAATCCCCAGGCAACCCTGGCAACCGGAGTCTTTTCGTCTCTTGCGGAGAAGAACACGACCCCAAGGGCACCTAAAATCAGCATTCCCGTTCCGATTGTTTTCCAAATGGGGGGAAGGCCAAACATCTGGGCTCCCATCAGAGGGGCCCCAAAGAGGATCAGGTACCAGGAGACGACATCGTAAATCGCATCCATTGGCTTTCCGTCTCGAATGTTTTTCCAGGCCAGCACGCCTAAGCCAAAGATGATGTTGACAAAGCCGACCACCACGGAAATGGCAATCATCTCCATATAGCTCTTGGTGGGATCAATCACATAAAAGGGCATCGGAATCAGTCCACTAAAACAGGAGCCAAAGAGAATCCCGGCGATGATCGTGGGAATACTCAGCAAACGGAAAAAGCGAATGCTCATGGTTGTGGATTTTTTCATGGGAATGAATTTTAAAACCAAGGTGGTCGCCAAGAGCATTACCAGGCCGTAACCCAGGTCGCCCATCATCATTCCGAAGAAAATCAGATACCAGGGCATCATGATGGGGGTGGGGTCCATTTCGTTGTATTTCGGCAACGCATAGGTTCGGATGATATTTTCGAAGGGCTCCACCAGCTTATTATTATGGAGTAGAATGGGCACTTCCGGATCCTCCGAATCCGCCTCTTTCATCTCCAGCTCGTAGCGACCTTCCGATAGGGTATCCCGAACCACATTGAAAAACTCGCTCTCTCGTGCACTCGGTACATATCCCTCTAAAAAGCTTAAATATTCGGTTTCTAAAAAGCGATCTTCCGCAGAGACGACTTTTTCTTCATTCGCCAGCTTCTCATAGCCATATTGAATCGCTTCGAGGGACTGCGCCGCTTCCTGCTTCAGAGCCAGACGGCTTTCCGAAATCTGCTTATCCGCTTCCAAAAGCTCCCGGTCATACGCTTCCAGGCGCTCCGAAATCTGTCCTTCTTTTCCCAAATCCACCGGCAGAAAATTGATGTCCTTCAACAGACCCGCCAATTTTTGGTCCCGCCGATCGGTCAGGATCATCAGATAGCTGAAGCGGTCATCGCGGGAGATCGCTTCCACATAGACGCCTTCCGCCTCCGTCGCCACGTAATGCTTTAGGTCCTCCTCCCATCGGGCGGGAATCGTCCCTAAGAGTACGTCTACTTTTTTTAAAGAGGAAATCCACTCAAGGGGGAGATCCAATTTTTTCCACCGACTCAGCTCTTCCTTTTTTTCTCGAATCGATTGGATTCTTTCCTTTTCCTTTCGAATCCGTTGATCCAGCCGGAGGGTTTCTTCCGCCAACTTCTTCGGATCCCGATCTCGCATGATTGCAGCAAGCTGATCTCGGCTCAGTTCCGGCAGGACCGTGGAAAATTTGTCAATCAAAGATTTCGGAGCCTCACGGTAGCCCTCGAGGATGTGAATTGCCTCCTCCATCCGCTTGCTCTGCTCTGCATGTGCACTGTGACGCTTCCCCGTGTCCGGTCGCTTCACGCCTAACTTCACGAGTTCTTCCTGCCGACTTAAATCGCGGAAATGGACATCGTTGAACTGTTGGAGTCGCTTCAGCAGTTTTTCCTTCTCTCCAGTAAACAGGGTAAGTTGAAATTTTGACATTTTAACGATTGCCATATTTCATCACCTCTTTGATTACTTGGTCAACGGCCGGTTGCAGGTCCGTATCTTGCAGGTTGTTCAATCGCTCCGCCTGTCTTTGGGCTTCCGCCAATCGAGGCTCCGCTTCCGATGCCGTCTCCTGCTCTAAGCGATCTTTATTCTCTTGAATTCGCGTCTGCGTTTCCTCGAGGATTCGCTCCTTTTCTTCTTTAGCATCGTCATCTGCCCGATCCAGGAGTTCTTTTGCCTGATCGCGAGCCTGTCGAACAATCTCAGCAGCCTGCTTTTCCGTCTCCAAGACATCCTGAATTGCTTCTCTCGCCACACTTCCCTCCTTTCTTGCCACCACTTGATATGGAAAAAGACCAGCACAACAAATCGCAATTTTTGTCTTTTTGCCAATAGAGTTTCATTCTTATTATACTGATTTACGTTAACTTCACAAAGAAATCGGTTGCCTTTTTGTGTAAAATCAAACTTTTCCCCAAATGTGTTTCTCGCGGGTGCGCATGGTACAATACAGGAGCAGAAAGCGAGGAACCTATGTACCCAATTACCCACTATACCAAAGAAGAGTTTGTTGCCATCGCAGAGGAGGCCGGCTTCCGTCCGGGTCAGGCAGCGCGCTATTGGTCCCTCTTTTCAAAGAATCCCATGGGACCGCTTCCTGACCATCCCGAGGTCGGTCCCCGATGCAAGGCCTGGGCAAGCGATACTTTCCCTTCCCTCGCATTCTCCTGCGAAAAAGAGCGGGTCGCCCGGGACGGAACCATAAAGTTCCTCTTCCGCCTTCAAGACGGGGCTCTCATTGAAACCGTTTTAATGGATCATTTTTTCGGTAAATCGCTCTGTATCACCAGCCAGGTCGGTTGCAACATGGGATGTGCCTTTTGTGCCAGTGGCGGCCTCAGGAAACAACGGAATTTAGCGTTGGAAGAGCTCTGGCAGCAGATCATCTATGCCAACCATTATCTCCGGCAACGGGACACCGAGGCACAAGTGAGCCATGTCGTGGTCATGGGAATCGGTGAGCCCTTCGACAACTATGAAAATGTGATGAAGCTCATGGACATCCTGAAAGATCCCCAGGGTCCCGCCCTCTCCCCCAAGCATCTGACCATTTCCACCTGCGGTCTGGTTCCGGGGATCATCCGCTTCGCAGACGCCCACAGTCCCGTCCGCCTCGCCCTTTCCCTCCACGCACCTTTTGATGATCTCCGAAAACAGCTGATGCCTGTGGCTTCCCACTATTCTTTGGAAGAATTGATGGATGCCCTGCAATATTATTTCGACCGGGGAGGGAAACGCGTCGCCGTTGAATACATTCTCTTAGCGGGGCTTACCGATACTCCCGCCTGCAGCCGGGAGCTCAGCCGCCTTCTCCGTCCCTTCGGTAACAAGGTTCTTGTAAATCTCATTCCCTATAATGAGGTCATCGACAAGCCCTTCCGTCGCAGCTCAGAAGCAAGACAGAGGGAATTTAAAACCGCCTTGTTTCATGAGGGCGTTCTTTGCAAGCTTCGAGCGGAGCGAGGGAGAGACGTGGACGCCGCCTGCGGTCAGCTCCGCAGTCGTTATTTAAAAAAAATATAAAAATTCTTCAAGAAATCTTTTAAGAAAAACAGAAAGGGTATATGTATTCTGTCAATATATCTCATTATTTAAACCTGGAGGCAATTATGAAAGACAGACTGTTAAACATCATTTCTTGTATCCTTGGCGGTATCGTGCTCATCATCTACCTCGCCTACCTCTTATCGGATCCCATGAAACAGGTCGCTTCAAGCCTTGGGGAACTGCAAAACTTGGGAGATGCGAGTTCCCTGGATTCCCTCGCCAAAGGCCTAGGCGGTCTCGGTAATTCCTTTGGCTTGTACATGGATCGCTACCTGATGGCGCCCTCTTTAATCGCCTTAATCGTCGCCGTTCTTGTCAATGGGGTAAGCATCATCCTCTCCTTCAAAGGCCTGTTCCTCTTTGCTGCAGCGAACTACTATCTGGCTTTTGTTCTGGCACCGACGCATGGCTTTTTGCTCATCCCCTCTGCCGTGCTCATGACCCTGGTATATTTCAACCATGTAAATCCCGGCCTCATGAAGCATCTCAGCAAGCAAACCAGCCGCTTCATCGAAGAGCAAAAGGATAATTTGACGCAGCACGAAGAGAAGCAGGAACAGGAAAAAGCGGAACGGGAAGCTCGCTATGAATCCCAGAAAGCCTGGGAAGCTGAAAACGCGCGCAATGCGCAGCCCCGGCATGAGCAGGACCAAGGCCCGACCTTTGAGCGCCGCCCCCCCGATGCGCAAACTTCCGCCGCTTCTTCGGATTCTTACCAGCAAAACGCCAGTTATCGGCAAGGGTCCGCGAACGGGAACGACAGTCAAGCCATCAATTACAATCAGGGAACGCAAAGCCAAGAGCCAAACAGCTTCTCCGATTTCCAAGTGGATTCCGGCTTTTCTCCGAGTTCCGACAATAAGGACAACCAATAGGAGACAAAGGCAATCAACAATAACAAAAGGAGACCCGAAACGGGTCTCCTTTTGTTATTGCTATTTTATCCCGGCTCATAAGAGACAATATTCCGTAGCTGAGACTTTGCCACAGTTCGAATCGGCACTACCCATTATCATCATGAACCATTCTTACGCCTGTCGGCTTTCTCCGTTGTGTTTACCGTCTTCCACGTTTCAACATACTGTAGCTTTTACTGCCTTTCACGTCTGGGCATGAAAAAAGCAGTGGGCGTAACGCCTACTGCTTTGGTAACAATATTTTGTTTTATCCGCTATCTGAAGTGTTCGCCGGTGATGCGCTGCCACTCGGTCTTTTGCTGTGACCAATATAAACCGTTTTTATAGGCATCCTTTGCTTCGGGCGGGGCATCTTCTAATAAATAACTATTTGTTCCATTAAAAATTATATACGGCATTGCATATTTGTTAAAAGCTTTCTTCGCCGCACAATATTTTTCGAAATCAAATTTCTGCATCATTTTCAAGCCTCTCTATTAAGCATTGAAATACTCGATTTTTCTCTCCTAAGAAATATCTCGCCAACGATTCAGCCAACAATTCTTCATGCTTTTTACTCGCTAACTCATCGACTCCATATCTGCTTGAATGTTTGAATATATTATACCCTTCTTTCAGCAAGCCATCCATAAGATCCTCTGAATATAGCTGTACTGATTCGAGTATATCTTCTTTGCCAAACACCCTCTCTGCTACATCGAATATTGTCCAATGTCCAAATTCATGTGCCAAAGTTGATAAACTATCATCCGACTTCGCAAACTTCGCTCCCATATCTCGCCCATATCGATGCAGTTCAGTAAGTGTTCTTTCATCATCAAAGGCTCCTGCATTGAAAAAGATAGAATTGTTCGCCCAGCTATACATTGCCAAGCCTCCCATAAGTTCCTTAGAATCAACAATCACAACATTTGGGAGATCGCCCTGCTTTAATTTCGTCGGTATGCCTTCCAGTAATCGTTTCATTTGCTCTTGATAATATGATATTGCCTCGTCCTTATGCTTCGATACGCTTGTGGAAATCTGCATCGGGTAGGAAACATTTGCTACATCTCGAACTTTTAAAATCTGCTCTTTCGCCGTCCCCTCGTTTCGGATGATTTCGGATTCTTCCTCGGACAATTCAAATCCACGAAGGCGTTCATCCGATACGTCGACGCTTGTTATATCGCTCTCATCATCCTCCACATATGCAGCCACCGAACACCGACAAAACGGATTCCGTGATGGCTAAACGCTGGGCCTTAAAAAGTGCCCCTCCACCTTCCACCCCGGTCTCCTTATTGACGAGGTCGGTAAAACGACCGGTGCACTAATAGGGGGCTCCCTTAAAAATTAGGATTGCGTATAAAATCAGCTACTGAAAATAAGGCAAAAAACAAAACCGCCTGAACCCATTGGATTCAAGCGGTTTCTTTGAGTGCACCCTCGGGGACTCGAACCCCGGACACCCTGATTAAGAGTCAGGTGCTCTACCAACTGAGCTAAGGGTGCATGGAAGGCGGATTAGGGATAAAGCTGCTTATCGGGCTTGAACCGATGACCTCAGCCTTACCATGGCTGCGCTCTACCAACTGAGCTAAAGCAGCATCCAGTTCCTTGTTCCTGCTATTTTGTGCAACGAAGATATTATAGAGGATAGGTTGCAAAAAGTAAAGTGTTTTTACAAGTTTTTTTCATTTTTTTTATTTTCCTGACGCAGTTCCTGATCCATAAGTCCGAGAAGGACCGTACAAGCCAGAAGGGGACAGTTTTCTTCCGTTTTCCACCCATATGCCCGAAAAAGATCGTTGACGGGATCCATCTGCAACTTTTTCTCTAAAATGACCCGAAGCAGCCGGGAAAATTGCCGGTACTGGTCGGGCAGAAGGACCTTTTTCAACCCCGGATCGGGATAGTGGAGAAGAAGCCCCAGGCTGGTCTCCTCGGTCCAGTCTCGATCGGAGGAAAAGGGCAAGAAGCGGGCGATTAACGAAGCGAAGCCTTCCAAGACAGAGGCTTCCAAGGTCGAGGGTGCCGAAAAACGGAGCGCTTCTTCTCGCCCAAGAGGCATCAATAGCTTCCGCAAAAAACCGGGAAGGGACTCCATCGACTGCTTGTGCTCATAGGCCAGCTTGAGAAGCAGAAGGGGAAAAAGAAGGGCGTAAAAATCGCCGGTGAGGGAAAGATCGGTAAACTTTCCTTGCAACTGCCGCCATTGAAAGAGAAGCTGTTGGAGCGAAGACAGGGAGGAGAAGTCCCGGGAAGCCAAGAGCTTCTCCAACCGTTCGAGTCCTTGAAGCAACCAATACAGGTCCCGGTTCTTCAGCGCGGGAGAGACCCACAGGCTCCTCCCGCCAAAGCTGTGCGGTCGACAGAGCGGAAACAGAAGGCTGTAAAGAGCCATCCGGGAAAAGCGGCGGGGCCGAGAGCCCATAAAGCAATGCGTGAAGGCAAGATGATGGAGATCTTGCGCCTGTAAGCGGGGCTCCGGATGCACCGGGGCAATCGGGGTCTCCACCCGATCACTGTCCACAAAGGCAAAGGACCATGCGGGACCACAGAAGTGAAAGCGCTTCAAATTTAAGAGATAGGCATGCAGTTGCGGGCGGTCCAGAGCAATTTCCACAAAGAGGACCAGGCCCTCTCTTCCCCGCTTGGGCTGAAAAGAGAGGACGGGAAGACTGCGAAGTAGCTGAAACAGGCCCACCACCACCAGATAGGTGGCTTCGGGGGACCGGGTCCGGTCCTTTTCCGCAAGGGTCGAAAGGCGGAGGATGACCGAGGGGCTTTTATTCTCTTGCATCTTCGTCCGGAACGAAACACGCTCTGTGCGCTTTACGGTACAATCCGTCAACATTTCTTTTTCCAAGAAGGCTTACTTCTTCCGCGTTCTTCCCCGCAGGACCTCATACATCAAGATCGAGGCCGAGGCGGAGGCGTTCAGGGAGTCCAGATGACCTTCCATGGGAATGGAGACGAGAACATCGCACTTCTCTCGGGTAAGTCGGTGAAGCCCCTCTCCCTCATTCCCGATGACCAGGCAGACGCCCCCACTGAAGTCCGTGTGCCAGAGGTCCTGCTTGACCTCGGCGGCCGCCCCATAAACCCAAATATTCTCCTTCTTCAGCTCATCGATGGTCTGGTTGACGTTGTTAATCTTGGCAATCTTCACATAGGAGAGTGCCCCCGAGGAGGTCTTGTCCACGGTGGCGGAGACGGTTGCCGACCGGCGTCGGGGAAGAAGAATTCCATCCACCCCACAGCATTCCGCCGTTCGAATAATGGCTCCCAAATTATGGGGATCCGTGATTTCATCCAGGAGGACCAGGAAGGGCGCATGACCCGCGTCTTTGGCACTCCGGAGGATCTCCTCCACCGTGGAGTACTCATAGTCCTGAGCCAGAAGGCAGACCCCCTGGTGATTCCCGTGTTGGCTCATGGAGTCCAACCGCTCCCGATCCACTTCCACAATCACAATGTCCCGGTCTTTCGCCATGGAGATGATTTTAAAAATCGAGCCCTTGCGGTCTCCCGCTTGGACATAGAGCTTATCCGCTTCTCCGCCCGCCTTCAAATATTCCAAGACGGAATTTCTACCGAAGAGATACTTTGCCATCGCTTCCTCCTACTTCTCTCGGGTCCAGGTTACCCCGGTTCGGGTATCCTTCAAAAGAATCCCCCGGTCCTTTAATTGATCACGAATCTCATCCGCTCTGCCATAGTTGCCGTCTTTTCTGGCTTGATTTCTCTCCTCGATGAGCTTCTCAATGTCCTCATCTAAAAGATCTGCGCCCGAAACGCGATCTTCCAAGCCCAGAACCTGCAGCAACTGGTCAAAGGTCTCTGCCACCTGCTTCACTAAGGGGAGTCCGCTTTCCTCATCCAGATCTGTGTTGGCAATCCGAACAATCTCATAGAGAGCCGTCAGGGCATCCGCCGTGTTCAGGTCATCCTCCATGACCCGAATGAAGTCTTGCTTCTTCTCCTCGACTTTTTTAAGAATCGCCTCCTCCTCCGGGGTCATGGCATGATCCCGGTTGTGGTCCATGAGGCGGTTCAGGTTTTCTCTGCCGTTCATCAACCGCATATATCCGTTTTTGGTCTGTTCCATCACCTCATGGGAGAAGTTGATGGGCGAGCGATAGTGGGCGGAAAGCAACCACATGCGGACCAGAATCAGGTCATACTCCTTCTCAATATCCTTGAGCATGAAGAAGTTACCCTTGGACTTGGACATCTTCTCATGACTTCCATCCTCCGAGGTCACGGTGATCATGGAGTTATGCATCCAGTAGCGGGCGAAGGTCTGGCCCGTGAGCGTCTCCGACTGGGCGATTTCATTCTCATGATGAGGGAATTCCAGATCGGAACCCCCCGCATGGATGTCAAGCGTCTCCCCCAAAAGGGTCTTGGACATGGTGGAGCATTCAATGTGCCAACCCGGCCGGCCCTTGCCCCAGGGACTGTCCCAAGCCGGTTCATCGGCTTCCTTCTGCTTTTTCCAAACTGCAAAGTCCAGGGGATTTCTCTTGTGCTCATTAATCTGAATCCGCGCTCCGGACTGCAGGTCTTCAATGTTCTTCCCGGACAGGCAGCCATAATTATGGGCCTTGGAAACATCGAAATAAACCGCATCCTCCGCATCATAGGCGGCTCCCTTGTCGACCAGGCCCTGGACAAAGTCGATGATTTCTTGGATCATCTCCGTCGCCCGGGGGTGGATGGTCTCCTCTTCCAGAAGATTCAGCCCCGCGGCCTGCTCTTTAAAGGCCTGGATATAGCGGTTGGAGATCTCGTTGAAATCCACCCCCTGTTCCCGGGCCCGATTGATGATCTTGTCGTCGATGTCGGTGAAATTCACCACATATTTCACCTCGTACCCTCTCCAAAGGAGGTAGCGGTGAAAGGTATCAAAAACCACCAAGGGACGGGCATTGCCGATGTGAATGTAGTCGTAGACGGTGGGCCCGCACACATACATCCGGACCTTTCCTTCCTCTTGGGGCACAAAGGCTTCTTTTTGTCTGGTCAGTGTATTATAAATTTTCATGGGATTCCTTCTCTATTTCTCTATTTCTTTTTCCACACGGTCCAGCCGGTGTAAAAGTTCCTCTTTTCCCAGGATTAAGAGGGTGTTGCCAAAGTCCGGCCCTGAGGTTTCTCCAACCACGGCAGCGCGAATGGGAAACCACAGTTTTTTTCCTTTGATCCCGGTTTCGTTTTGAATCTCCTTGACTACACCATTGGCAAAATCGGGGGTGAGTTCCTCCACGTTCGCTAGCTTTTCATGGAACAGGGCCACCAGTTGCTTGCCCTCCTCCGTGTTCAAGGCTTCCACCGCCTCGTCCGAATACTTCAGCCGGTCGGCGGAAACAAAGAGGTGTTGGGTCATCTCCGGCACCTGGTCGAAATGTTCGATGCGGTTCTGGTAGGTTTCCGTGAGCAGGCGCAGCTTCTCTTCGGGATAGTCCCTGGTGATGAGTCCCGCATGGAGAAGGTAGGCCCTGATGTATTCCATGGCCTCCTCCACCGGCATCTTCTTGATGTATTCCTGGTTCATCCAGTTGAGTTTCTTGACGTCGAAGATTCCCCCATTATTGGAGACCCGATCAAAGTCAAACTCCCGGATCATCTCCTCCATGGACATGATCTCCCGGTTGGACTTGGGCGACCAGCCAAGCAGGGCGATGTAGTTGAGAATCGCTTCTTTCAGATAGCCTCGTTGAATAAAGAGACCCACACTCACATCTCCATTCCGCTTGGAGAGCTTCTTATGATCCTCGCCCAAAACGGTGGGAAGGTGGACATACTCCGGCATCTGCCAGCCAAAGCATTGATAGAGGAAGACATGCTTGGGGGTGGAGGAAATCCACTCCTCTCCCCGGACCACATGGGTCACGCCCATCAGGTGGTCATCGATCACCACCGCAAAGTGGTAGGTGGGAAAGCCATCGGATTTGATGATCACCTGGTCATCCATCTCTGAGGTATTAATTGTGATATCCCCCTTAATCCGATCATGGAAGGTGATGTCCGTGTTTTCCGGAAGCTTCATCCGAACAACGTAGTCTTCTCCGTTGCGAATTCGCTCTTTTGCTTCCTCGAGGGAGATGTCCCGACAGTGACCGTCATAGCGGGGAGTCTCCCCCTTCGCCTTCTGCTCTTCGCGCACCCGGTCCAGGCGTTCCTTGGAGCAGAAGCAGTAATAGGCCTTTCCTTCCTGAATCAGCTGCTCCGCATACTTATTGTAGATTCCCTTTTCGACGCGCTGCGACTGAATATAGGGACCATGCTCCCCCTCGATGACAAGCCCGTCCTCGGTATAGCGAGGTCCCTCATCATATTCCAGCCCTGCCCAATGAAGAATATCCAGTAAATTCTCCAAGGCATCCTCGACGTAGCGGGTCCGATCCGTATCTTCAATCCGAAGGATAAACTTTCCTCCTTGATGGCGTGCGTATAGATAATTAAATAATGCCGTCCTCAGGCCACCGATATGCAAGTATCCTGTGGGGCTGGGCGCAAAACGTAGGGTTACCTCAGACATGATTCCTCCTTAAAATCAATCAATGATTTTTCTTGTCTCTTTTATGCTCTCATGATAACACAATGCCCCCTCCGATTTGAAAGCCCTGCCATCTTTTCCCTGTCCTCCATATTATCTTCACAAGCCTTACCTAGACTGTAATAAGATAAGAACTCTTAGAAGGGAGATTCAATCGTGATTATCGGACTATTTTTCTTTTGCTTGGGCGCCCTGCTGATTGCGGCCCAACTGTTTCACTGGAGCTTTTGGTATCTCTTTTCACAATATTGGCCCTGCTTCTTCATTCTCTGGGGTCTGATTCGTCTGCTTCGCAGAAGAACCTCCCGGCTCCTCTCTTGGACGATGATCGGGGTCGGCCTGGTCTTGGAAGGCTATATTTTAGAGGTCTTCCAGGGCGAACTGGGAGGATTGATTATCGGCGTCCTCTTCCTGATCATAGGGGCAAAGATCATGCTGGAAACCGGAAAATATCACCGGAGAAAGAAGAGAGAAGAGGATGCCCAGGTTTTCCACTCGGCATCGACAAGCACCGGAAAGCCAACCAACTCCCCCTTCATCGAGCAGGATGAACTCGATGATCGCTTTCTTTTTACCAATGACCGCCGCATCTACCGGTCCGACACCTTTTCCGGCGGTCGGGTCGAAGTGGACTTCGCCCAGGTTTGCATCGATCTGAAGAATGTGATCTCCCTGGAGCGGGAGGTACACATGGAGTGTTCCGTGAACTTCGGAGAGTTGATCCTGGAGGTTCCTAGGGATTGGCACGTCATCGTCAACGGTAAACACTACTACGCCCAGGATGAGATGGATGGGGATCGAGTTCCCACAGCCACACTTTTGGTCGACAGCCGGGTCTTGGTAGGAAATTTAAAGATCGTCTGATTTTGAACAAGAAGGAATGAAAAAGCCCTCCTCTGTCAGCGACAGAGGAGGGCTTTTTGGAAGACCTCGAAACACAACACGCTCCATCTTCCGTAAACTCCTGCGGGTGCAGGTGCCTTCTTAGTTCAGTTACTCTCTCCCTGCTTTTTCGTGATGAGCACGATGGGAGCTTCGGGAACAACGGTTCCTACGCTGATTCCTTCCGGTGCCTGGATTTGCACGCCGGCCTCCTGTCTTCCCTCATCTTTCCCCACCAGGGAAGCCGTGGCAGTTAATGCCTTTGCGTCAACATTCGCCAGGTCCGTGGGAAACCCGTGCAGCGTGACCTTTAAAATCGTATCCGCTTTTTCCCACTGAGCCGCAAGGCCTTCCGCCAGTCCCTTAAATTCAACCTGGCTGAGGGGAAGGTCGAAGGTCTTGTCTTCCGGGGTTTCCGTTCGAATATCGAGTTTCACTTTTCGAACATCTTCCACCGGCTGAATCCCCTCCGGAAAAATGAGCGATACACTGCGCTGTTCGCTGCCTGTGATCGTGGACCGATCCACATTTTCCGTGCTCAAAGATGTCACAGCGTCAATCTGCCTGCTCTTTCCCTTGATTAATAATTTTGCGGGAAGGGCCTGGACCTGCTGCAAGCGGGTGTCTTCCTTGGCATTTCCCACCAATCTCACGGTAACCGGAACCTCTTTTTGCTTGAGCACCGAAATGGACACATTCGCGGAAGAAATGCTCATCTTCACGCCGTCCACTTCCGCCCCTTTCTGATTGACCGGCGTAAGCTTCACATTGCTCGAGCTATCTTCGCTCATCCCTGAAACATCAATGCTCGCCCGTAAATGATGAACCTGATTCACCTTGGATCGCGCCCCCGTAATGGTCACGGACTGCGGCGTTGGCGTGACGCTCTCCAGAATAAAATTATCTCCCACCGTGCCCTGATCATCCACCAGGACCGAAACCGACCGAGTGATTATCTTCTCGACCTTTATGGAAATCTGCGTATTCATGGTCTTGCTTAAAATCAGATCCCCGGGCACTTTCACCCGGGCGGTGACAATCTGCTGGCCTTCGCCCAGCTCTCTTGCATCCACGACCGCATGAAGGTTTTCCGGGCGAACCGTCCCCAGGGCATTTCGCTTCCCGGTAAAAGAGGCCGAGACCTTGGCCGGATTCATCTCCACCACTTCATAGTTCTCCCGGTTGAGAACCTCCTGGTTGATAATCTCCACAGGGATATCGGAGAAGGTCACCGTCTGCGTGGGGTTCACCCCGGCGGAGATATAACTCCAAAGGAAAAAGCCGATCAGGAGGGAGGTCAGCTTCCACTGCCAATTATGCTTTAGTCGTTTCATCGGACTCCTCCTTTTTCGTTTGACTTGCGGCGACTTCCTCTTTTTTGATTTCCTTGTCTGCCGGTTGGTTGGCATCCGCCTGCCCCGCATCTCCGGTCAATAATCCCAGGAAACGGTTATAACGAGGCTCCCGATGGTAGAAATTCGTGAGCACCTCTCGGAGCGTGCTCTCATCCATCCTTCGGGCAATCTTTCCGTTCCGGCAAACCGAGATGACCCCGGTCTCTTCGGACACGACAACGATGAGGGCATCCGACCGCTCGCTGATTCCCAAAGCCGCCCGATGGCGTGTTCCCAGCTCCCGGCTCAAGCCCATGTTTTCCGTCAAGGGGAGAAAGGCTCCTGCCGCCCTAACCTTATCCTCTTTAATCACCACCGCCCCATCATGAAGGGGGGTATTGGGGATGAAAATATTGATGAGAAGTTCCGAGGAAACAAGCCCCTCAATGGCCGATCCCGTTTCCACAATCTCATTGAGACCCGTATCCCCTTCCAAAACGATCAAAGCACCGATCTTCTGTCGGGACAGGGATAGGGATGCTCGGACTATCTCGTCCACCTGATGAAAATTCTTGTCTTCATCATTGTTCACGAAAGAGAGCAACCAGCCCTGCGACCGACCCAGTCGTTCAAAGGCCCGGCGAAGCTCCGGTTGAAAGACGACAATAACCAGAATCATTCCCACGGTCAACAGGTTACTCAATAACCAGTTTACGGTGTACAGGTCCAGCCAATCCGAAAGTTGAGCTAAGATTAAAATCGCAATGAATCCCTTGATTAATTGCTCGGCTCTTGTTTCCTTCACAAGCAGGATCACGTAATAAACGATGACGGCAATCACCAGAATATCAATGAGATCGGTAACCCGGAAGGTGGAAACCAATTGATGTAGTGTCTGAAAAAAGCCCATAGTATCCTCCCATTTTCTCTTCTAATCATACCACATTGAGGGAACGGTCCCTTTTGCTTTTCCGGTTCACAAAAAAATCGCAGCAGAAAACTGCTGCGATTTCTTAGCTTATTATAAGGGTTAATAATGATAGATATCTTTTGTTAAAAAATCCATTACCCCGTCCATGGCAGCCTTCTCATCCTCGCCTTCCACGCGAATGACCAGGGAACAGCCCTGAGAGGCTCCCATGCTGAGAACACTCATAATGGACTTGGCATTATAGGTTTTCTCCTCCTTTTCCAGATAAATATCGGAAACGAAAGAGGTCGTTCTCTGGACGAAATTGGAAGCGGCACGTGCCCGTAAGCCCTCCTGATTTTTTAATACGATGTCTTTTTCAATCATTACCACCCTCCCAACCAGCCCGGGCCATGCTACATGGCACCGCTGATCTTACGATTAGTATTTAATAAATTTGGAAGAATCGGTCCCACAAATGGGGCATTTTCCCTCAGCCGATAGGGCAACAAACCCACAAACGGGACAGAGATAAATCGCATCTTCCACTTCCAAATCCTTGCCGGCATCTACCGCATCCTTGGCCTTGCCAAACATCTTTGCATGGACTTTTTCTGCTTCCACAGCAAATTTCATGGCTTTTACCGCCGCCTTTTCTTCCTGTTCCTCTGCAATCATAATATAGGAGGGATACATCTCCGTATATTCAAACACTTCGCCATTAATGGCGCCCTGCAGATTCTCCGATGTCGTTCCGATGCCAAATCCGGCTCTGCTTGTTACATCAAAGTCTCCGCTCACATCTTTCAAGGCGTTGAAATGAAGCTCTGCGTGTACCCGTTCCGCATCTGCGGTTGCATCAAATAAACGGCTTACGTTCGGAAATCCTTCCTTTTTTGCACATTTTCCCCAAATGTTGTAACGGTTTCTTGCCTGGGATTCTCCACCGAAGGCGGAACGAAGATTCGCCTGTGTCATCTGTTTCATAGTGTCCTCCTCATGTTGCTAGAATTCGCATCTTCTCACGGTTGAGCCTCTTCCCTCTTCAAGCAGGGAAACATTTACAAAGAGGCTCACTTTATTCTACCATATCCCAGAATCTTGTAAACCGTCTCAAACTTTAATTTATGAAAACCTTTTTATTCTCCCGCTTAAAGAAGGGGAAGGTTTCCCTTCCCCTAGGACGTTTCTTCTTCTAACGTTGACCTAGCTTTCCATCTAGGATCAGGAGAGCGCCCCAGTTTCCATGGGCTCTTTCCAGCATGGTGACTAAGGTGTTAAAGTTGTCTTCTTCTTCCACCTGCTCATCCACAAACCACTGCAACATGGACTCGGCACGCAAATCCTTCTCTTCGCGAGCAAGCTCTACCAGCTTATGGATATTCGCGGTGACTTTTTCCTCATGAGCAAGGGCCTTCTTAAAAACATCGGTGACATCTTCATAGTCACTAGCGCCGGCTTTCAGATCCCGATAGGTCACCTGATAACCCACATCGCGCAAGAACTTCGTCATCTTTTCCGCATGCTCCAGCTCTTCTTTTGCCTGTTTCTCCATAAAGTGCATCATGCCCGGTAACGTCTGGTCATCCAACCAAGAAGCCATGGCCATGTAAGAGTATCCCGACTCCAGCTCAAAATTCACCTGTTCATTAATTGCATCTAAAATTTTCATGATAAGCCTCCCTTTTCTATTGCTCCGATCTATTCATAGAATCGGTATCTTCCCATACAGGAGTATTTCTACCCTATAAAATGCAAACAAAACAACCAATAGATGGTATTATGGGAGAAGAAAGAAGGTAACCATGAGACGATATCGGCCCCATGGCCGGCACCCAGCCAACCACCGATCCCGGTCGGCTCTTCGCCGCCGTGCCAAGCAAAAGGCTCCTTCCCAAAGGAACGCCAGCCGCCCCCCGAAGTATGTTCCCTCTGCTCAGGCGGCTTTCCATATCAAACGACAGAAGCAGAAGAGAAGACGGAGAAGATTCCTCTTTGGCAGTCTCTTTGCCGTGGCTGTCCTCATTCTCTTTGTTCAGGTACTCTACCCCGAAATCCAAAATCTCATTCGCGGACCCCAAATCACAGAACTCCCCTCCCTGCGCCAGGAGGCCAATCAGAAGCTCGTCCGGCAGCTCTTGGTCTCGGATACCAGCAAACGGCCCCTGAGCCAGGCGGAAAAAGAAGAGGATGGAAAGGTTCTGAAAGAGGTCCTGCTGCAAATTCCGGTGGCGAATTCAAAGGCACTTCAAGAGGGCACTTTTGCCAGGGATACCCAGGCTCTTTGGGAATCCCTGGCAAAAAGCAAGGACGACGAGAGCTTTTTTCAGGATTTACAAAAGCTGCTCTCTTACCTGGGCGATCCGCTCACCCACATGATTCTGCCCAAGGAATACAACCGTCTTCGAAAAGAACTGGGATTCGGTTTCTTCGAAAATCATTCTCCCTATGCGGCGGCCCTCAATGAGGAGAAGGTCATCGACCGCTATCGTCGCTACCCGGAAGAGGGAGCCTCTTCCGAGAAGAAGGACGCGCAGGATAAAACAACGACCGAGAAAAAGGGACCCCAACTGCGTCTGGAAAAGGAAGGCAAAATCGCCATCCTCTCCCACCTGGCCTTTCGCGAAGAGAGTTGGAAGGAGGAAGAGGCAAAGCTCAATGCTCTCCTCTCTCAGGCCGCCTCCTCCAAACTTTTGGTATTGGATTTAAGAAATACGCAAGGGGATTCCTATCGTTACTGGACCGATCTCCTGCTTCCGAAAATAAGTCGCGCCAAGGGAGCAAGCTCCAACCTCATTTATTTTCCGCAGGCCTTTGACCGATATGTGGATTACCTTTCCACGGGAGAGAAACTCACCAACTTTAACCTGTCGGAAAAAAGGACCCCTCTGCAGGTACAGGAAAAGCAAGATAAGAGCTTTGCCACCGAGGGTCTCGCCTATAAAAAGACCTTAACCGTTTCCACGTCGGGGGAGGGAAGCCCCCGATATCTGGGAAGAATCATGATCCTGGTGGACCACCAAACCGGAGCTTCCGCAGAGTCCTTCGCCCAATTCTGCCAACTCAACCAAATCGCAGAAATCCAAGGGGAAAAAACCGCAGGAACCGGTTTCGATATCCCGCCCTTCCTCCTATCCCTGCCCCATTCGGGTTTTCTCGTACAGATTCACGGAACGGTCGCAGAAAGTCCGCATGGCGAGCAACTGCAACGGGAATCCGCCCTTACTCCGGATCTCCAGCTGAGCGGAAAAGATCTTCTGCAGACACTTTTAGAGAAACAATAGCAACATCATCTTCTGTAAAAAAACCTCCTTCTCACCCGAGAAGGAGGTTTTTTGCAGGTAATTATCGACCGGGAGAATGCCTAGGAAAGGCGACCCGCTGCGGCCCGGTCCACAATCAAGAGGCAGTTCGGATGCATGAGAAGCATCGTGGCAGGGCATTTTGTGGTGATCTGTTCGCCGTCCAGGAGGCGAGATACCGCTTCCGCCTTATCCGCTCCACTTGCCAACAGGAGAATTTTTTTTGCCTTCATGATGGAGCCCAACCCCATCGAGATTGCCCGGGTGGGAACATCCTCTTTCCGATCAAAGAATCTGGAGTTTGCCTCAATGGTAGAGGGTGTTAATTGAACCTGGGAGGTCTTCACGTTCAGGGCCTCTGCGGGCTCATTAAAAGCAATGTGCCCATTGCGACCGATTCCCAAAATCTGAAGGTCCACGTAACCCACCCGGCGAAGCTGCTCATCATAATCCAACTCGCCTTCCTCCACAAGATGGGGAAAATGGATGGCCGAGGGACGGATGTTGATCCCCTGAAAAAGCTGTTCCTGCATGAAGGAATGATAGCTCTGGGGATTTTTCTCATCGATTCCCAGGTACTCATCCAGATTAAAGCTTTGCACCTGAGAGAAGTCGAGCTTTCCTTCCCGATACGCCCGGACCAAGCGCCGGTAGAGACCAATCGGTGTCGATCCCGTAGCGAGACCTAAAATGGCATCGTTTTTTTGATGGAGAAGCCGGTCCACCTGTTCAAAGGCCTTTTGTGACATCTCGTCGTAGTCTGCTCCCATAATTACTTCCATGGTATCTTTCCTTTCTAAATTCATTGCTATTTACCAAGAATATTGTATCCCAACTCGCTCCAAAAGGAGATGATAAAAAGGAGAGGCAGAGCCTCTCCAAGATAAGATCAAATAAAATTAGGAAACAATCTTTGCAAAGATCATCTTGCCCGCCGAGGTCTGATACACCGAAGTCACCGCGGCATGAACCGTATCGCCCACGCGCTTTTCGCCGTCTTCAATTACAATCATCGTCCCATCCGAAAGGTATCCCAGTCCTTGCCCCGGTTGCGAGCCTTCGCGAATGATCTGCACGTCAAGCTCATCTCCCGGAATCAGGACCGGCTTTAAAGCATTCGCCAAGTCATTCACATTTAATACGGGAATCTCTTGTACCGTTGCCACCTTATTTAAATTATAGTCATTGGTCACGATCGCTCCTTGGTACTGCTTCGTGAGGATGAGAAGCTTTGCGTCCACTTCCTTGGCCTTACGAATCACGGAGTCATCCACAATCACCTGGTCGCCAACCTCTTCCTGCAGCTTGTGAACCCGATCCAGACCCCGTCTTCCCCGTTCCCGGCGAAGCGCATCCGAGGAATCCGAAATATATTGCAGTTCCTCCAAGACGTAATGGGTAATCACGAACGGTCCTTCCAAAAAGCCGGTCTGTATTACTTGAAAAATCCTCCCATCGATGATGACTGAGGTATCCAGAATCTTGGGAAGCGCCTTGCCTGCTTTGTCCCTCTCGCCGACCGATTTTTTCTCTTTTTTACTCTGTCTCTTCTCTTCATCGCTGTGCTTGAGTTGACTGAATAGGGATTTAATCTCTTCTCGATTTCGAAGTGCGATCCGAATGCCCAACACGCCAAAAAAAACATAGATGAGGACGGCAATGAGGACGCCGATCGAATTTCCCACGTAGCTTACGCTCAAGGCAAGCACGGGTCGAGAAACCAAACCTGCAACAATAAGGCCAATGACGAGACCTCCTGTGCCAATCAGAACCTCTGTGAGTGGAACGACTTCCATCTTCGAATAGATGGTATCAAACCCCTCCTTCATCCGACTGGCTAAGGGTTTGGACACTGCGAAAAGCAGCAAATAGCCCACAAGTCCACCTATAACCAGAAGAGCGATCCGCATGTTTGCAGACAGCCCGTCTAAGACGCCCCAGAATCGAAGCAAGCTTACGAATCCGATTCCAAGACCCGCACCGATCAAAGAAAACAGAAGTCGTAACACTCTACGCATGCTTCCTCCTTTGCAATGATGGTATCCGGTAGCTTTTGATTTTGAAAATAGGAAAAGCGGAAATTTTTACACTTCCGCTTAGCTTATTGTATCTTATTTTTGATTTTGCGTATATATGTACTACGCTTCCTCGCCGATTTCGTCCAAGTCCTCATCGATGGAAATTGCCTCATCGATCATGTCCTGCGCCTCCTCAACGGACATTGATCCCGCAATAATCAATTCGGATACCAACATCTTTTTGGTGTTATTCAACATTTTCTTTTCCGAGGTAGATAAGCCCCTCTCCATATCCCGAACCTGAAGATTGCGAATAATCTCCGCCATTTCGAAGGGGTCTCCGGTCTTCAAGTTCTCCAGATTTTCCCGATAACGCTGGCTCCAATTATTGGACATCTTTGTTGACTCGGAGCGGAGAATTTCCATCACCTTTTGTCCATCCTCTTTGCTCATCACCGACCGAATCCCGATACTTTCAATGTTTTTTACAGGAATGGAAATACGAATATTGGCAATCGGCATCTTCAAAATATAGAATTGGTAATCTTCACCTAAGAGCTCTTTGGTCTCGATACCGACAATCGTTCCCGCTCCCTGCATGGGATAGACGACACGATCGCCCACTTGATACATCATAGCACCTTCCTCTCTTCACTCCAATTCTAGTATAACCGATTTATTAAATTTAAGCAAAAGCATTATCATATCGAAAGGATCTGTACTCGTCAACTATAAAAGGCGATTTCTTTCACTTTTTCGTTTTCATGAGGGCAAGCAGGGCCGGCAAACTTTCCGGTCGATAGACACGGATTCCTTCCTGGGTGGACTCTTTTCCTCTTCCGCCAAGAAAAACCCGCTCAAATCCCATGCGAGCCAGTTCCCGAATTCTTCGCTCCTCTTCTCGTACCGGCTTGAGTTCTCCCGTAAGGCCGACTTCCGCCAAAAAGGCATCCTTCGCCGAAAGGGAAAACTGGTCATGGGAAGAGGCAATCGACATAACCACCGCGAGATCACAGCATTTCTCTCGAATTGCCAAGCCCCCCGTTACTTTAATCACCACATTGCTCCGGTACATGGGATAGCCCGCCTTTTGTTGGAGGATGGCAACCAGGGTGTTCAGCTCATCCCTGCGCATGCTGTCTCCGATCCGTGTGGGATAATTTTCATAGCAGGGGGATACCAGCGCTTCGATTTCGATCGGTATATAGCGAGACCCCTGCTTTTGCAGGGAGATCGCGGAGCCCGGAACCTGGTTTCTTCGTCCGCTGATAAAGAGACCATAGGGGTCCGTGACCTGGGTCAGCCCTCGTTCTCCCATCTGAAAAAGGCCCACTTCCCCGGTGTAACCGAAGCGATTCTTGCTGGAGCGCAAAATTCTAAGTGATTCTTCCTCGCCGGCCTCTAGGTAAAGGACGGTATCCACGAGATGCTCCAGGGTTCTAAGACCCGCCATCTCATCCCCTTTGGTCATGTGGCCCACAAGGAAGGCCGCCATGGGATGGGCGGGATCCTTGCAGAGATCCACCGTCTCCGCAGTGACCTGAACCGTTTGGGTGGGGCTGCCTTGGCGCTGGGGCAATTCCTCTAAGGCCAATGTCTGGATGCTGTCCATGACCAAGACCTGCGGATGAAGCTTACGGACCGCCGCCATCACATCCTCCATGGAATTCCCGGAGAGCAGATAGAGCTTCTCTCCGATATGCGGGAGGATCCGCAGTGCCCGATTTTTGACCTGAGAGGCGCTCTCCTCACCGGAAACATAGAGGCAGGGGATGTCCCGCTCTGCAAATGCCCCCAAAAGCTGAAGAAGCAGGGTGGACTTCCCCGCCCCCGGCTTTGCCGTGAGCATGGTCACGCTGTCTTTCACCAGGCCTCCTCCCAACACGCGGTTGAGTTCCTGCATGCCGGTGTCCAGCCTCTGACCTTCTTTCACCGAAACCTGAAAAAGGGGAGTCGGTTGGACTCCCCCTCTCCGGTCGCTTCCCTTCGCCTGCCCCTTCGCCCGGGACCGATCCACCATTACTTCTTCCATGGTCCCCCAGGCACCACAGGCGGAGCACTTACCGGTCCAGCCTGACTCTTCATGACCACATTCCGAGCAAACATAGCGAATACGACCTGTCATTCTGTTTCCTTTCCCTTCGTTGCCATCTTCGTTTCCCGCGGCGCCGGCTTCTTATTTTTTGGGGAGGCTTCCTTCTCTTCGATGCTGATCTCCCCCTGGCGAATGCAGAGCTCATAGTGCTTCTTGGGGCTGAGTTCTTTCGCGAGAATGCGCTCCGCCAAAAGGTCCTCCACCCTGGAGCGAAGATCCCGTTCCAGGGGTCGTGCGCCAAATTCCGGCTTATACGACTCCTTGGCGAGGAGCTGGACCACCGCATCGGTAAAGGTCATGTGGTAGCCGATCTCCTCGATCCGCTGCATCAGTTCCTCCATCAACAAGCGGGCGATGTGACGAATGGATTGCTGACTCAAGCGGTGGAAGACCACCACATCATCCAAGCGGTTCAGGAATTCCGGCCGGAAGCTCTTCTTGAGCTCCTCGTGAACAATTTCCTTCATGGACTCGTACTCGTCTTCCGCCACATCCTCTTCCACGCCAAAGCCCAGCCGTCGGCTCTGCTCCAGCCTGCCCGCTCCGACGTTTGAGGTCATGATGATGACCGTGTTTCGGAAGTCGACCGTTCTCCCCTGGCTATCCGTCAGCCGACCATCATCGAGCACCTGCAGGAGCAGGTTAAAGACATCGGGATGGGCCTTTTCAATCTCGTCAAAGAGAATCACGGAGTAGGGCTTGGACCGAACGGCTTCGGTCAGTTGGCCTCCTTCTTCATAGCCAACATAGCCCGGCGCCGCCCCTACCAGCCGGGAAACGCTATACTTCTCCATGTATTCCGACATATCGATCCGGATCATGTTTTCTTCGGCCCCAAAGAGGGAGGCCGCAATCTGCTTTGCCAGGAAGGTTTTCCCCACCCCGGTGGGTCCCACAAAGATGAAGGAGCCGATCGGCCGCTTCGGGGATTTCAGCCCCACACGAGCCCGCTTCAGGGCGGAAGCAACGGTATCCACGGCATAATCTTGCCCGATGACCCGGTTCTTCAGTTCCCGGGAGAGGTGTAAATACCGATCCGTTTCTTTTTCCGTCAGCTTGGTAATCGGCACATGGGCCCACTGAGAAACGATATCTGCAATCTGTTCAAAGTCGATGGTCGGCCAGGGAGCTTCCTCCCCCTCTCCTTGCTTCGCCGCCTCCGTATGGCTGCTCTCCAGATTTCTGAGCTCATCCCGATACAGGGCAGCCTTCTCAAAGTCCTGTGTGAGCACCGCCTGCGTCTTCTCTTCCTCCAGCTCTTTCTTTCTGCGCTCATAGCGCAGGGTTTCCTCGGGAACAACGAAACTCTTGACATGGACCCGTGCCAGGGCTTCATCGATTACGTCAATTGCCTTATCCGGTAAATATCGGTCCGTCAAATACCGATCCGTGAGGCGCGTTGCCGCATCGATCGCTTCCTCGGAGATGCGCACATGGTGAAAGTCCTCATACTTCGGTCGAATCCCCTCCAAAATGCGCACCGTTTCCTCGGGGGTCGGCTCTTCCACCACCACCGGCTGAAAGCGCCGCTCCAGGGCCTCATCCTTCTCAATCTTCTTGCGATATTCCGAGATGGTGGTCGCCCCGATGAGCTGCAGGTTGCCCTTGGAAAGGGCGGGCTTCAGAATATTGGAGGCATCTAAAGAGCCCTCCGCACTCCCCGCACCGATAATGGTGTGAAGCTCATCGATAAATACCAAGGTGTTATCCTTCTCCAGGAGCTCTTGAATCGTATCATTCAACCGCTGTTCAAAATCCCCCCGATATTTGGTTCCTGCCACCATCGAGGACATATCGATGGAGTAAATCACCTTGTTCCGCATAATATCTGGGATATCCCCGCTGACAATCCGCTGGGCAAGGCCCTCCGCAATCGCGGTTTTCCCGACTCCGGGATCTCCAATTAGAACCGGGTTATTCTTCGTCCGCCGAGAGAGGATCTGAATCACCCGATTGATCTCCCGATCCCTTTCAATCACCGGGTCGATCTTTCCTTCCTCCGCCAACCGATTTAAATTCTTCCCGTACTTTTCCAGATTGCTTTCCCGGTCATGGTCCTTTGCTTGCTGCAATTCCAAGGTCAGGTACTGGTAAATCTGTTTTCGGTCCACTTCCGCCAGGGACAACATAATAAAGGCGTAGCTTCTTGGCGAATTTAGAATAGCAAACAGGACATACTCGGCGTAAATCTCTTTTTCCCCATTTTGTAGGGCAATCTGCCGGCTCTGTTCCAAAAGCTGTCTCGTTTCGGGAGACGTGGTCTTCGCCGGGCTCACGGCATTCTGTGTTCCCAGGCTCTGGTCGACCAAACTGCGCAGGGTGCTATAATTCGCCCCCGCATGAAAAAGGGCCTGCGTTTCCGGCCCTCCGGATTTCATCATTGCCAGAAGAAGATGCTCCGTCCCAATGAACTCGTGGCGGAAGGAATGGCACTCTTCCGCTGCCACTTGCATCAACTGCTGGATTGGTGTTCTCTTAGACTCCATGCGTTTTCCTTCTTTCCTCATTCAACCGGACCAACTGGTCCGCAATCTGTTTCAATTCATCGCGGTAAATGGCACATTGTTCATAGTCTTCCTGCGCAATCGCCAGCTGCATCCGGCGTAAATACTGCGTTCTGAGTCTTCGAAGACGCTTCTTCTTCAGGCGAGCCATCCGCTCTTCGGTACTGACCTCCTGCGATTTTTCCTCCTCCTTGGAACGATGGGCAGTTTCCTGCTCCCGGTCCGGGGAATTCTTAAAAAGCTCTTCAAAGAGGGCTTCCGGCATCGAGTTTCCCGGAAAACTTGCTTCCCCTTCACGATGGGATTCCAAGAAGTCGTCCTCATCGAGAGACGAATCGTCTTCGTCCTCCGGGTCCAAATCCTCAAAATCAGAGGGAGCTGCTCCCGGTGCATGAAATTTAAACTGCATGCTATTAAACAGTCCACCCTCTTTTTCCGCCTGCTCCAGCATCTCCCGAAGCTGCTTGCTCAGGTCCTCTCCCCCCATCTCTTTGGGCAGATGCTTTAACATTCCATTCATCTTTTCCTGATAACACTGATGACACATATGGACTTTTTTCGCTTCTCCATTTACAAAAACAACAATTTCAATGCTTGCTTCATTGGAACAAAAATCACATTTCATTTTGTATCCTCCTCCGTTTACTGCACCAGCCTCTATGACGGATCATGAAGAAGTGCGACCAACATGTTCTTAAAAATATCTGCTCGTATTTCGTTTCTTCTGCTCAAGGGAACGCGATGTAGGGCCTGATTATCCAGGGCCAATTTCATCAAATTCTCAGACTGTTCATCTATCAAATTCTGCTCATAGAAAGCTCGGATGATATGTTTTGCCTTATCTGTCGTAATCTCATCGCCGATTGCATCCAAGATCGTCTGACTCACCACATCCTCGGGGCTGCGCTCCAGGCGAATAATTCGAATGTAGCCTGCTCCGCCCCTTCTTGATTCTATATAATACCCTTTATACGGTGTGAACCGTGTGGTCAAGACGTAGTTAATCTGGGACGGTGCACAATCGAATCGCTCTGCCAATTCATTTCTTCCGATTTCGAGAATTCCTTCCTCCTGATTTTGCAGCATTTCCAAAAGAAAGTGTTCAATCCGATTTGTTAGACCAGCCATTTCTCTCCACATCCTTTTCTATTTGACATTCTCTGACCTTTCCATTCAAAAAAAAGCCCACCAAAAGATGGTGGTTTCAGTATAGAAAAAAAATTCGCAAAAGTCAAGGATGGACAAACTCATCTTACTCGCCCCTGTAACGGCTATTTCGCAGGAGTTGCATTCTTGTTGACGAACAGCAGGGAAGCGTAGGAACCTTCCGGAATGCTCACCCCTTGTTTCGACTGGATTTGCAGTTGATCTCCCTTCCACTGAAAGTGCATGAGAAGGGATTGCCCGTTTACCACAGCCAGGGCATAGAGGTCCTCTCCCTCCCCTTGCAACAGGGAGATATGCCCCGGAAAGTCAATCGACCGGGTAATCTTCTTGGTTTTCTTGTCCCACTCGAGCAGCTGACTGGGACTCGACTCACTTCTCGGATTCGAGTTCAACAAAAGGAGTTGATCTCCCCGATCGAGTAGCCCACTGATTCTCGCTGCGTGAACGGCACATCCTCCATCTCCCCGCTCTTTCGATCAATCACAAGCAGAGACTTTCCCCCGCCCTCTTTGTCCATGATCATATAAAGGGATTGAGAGTCTAAAAGACCTTGGAACGTGTGATGTCCAAAGGAGTCCAGGGGGAGACGCTGTTGCTCCTGAAACCGGGAATCCAAAAAGGCCACTTGCGAAACGGGCTCTTTTCCCTCCATATTCATAAAGAGCGGATAGTATCCCTTGTCATCCGCGAGAAGGCAATCGAGATAGGCTCCGGGAAAGTCTGCTAACTTTTTCTCTTCCTTTTTTGTTCGATCTATGAGATAGGACGTTCCCTTCTCATTGCCTCCATAAAGGAGATGATCCCCAACTCTTGCGGAAAGCTGCACGGAATGCTCCACGCTATAAGGATGCACCTCCCCCGTATCCTGATCCCGCTCATAGATCTGTTTTCCGTCATTTCCCTTCATATCTCCCATGCTTACCAAGGTGAAGGTATTTTTGTAATATGTAGGCTGGTTGGAGAGTTACGTCAGGTTATAAACCGGAATTTTCTCTTCTCGGGTTTCCTGAAGCTTTTCATCATAAAAGTGCAGCGAGGTCTTCTTTGCCTGTTCGGAAGTGACCACAAGCCCACACCGATAGGGCGTTTCCGCCCTCCTGTCCTGTTGTTGGCAAGCCGTGAAAAACAACAGCAAAAGAAATGCCAACCCCAGGGCTTCGGTCCAAAGTTTTTTCATGACTTTCTCCTTTCCTTGTTCTTTAAAGAAATAATACCCTAGTAGTTTTTTAACATAAAATAATCTGTTTTTTTATTATTTTATAACTAGGTTATCTTCTTAAAAAAAAGACCTTTCAGCAGCCATTTGCTTCCTGCTCAAAGGTCCTTCTCTTTAGCCAAATTGTAAATCGGCCTTCACGTTTCTATGCTTGCTCCGCCCTTGCCTTTTCGATGATCTCATCCGCCAGCTCTTTGGGGACCTCCTCATAGCGGGCAAAGTCCATGGTAAAGCTTCCCCTTCCCTGGGTCATGGACCGCAAGTCGATGGCATATTGGGTCATCTCGGCATAGGGAACTTCCGCATTAACGACTTGCTTGCCGTCCTCATCCTGTTCCATCCCCAAGATCCGACCTCTTCTCTTGTTTAAGTCTCCCATCACATCCCCAAGGTTATCGTCAGGGATGGTCACGCCAACGGTCATCACGGGTTCCAAAAGAATCGGCTGGGCTTCTTCCATACCTTTCTTAAACGCTAACGAAGCCGCAATCTTGAAGGAGACCTCATTGGAATCGACGGGGTGATAGGACCCATCGTAGAGTGTCGCCCGGATTCCGGTAACGGGATAGCCCGCCAAGGGACCGCTCTCCAGGGATTCTCGAAGGCCTTTCTCGACCGCGGGGAAATAGTTTTTGGGGACCGAGCCTCCGAAAACCTCTTCCGCAAACTCAAATCCTTCCTCAATGGGCTCAAAGCGAATGAAAACATCTCCGAACTGTCCGGCGCCTCCGGACTGCTTCTTATGACGGCCTTCCACATCGCTCTTCCCGCGAATGGTCTCCCGATAAGGAATGACCAAATCCACCTGATGGGTGTGGACCCCGTAAGTGTCTTCGAGCTTCTCCATGGTAGCTTCCAACTGCACATTGCCAAGGCCGGAAATGCGCAGCTGTTTCGTTTCCGAATTTCGTTCGATCTGTAGGCTGGGATCCTCCTCCGCCAACTTCTGCAGGGACTGACTCAACTTATCCTCGTCATTCTTGGTGTCGGCCTCAATGGCATAGGTTAAATTGGGCTCGGGAAGCTTCAAGCTTTTAAATACCAGTGGATGCTTGGGATCGCTCAGGGTATCGCCCGTCTCGGTGTGGTCTAACTTTGTAAATGCCACAATGTCTCCCGCACAGGCTTCTTCTGCTTCCATCTGCTCCTTCCCACGGAGGAAAAACATCCCCGCCGCTTTCTCCTCTTGTTCCTTGCCGGCATTAAAGAGAGGGTCTCCTTTTTTTATCCTTCCGGAGGTTACCTTGGCAAAAGAGATCTTTCCCACAAAGGGATCCACCACCGTTTTAAAAATCGCGGCACTCATCGGCAAGTCACTGTCCATCGGCTGCGCCTCTCCCTCCGCCGGTCGGAAGCCGGAATGGGCTCTCGGATCGTTGGGAGCGGGCATGTATTTCACAATGACATCCAATAACAGGTCCATCCCCGCTCCGCTCGTGGTCGTCCCGGCGATTAGGGGAACCGCGGACCCATTGAGCATCGCCGTCGTCATGCCCTCTCGAATCTCTTCCTCCGTAAAGGATTCGCCTTCAAAGTATTTGTTCATCAAGCGGTCATCCGTCATGGCAATCAGCTCGACCACCTCATCATAGGCCGCTTCCACTTCCGCCATTCGGATCTCGGGAATCTCCACTTCTTTCCGTTGGTAATTCTCGTAGGAGTAGGCCTTCTTGTCCATAATATCAATCACGCCCCGGAAAGACTCTCCTTCCCCCAGGGTCAGGGTAAGGGGAATCACCTTTTTGCCGAAACGCTGATGGAGCTCCGAAACCTGCAGGTTAAAATTCACATTGGGCTTGTCCATCTTGTTGAGCAGTATGATGCGGGGAAGCCCGATCTTTTCCGCATATTGCCAGTAAATTTCACTTCCCACTTCGATGCCTGCGGAGGCATCGATGACCATCAAGGCTGCTTCCGCCGCACGGAGGGAGGCCAAGACCTGACCCTCAAAATCAAAATAGCCCGGGGCATCCAATAGGTTGATTTTGGTATCTTTCCATTCCAGGGGAAGAACACTCAGTCCAATGGAAATTTGTCGATCCCTCTCCACGGAATCGAAGTCGGACACCGTGTTACCATCTTCAATGCGTCCCATTCTTGGAATTGCCTTTGAGAGGTAAAGAAGGGCTTCCGCGAGTGTTGTCTTTCCGGCCCCACTGTGACCCACTAAAGCTAAATTTCGAATATTCTCCGTTTGATACTTCTTCATCGTTTCCCCCTCCTAAAAAAATTACCCGCTTATCGGGCTAACGTTTTCCACCTATCTGCAAAAATCCCCGAATGGGGACTTACTGCTCCCTATACTCTTTCAGCTTCTTCAGCAGATCCTCTGTGTGGGAATAGAGCTCTCCCCTCTGGCGAATCAATCCCACGACATAGAGATTCACATAGGCAAACTGAGACTCTCCCGGAATTTTGAGGGCTTCTAATTTTTCGACAACCTCTGCCCCCTGGGTTCTCACGTCCGTAAACAGGCCTAAAATCGGGATTTCCCTGGCAAAGGCAATCCCAATCTCTGCGGCAACCCCAGCATCCATCCCCGTTCCATCCAAAAGTGCAATCATCAGGTCACTTTCCAGCACCTTGTCCGTATCTACCTTTGCAATCATCGTGCTATCCGCATATTTCGATTTATCGTTGATATCCGCCTGTTCTTGCGGCACATACAAGTCAATCTCCGGAAATTCCTGACGAATCTTTTTTGCGAGATACGCATTATACATCTGGTCTGCCTCACTGAAGAGGGGGGCTGCAAAATAAACCTTCATGGTCACCTCCAAGTAAACGTTTTTCATATTATACTCAATCCCTGCTTTTTCATCAACTGGACCATAGATACCCTTCTTTGAAAAAGACAAATCGGAATTCCCGAACCATGCCGGATCTTGTGATATAATAATCGAAGATAAAAAATAGGCAGTAGTAGCTCAGCTGGATAGAGCGTCCCCCTCCTAAGGGGAAGGCCGAGGGTTCGACTCCTTTCTACTGCGTACAAAAACCCCGTTCCACGGTATGGTACGGGGTTTCTTTTTTGATGATTCCTAAATTCGCTTATTCCATTACGCGAGCCACGCCCTGCTCCTGGGCCTTCTTTGCCACCGCTTCCGCAACATGATCTGCGACGCCTTCATCGAAAGAGGAGGGAATCACATAGTCATCCGCCAACTTATCCTCGGGAACTAACTCTGCCAAAGCATAGGCTGCCGCCAACTTCATCTCTTCCGTGATCTTGGAAGCATGAACCTTCAGGGCCCCCTTGAACAGCCCCGGGAAGGCAAGGACGTTGTTCACCTGGTTGGGATCGTCGGACCGGCCGGTACCGGCCACCCGAGCCCCTGCCTCCTTGGCATCCTTGTAGGTGATTTCCGGATCGGGATTGGCCATGGCGAAAACGATCGGGTCCTTCTTCATGTTCTTCACCATTTCCTTGGTCACCTTGTCCTTGACGCTGACGCCGACGAAGATATCGGCCTTCTTCATAGCCTCCTCAAAGCTCAGGTCTTCTTGGTCATGGTTGGTAATCTTTGCCAACTCCTTGTAGAGGGGGTTCGTATAGGAAGCCGCGTCTTTTTCGTTCAAAACGCCCCGGCTGTTAAACCCATAGATATTCTTGATGCCGATGCTGTTTAACATGCGAATAATGGAGGAACCTGCCGCACCGACCCCGGACATGACCACCGTGCAATCCTCCGCTTTTTTGCCGATCAGCTTGAGAGAATTGAGAACGGCTGCCGTGGTAACAATGGCGGTTCCGTGTTGGTCATCATGGAAGACCGGAATGTCCATTTCCTCAATCAGTCGGCGCTCAATCTCGATGCACTTGGGAGCGGAAATGTCTTCCAGGTTAATGCCACCAAAGGCCGGGCCCACTTTCTTCACCCATTCCACAAACTCATCCACATCCGTGATGTCAACCACGAGGGGAACCGCGTTGACATCGCCGAAGCGTTTAAAGAGGCAGCATTTCCCTTCCATGACGGGAAGGGCCGCTTCCGGTCCAATGTCTCCCAGCCCCAGCACCGCGGTGCCATTGGAGATGACGGCAATGGTATTTCCCTTGCCGGTGTATTTATAGATGTCTGCCTTGTTCTTGGCAATCCGCCGACAGGGTTCCGCAACTCCCGGGGAATAGACCAGGGCCATATCCTCCTTGCTGTTCAAGTCGGTCTTGAGCTGCGTTGCAATCTTTCCTCGTAACTCTTCGTGTAGCGCAATTGCACGTTCGTAAATGTCTGCCATTTTTATCCTCCCAAAAATATTTTTTATACCATTTTTTCCGGATCAACGAGTCGGTCAAATTCCTCTTCCGTCAACAAAGCTAACTCCAGCGCTGATTCCTTCAGGCTCTCATTCTTCGCATAGGCATTCTTTGCGATTTTTGATGCTTGATCGTATCCGATCTTTGGGGCGAGCGCCGTTACCAACATGAGGGACCGCTTCAGGTGCCGGTCCAGCACGCTCTCATTGGCTTCCAGCCCCTTCAACAGTTTCTCCGTAAATCCCGTCATTCCCTTCGCCAACAGGGTCAGGGACTGCATCACATTCAGCAAAATCACGGGCATGTTAACGTTCAGCTGCATCTGTCCCTGGGAGGCAGCCATGCTCACCGTGACATCATTGCCCAAGACCTGCATGCAGATCATGCAAAGGGACTCCACCTGGGTCGGATTCACCTTTCCCGGCATGATGGAGGATCCCGGTTCATTCGCCGGAATACGCAACTCTCCGATTCCGGACCTAGGTCCACAAGAAAGGAAGCGAATATCCGAGGCGATTTTATACAGGTCCATCGCCAAGACCTTCATTGCCCCATGGAAATTCGCCATGGGACTCTGGCTGGACAAACCGAAAAATTTGTTGGGCATGGATGTGAGAGGAAGTCCCGTCATCTTGCCTAACTCCTCCGCCATCCGTTCGCCGAAGTCCCCGGGGGCATTGAGCCCCGTTCCTACTGCGGTGCCGCCAATGGCCAACTCATAGAGGTGAGAGACCGCCTCTTCCAGCCGTTTTTCATCCTCCCGGAGCATCTGTAGCCAGGCGGAAATCTCTGAGCCCAGGCAAATGGGCGTTGCGTCTTGAAGATGGGTCCTGCCCGTCTTAATCACGCCCATAAATCGATGACTTAAAAACGCCAGTCTCTCTTCCATCGTCTTGATGGCGGGTATTAACTCCCGATGGTAAGCAAGAGCGGTGGAAAGGTGCATGGCACTGGGGAAGGTATCATTGGAGCTCTGCGACATATTGACGTGATCGTTCGGGTGTAGCAGTTTTTTTCCCGCCAGCTCGTTTCCCCGATTGGCAATCACCTCATTCACGTTCATGTTGGTCTGCGTGCCGCTCCCCGTCTGCCAGACGACCAGGGGAAATTGGTCGTCCCACCTGCCATCAAGAATCTCGTCGGCGGCCTGGACGATCCGCTGCCTTCTTTGGTCGTCCAGTTTTCCCTCCCGGAAATTACAGACGGCCGCCGCCTTCTTTATCATCGCCAAGGCGTAAATCTGTGCGAGGGGCATAAGCTCCGTGTTCTGGGGAAAATTCATGTGACTTCGTTGAGTTTGCGGACCCCAATAAACCCCTTCGGGAACCAACACCTCCCCCAAGGCGTCCCGCTCTTTTCTGAACTTCATTGATTTCCTCCGCTTCGTGCGTTCCCCATTCCCTTAACGGGACAAAGGCTTGTGCTGACTTTGACAGCCGAGTCGAATCGTTTCTTGAAGGAGCAGCCCCTCGGCATCCACAATGGGATAGGGCTTCTCTTTATCATAGTTATTGGAAAAGGAGAGCTCCGTGCAGCCCAGAATCACCACATCCGCCCCCTGTTCTTGAAATTCCCGAAGAATTCGGTGATAGAGGTCCAGGGCCGGTTGCCCCTTCCCCTTCACTTCCTCATAGATGAGTCGCGTGACCTCCGCCTGCAGAGAGGGGGAAGGACATACCAGGTCTGCCCCGGCGGCTTTGACGATCTCCGTGTACAATCCCGCTTTCACGGTCCCTTCCGTGGCTGCCAACCCCACCTTTTGGTATTCGGGGTGTTCCTTCAACGCCTCCGTTACCAGGGCGGGCATGTTCACGATGGGGATTGTGGTGGCTCCCTGCAGCTGGTCATAGAAACAATGGGCTGTATTGCAAGCCATGACGATGAAGTCGGGCTTCATTTTTTCCAATTGTTCAATATCCTCTAAGAGGGAGTCTGCCGGATTCTTTGAACTCTTTCCCAATAAGTATTCCGTGCGATCGGGGATACTGGAATGATTAAAAAGGACATAATCCAGGTAATCCTGGTCCGTCGGCGGCGCATAAAGCCGGTTCATCTCTTCCAAAAAATTGGTGGTCGATGGCGTTCCCATTCCTCCAAGGATGGCAAAAAAATTCTTCATCTCGTCCTCCTCTGACAGAAAGAGGACCGCCCCAGACGCTCCCTCCTTCTGAGTTTTTCACAATCAATGATTCGATTTATTGTATCACCCAGAAGGGGGGGCTCACCGAAATTTTCCCAATCGCACGCAATGCCGGACCCGTTTGCTCTATTTTTCCTCCAGCAGGTCCTCGGCAACAATCCCCGGAGAGGTCATCTCAAAGGGATCAAAAATCCGGTTTAAGTTCTCTTCACTGACCAGATGGTCTCGAAGAACAAGCTCACGGATGGGCTTCCCGGTGCGAATGGCTTCCTTTGCGGCTTTTGCGGACTTCTCGTAGCCGATATGGGGAGCAAGGGCGGTAACAATTCCCACGCTGCGCTCCACCAGACTCTTCAAATACTCCTTATCCGCCTGAATGCCATCCACACAGTTCACCCGGAAGGTGTAAATCGCACCCTTAAGAGACCGAAGCGATTCAAAAATCTTATAAAAGCACACGGGTTCAAAGGCGTTTAATTCCAGCTGGCCGCCCTCGACACACATCGTCACGGTCATATCATTGCCAATCACCGCGAAGGCCGTCTGGTTCACCACTTCCGGAATCACCGGATTGACCTTGCCCGGCATGATGGAGGATCCTGCCTGCTTGGAGGGAAGCTGCAACTCCCCAATCCCCGTGCGGGGACCCGAGGATAGGAAGCGAAAATCGTTGGCAATCTTGGACAGGTCAATCGCATAGGTCTTCAACACCGAAGAGGCAAAGGCATAGCAGTCCAGATTCTGTGTGCCATCGATCAGGTCTTCACACTGCTCCAACCCGAGTCCCGTAACCTCATCCAGCTTATTGACCACATTTTTTACATAGGTGCGGTCTGCATTTAACCCCGTTCCAATCGCGGTTCCTCCCAGGTTCACCGTCTTTAGGGCGTCGAGCGCGTAGTCAAAGCGCTTGTAATCTCTTTTTAACACCTGGGCATAGGCCGCAAATTCCTGCCCCAGCCGAATGGGCACCGCATCCTGATTCTGCGTCCGGCCCATCTTGATATAGTCATCGAATTCGTGGGCCTTCTTCTCCACCGAATCAATCAGCTTCTTCGCCTCTTCTTTCAGGTCCCGGAAGTAGCGGATCATGGCAATCTTTCCCGCCGTGGGGATGACATCGTTGGTGGATTGTCCCTTATTCACATGGTCATTGGGATGGATACGATCGTAAACCCCCAGCTTTCCTCCCATGGATTCATTGGCAATGTTGGCAATGACCTCATTCACGTTCATGTTAAAGGAGGTTCCGGCTCCCCCCTGGATGGGATCCACAATAATCTGGTCCAGATACTGTCCCTCCAAAAGTTTGTCACAGGCTTCCTCAATCGCCCGCTCTTCCTCTTCGGTAATCAGGTGCACTTCCCGGTTCATCCGTGCGCAGGCCTTTTTGATTTCGACAATTGCTCTGATAAATTGCTTATCCACAGGATTTCCCGTAATAGGGAAATTATTTGCTGCCCGCAGGGCATTGGCTCCATAATAGGCATTTTCTCTTACTTCCAGCTCGCCAATGGAATCATGCTCCAGGCGATATCCCTCTTTTGTCATCATTTTCTCCTTTCGAAGGATCCATAAAAAATAGAAAGGCCTTATGGAAAAATCATCTCCTTGGCCATCAGCCTAAGTATATCAGCAGTGTTCCTCGAGAAGAAATCGTTTTGCATAAAAGAACGGATAAGTTCAAAGTTATGGGCACACAAAAGGAGAAGCTCAAAAGAGCTTCTCCAAAAGGCTTATCGCAATGGGACGAAGAATGTGTTTCGATCGGTTTTCAAAGATCCCGCATCGAATCATGCGTCCGTGATCTTCCATACGGACAGTTACCCTTACATCTTATAAAGTTTCGACGATTTGCGTGCCGAAGAATCGGGGCTCTCTCACATTTCTGTGACGGGTTGCCCCGGACAGGATTCCTTACCGAAATGGCCATCCGCCGGTCAATTCGAGAAGAAGCACGCCCGTGACAAAACCCACTATAAACAGCAGGACTTTACTAAGCGTTGTATTCCGGTTGTTTTTTTCCATAAATTTCACCTCATCTTCCCTGGGAAAAGTTCGCCATCATCGGACACATCCAATTCCCATGGATAGTCTTGCGCACACAGCCTGAATTGTTCATAACCTATTCAACCTTCGTCTCCGAACAAAAAATCTTGGCCATGCCACCTAGTACGTTATCCGCTGCCCATCGCATAACCTCTGCAGCCCATTGGCCTCCACTCTTACCGGTCGTTGAGAGAATAACTCCAGCTACCGAGAATTCCGCTAAAGTTCCACCGACGAAAATAGAACTCCCTCCAATTGCGACATTCGATTTCATTGCGTTAGGAAGTTTCATGCGAAGATAGCTCTTTGCTGCCTCCTCACTGTCAAACGTAAGCAGTGAAATTTTATTCCCTTCTTTTTCCCGAGAATCAGCTTCCACCTGACGGACGGGCAATAACATAGCCACCATAAGTAGAGACAAGAAATAACAGGATATTTTTCGTAAGGGTTTTTACTCATATTGTCCTCCTGTCAATTCACTGATAAGCCTTCTAGAAAATGTTTACCCCCCCCGCCGAAATTCAATCAAGCCATCGATAAACATCGAATTTCCAAGCAAGGCTTCGAAATGCCTGAAATACTCTCTCCCCGTACGGAATCTTAAATTAGAGGACTTCCCGCTTACTTTTCCACACCCTGGTCCGGAAGACTGAGGATAAGCTCTGTATCATGCAGTCTCCCCTTGTCCTCCCTCCGGCTTAAAAATAAGGGAAAGCCTCTTGACAGTGGAAGAATCTTTCCTTATAATTTAACAATACGCCACAGGATTTATTGCGTATGGTGGGTGTGGCCTAGCTGGTTAGGGCGCCAGATTGTGGCTCTGGAGATCGAGGGTTCGAATCCCTCTACCCACCCTATTTTTTTGCGGGAATGGCGGAATTGGCAGACGCGCCAGACTTAGGATCTGGTGCCTTTGGGCGTGGGGGTTCAAGTCCCTTTTCCCGCATAAAAAAGACGGCTTCGCCGTCTTTTTTTGTTCTCTCCTTTTTCGTTTTCATTCCTCAGGACAGGAAAATTCGTTCCGCCCAAAGACTCCCCCCCTCTTCCAGATGAAGAAGAGCATAGGAGGTCATGCCATCCCCTCGTGGCCAATTTAACGCGCCGGGGTTGAGTAAGTAAACTCCTTGCATGTTCTCCTCGGAATAACTATGCGTGTGGCC
>CALAJY010000024.1 GCA_937923265.1 uncultured Tissierellia bacterium
AGCGGCATTCTGCAGAGGAAGATATCCAGAAGTTAACGGATAAATACACCAAGGAAATTGACACGGTTACCAAGAAAAAGGAAGACGAATTGATGGAGATTTAGTCTTCGGAAGATGAAGGCAGGCGGGAATGACCGAAGAAATGGAAAAGCTACAGATTCCAAGACACCTGGGAATGATCCTCGATGGAAACGGACGGTGGGCGGAAAAACGGGGGCTCCCGCGAACCGCAGGACATGTGGAAGGCACGGAGAACGTGGTGCGAATGACTCGGGCGTGCAGCAAGCGAGGCATTCGGGTTTTAAGTCTCTATGCCTTTTCCACGGAAAACTGGAAGCGGTCCGCAGAGGAAGTGGGCGCCCTGATGAAACTCATCGTCCGCTTCGTAAATTCCTATCTGGAGGAATTGGACCGGAATCAAATTCGCTTGGAAACGATGGGAGACTTAAGTCGTTTGCCACGCCTGAGTCGGCTTGCGGTGGAACAGGCGAAAAAACGCACACGGAACAATTCGGGCATGGTGCTCAATATTGCCTTAAATTACGGAGGCAGGGATGAGATTGTACGGGGGGTGAACCGGTGGCTTTCCCGGCACCCTGCTGCCGCTCACATTTGTGAAGAGGATCTGGACCGGGAGCTCGATACCGCAGCTTATCCCCCTTTGGACCTGATTATTCGCACCGGCGGAGAAGAGAGACTCTCTAACTTCATGCTCTGGCAGGCGGCCTATGCGGAATTTTATTTTACTCCGGTTCTTTGGCCGGATTTCTCCGAGGCGGAATTGGATAAAGCCATAGCGGCCTTTTCGCAACGCAATCGTCGATTTGGCGGTGTGAAATGAGAACATTAGTTTCCCGTTCGATCACGGGCTTTTTGCTCCTGGTAGCGGCCTTGCTCATCATCATCTTCGGTTCCCGAGCAAGCCTCCTTCTCGTTCTTATCTTAATTTCCTCCCTGGCCCTGCAGGAGTTTTACCGGGCCTTGGCTCCCGACAAGAAGTATGGCAGCCATGTCTTAATCATTCTGTTCAACGTGGTGGTTCACTTTTTAGCCTACAAAAGGTACATGGATTATTATGTGATTTCCTGGCTGGTTCTGGTTTTGCTCCTCTTCTCCATGTATGTATTGCAGTCGGAATGGACCCTGAAGGATTTGATGGTGACCCTTCTGGCTTCCGTCTATATCGGCTTGCTGAGTTCTGTCAACTTGTTCTATCCCGATGGCAAGCAAATCTATCTTTTGATTGTTCTGTGCAGCTCCTGGGGAACGGACACCTGTGCCTACCTCTTTGGCATGTTGTTCGGCAAGCATCCCCTCACATCCATCAGTCCCAAGAAGACGGTGGAGGGGTCCATCGGAGGGACCCTCGGGGCGGTAGCCTTGGGATGCGGGCTGCAACCATTCTTTTATTCGGAAATCGGCCTGATTGAGATTGCCGTCGTGACGATGATGGGATCGATTGTTGCGCAAATCGGGGATCTTTTTGCCTCCCGCATCAAAAGACAGGCGGGGATCAAAGATTATGGATCTCTTCTGCACGCTCATGGCGGGGTGTTGGATCGGTTTGATTCGCTGCTCTTTGCGGGTCCAACCATTTGGATTCTGATGAAACTACTGAGAAATTTAGCGTTTTACTATTAGGAGAAAGTATGTCAATTTTTGTAGCATTGATTATTTTTTTGCTGGTGGTCCTCTTCCATGAAGCGGGTCATTTTACGGTTGCAAAGAAAGTGGGAATTCGCGTCAATGAGTTTTCCGTGGGAATGGGACCCTCTCTCTGGCATCGACAGAAGGGAGAGACGCTTTATTCCCTTCGTGCGATTCCCCTGGGCGGCTACTGTGCCATGGAGGGGGAGGACGATGAGTCCGAGGATCCCCGCTCCTTTGATCGGGCAAAGCCCGGTAAGCGCTTTTTGACCATTCTTGCGGGACCGGTCATGAACCTGCTTATCGCCTATGTTTGCCTGGCCTTATTCTTGGGAATCCGTGGCGTTCCGCAGCCCGTGGTGGAGGCGTTCACCGATAATTCCGCCCTTCAGGAGGCGGGACTCCAAGAAGGGGATCGAATTCTTGCGATTGACGGGCAGACCACAGTTTCGGCACAGGCCATCCGCGATGCGGTTCAAAAGTCGGAAGGAAAGGCACTGGAGCTTCGCTATCAACGACAAGGACAGGAGGACAAAACGGTTTCGGTAACGCCGAAAAAGCAGGGAGACCAGTACCTGCTAGGGTTTCAATTTGCACAAACGAAAGATTTTCTTTCGGTCGTAACGGCTGCTTTTACCACGGGGCTTACCCTGTTGGGACAGCTTTTCCAGATCATCTTCCGTCTCCTGACGGGAGGGCTCCCCCTGGATGCGGTGTCCGGACCCATAGGGGTGGTGACCGTGATTGGCAAGGCGGCAAAGAAGGGGGTTACCGACCTGATTTTCTTAACGGGATATATTTCCCTCAACCTCGCCTTTTTTAACCTGCTGCCCATTCCCGGCTTGGATGGGTCAAAACTGCTTTTCATTGTGATTGAAAAATTGCGGGGAAAGCCCATGAAGAAGAGCACGGAAGAAAAAATCACCCTAGCGGGCATGGTGTTCTTGCTAGGGCTAATCGCCATTGTTTCGGTAAAAGATGTTCTTAGGTTATTTTAGGAGGAAGGATGGAACGGAGAAAGACAAAGCAGATTCAAGTTGGCTCCGTCGCAATCGGTGGGGCAGCTCCGATCTCTGTGCAGTCCATGACAAACACGGATACCAAGGATGTGGAGGCGACGGTCGCACAGATTTTAGCCTTCGAGAAGGAAGGCTGTGATCTGTCTCGATCCGCCGTAAACGATCAAAGGGATGCCCAGGCCATTCCTGAAATCAAACAGCGAACGCACATTCCCTTTATTGCCGATATTCAATTTGACTATCGGCTGGCCCTCTTGGCGGTGCAATATGGGTGTGACTGTTTGCGCATTAATCCCGGAAATATCGGAGATTCAAAGAAGCTGAAGAAGCTCGTGGAAGCCTGTGAAAAGAAAGAAATTCCCATCCGGGTCGGGGTAAACTCCGGCTCGGTGCATCGATCGATGATTGAGAAGTACCATGGGGTCAATGTGAACTCCCTGGTCTACAGTGCTTTGGAAGAATGCAAACTGATCGAACAGTTTGGCTATGACCGGATCAAGGTCTCCATCAAGTCCTCGGATGTGGCAACGATGATTGCTTCCTATCGACTTTTTTCGGAATTGAGCGATTATCCCCTTCATCTCGGGGTCACGGAAGCGGGGACGCCCTTTAAAGGCACCATTAAGTCCTCCGTAGGGATTGGCACCCTTCTCGCCGAAGGAATCGGGGATACGATTCGCGTATCGATCACGGGAGACCCCGTGCAAGAGGTGCAAATTGGCAGAGAGATTCTTCGGAGTCTGGGTCTGCGCAAGGATGGGATCCAACTCATTTCCTGTCCGACCTGCGCCCGGACGAAGATCGATTTAATCTCATTGGCCCAGGAGGCAGAAAAACGACTCGAAGGCCGCAATGATCCTCTCACGATTGCGATCATGGGCTGCCCCGTCAACGGACCGGGGGAGGCTCGGGAAGCCGATTACGGGATTGCGGGCAACATCGGTTCGGGAGTCATTTTCAAGAAAGGCAAGGTGGTCAAACAGGTTCCCGAGGAGCAATTGCTGGATGCGCTGTTTGACCTGATTGATCAAGAACAAGGAAGGGGAAACGGGGATGAAACTTAGTCAGTTATTGCCTCAACGCCTCTCTCAAGGGGATCTGAAAATCAAGATGGATTCCTATGAATTGACGCATGTCCGCTATCAGCGGGGCGAAACATGCGTCGATTTTTATGTGGAAGGAGAGGGGCTGAAAACGCGAAGGGATGGTCGGGCTCTCTTGGAGGATGAGGGGGTCACCGAACAGGTTCAAGAGCTGATTCAGGAAGAACTGGGGCTCCTTCCTCATTTTTTCGCCGCATCGTTGGAAGGAAAAAAAGTCGAGGAGTCAATCCCGGATGAGGAGGAAGCGAAGAAAAAAACCGCTCCCACCTTTTTTCACACCCAAGCGGACAAGACAACAGGCGATCCACCGTCTCCGCAAGCCGGCTTTTATGAGGTACCCATATCCGTTTCCAAGGTCAAAAACAGCCCCCCGCCGGCAAATAAACCGGACGCTTCCTCTTCCTTTTTCTCCATGGGTCGCTTTGGAAAGAAGGATGGCAATTTACAGAAAACCCTGAGTGAGGTGGTTTGTGACGGCCAAACCTGTCTGATTCGCGGGAAAATGGTGGATCTTTCCTATGTTCCGACGAAAAGCGGATATCTGATCATCTCCTTTACCTTAGAAGACCAGGAGGGGGGAGCCCTCATCTGCAAGGCTTTTTATAAGGATAAGGAAGCGGAGGAAGTGGAAGGAAAGCTAAAGGAAGGAAATTACTATGAGGTCAAGGGAAGCCTCAAGTATGATAGCTTTCTTAAGGACAACAGTTTTAATGTACGGGCCATTCGCGAGACAAAACCGCCCCGGGATTATGATCCGGCGGAGGAGAAACGGGTGGAGTTTTGTGTCCACACGCAGATGTCAAACATGGAGGGGCTCATTGATGCGGCTGCCCTGAAGAAAAAATTAACGGCGTGGGGGCATCCCGGTTTTGGAATTACCGATTTTGGCTCCGTGCAAGCCTATCCACCTTTTTTTGATGCCTTTCATGACAGTGGAATTCAGCTCTTGCTGGGATATGAGGCAAAAATATTGGAGGACCGGCACCACATCCTCATGAATCCCTACGAGGGAGACCTGGAAGCGGTGAAAGATTGTTTTACTGTCTTTGATATTGAGACCACCGGCTTCTCTCGATTTAATGACCGAATCATTGAAATCGGTGCGGTCCGGTTGGAAAATGGGACCAAGGTTGGGGAATTCAGTGAGTTTGTCAATCCCGGTCGGCCGATACCGGAACGGATCACCGAACTCACTTCGATCACGGATGCCATGGTCCAGCCTGCGGATCCCATTGAAAAAATTCTTCCTCGTTTTTTCGCCTTCTGTAAAGGATCTGTTTTGGTCGCCCACAACGCGGATTTCGACGTGGGATTCATGGTGGAAAATGCCCATCGACTGCAACTTGACTTCCAACCGATTGCCATCGACACCCTGGGGCTATCTCGAGCCCTACATCCCGAATTTCCGAATCATAAGCTGGATACCATCTCCAAGAAGCTGAATGTGCCCTCCTTCCATCACCATCGGGCCATTGATGATGCCACGGCAACCGCCTATGCGTTTACCACGCTTTGGAAAGAATGGTCCGCCCGGAACAGGGATCTGAAGGATATCAACACGCTTCCTTCCGAATATCCGCTGGCTCGCCACACCTCCTATCGAGCGATGGTTTACGTAAAAGAGCAGGCGGGGTTGAAGAATCTGTATCGGTTGGTCTCTGAGGCCAACATCCGTTATTTTTATCGGGAACCGGGACTTCCCCGCTCCCTGTATGAAAAATATAAGTCGGGTCTGTTGATCATGACGGGCTTTGTAGGAAGCGAACTCTTTGAGGCCGTGTCGCGGCGCTATCCGGAAAAAAAGCTCTTAGAGATTGCGGACAGCTATGATATCCTTTGTGTTTCACCACCCTGCTTTACCGAGAAAGCGCTGCGGAGCGAACTGGTGGAGGATGTGTCCCATTTTCAGACCCTGGTTGAAAAGATCATCTCTCTGGCGGAAAAATTGGGGAAGCCCTGTATCGCGGTCCAGGAGCCGTCTTATTTGGAAAAGCGGGAACGCCTTGCACGAAACATTTTGGTCAATTACCAGAGAAATCGAGAGATGGAAACAGTGGAACGCTACCGCTACTTCAATACGCAGGAAATGCTGGATCAATTCTCCTGGCTCCCCGAGCATCTCGCTCATCGGCTCGTGGTGGAAACACCCCGAGAATTGATGGAAAGTTTTGAATCGGTAAGACCCATTCCCGACGGAACTTTCACGCCTGAACTGTCCGGTGCGGAGGAAGAACTGCAGGAGCTGACCTGGAAGCGGGCCCACAAGCTCTATGGGGAAGAGCTCCCCGAGATTGTGGAAAAGCGGCTCAACCGTGAGCTGGATTCCATCTTGTCGAATGGGTATGCCTCACTCTACGTCATTGCCGAACGCCTGGTTCGAAAATCCAACGAGGATGGATATTTGGTGGGCTCTCGAGGTTCCGTGGGATCCTCTTTTGTTGCCAATATGTCGGGAATCACCGAAGTGAATGCCCTGCTGCCTCACTATCGATGCCCCAAGTGCAAACACACGGAATTCATCGAAGATGGATCGGTGGACTCCGGCTTTGACCTGCCGCCGAAGAAATGCCCCCATTGTCAGGTGGAGATGGAGAGAAACGGTCAGAACATTCCCTTTGAAGTGTTCTTGGGCTTTCATGGAGACAAGGAGCCTGATATCGATCTGAACTTTGCCGGAGTTTACATGCCCACCATTCACAAGTACACGGAGGTCCTCTTCGGGGAGGGCAAAGTGTTCCGAGCGGGGACCATTTCCGGAGTTCAGAGCAAAACCGCCTACGGGCTGATTAAAAAGTATATGGAGCAGAAATATATTCCCGAGGAGGATCATTCGATCTCGGAAGCCCGCATCCATTCCTTGCAACGCATGATGGAGGGGACCAAGAGAACCACGGTCAGCATGCCGGAGGATTGATGATTGTACCGCAGAATATGGACATCTTAGACTTCTGTCCCATTCAATATCCTGCCGATGACCTGAACTCGGAGGTTCGTACCACGCATTTCAGCTATAAAAATCTGAGCGGTCGTATGTTAAAGCTCGATGAACTGGGTCATACCTCTCCCACAATTATCCGGCAGCTTCAGGAGATGACGGGGATTGATCCGCTAAAAATCAGTTTTGATGATCCGGAGACCATGGAAATCTTCTCGGGAAGCGCCAGTTTGAAGGCCAAGTCAGAGTATTCCAATAGTGATGACGGATCGCTGGGAATCCCCGAGTTTGGTACCGGCTTTGTCCGTGGCATGCTGAAAGATACCAAGCCCACCAGCTTTGCGGAATTGGTAAGAATTTCCGGCTTGTCCCACGGAACGAACGTGTGGCTGAACAACGCCCAGGATCTGGTCCGTGCCGGCACCATTACCCTGTCGCAAGCCATCTGTACCCGAGATGATATCATGACCTTTCTGATTGGGAAGGGAATGGATAAGCTTCACAGCTTTAAGACGATGGAAGCGGTCCGTAAGGGGCGAGGCATCCCGGAAGGCATGGAGGAGGAGATGCGGGAGCATCAGGTGCCGGAATGGTACATTGAATCCTGCCAAAAGATCCAGTACATGTTCCCCAAGGCCCATGCAGCAGCCTATGTCATGATGAGCTATCGGATCGCCTGGTTTAAGGTGCATAGTGCCGCCGCTTTTTATGCCACCTATTACAGCCAACGGCTCAGTGACTTCTGCACGGAATATCTTTTCGAAAGTTTGGAGGCCGTGCAAAGTCACATGAAGACCATGCAGGAGCAGGCGGATCTCTTGGGAGAACCCGTGGATTCCGCGAAATGGACCCTGCTGGAGGTCATTGAGGAGATGCTGGCGCGGGGCTATTCCTTCCACCGCGTGGACCTGTTAAAGTCGGATGCCGCGACCTTCCGCATCGTGGATGAATGGACGGTGTTGCCGCCCCTTTCCGCTTTAAATGATGTTTCGGAAGCCATGGCGGAGCAGATTGTGAAGGAGAGAAGTCGGGGAGAGTTTATTTCGCAAAGCGACCTGCAAAAGCGAACGGGAGTGAACAAGAGCGGAATGCAGTCCTTGCGGGACTATGGACTGCTCGATGGCCTGGCGGCAAGCAATCAGATGAGTTTCCTTGCCGGCTTTTAGAGCCCTCTGTGGAGAGGGGCTCCTCTTCCGTTTCCCAGCGGAATCCGCAAACCGGATTTTCCTGGGGACGATGGAAGATTTGCTCAAGGTGCGCATTTGTGGTAAAATAATGATGTTGATAAGTACTTGGCAAGAGCGGGAGTTTCCCGCTCTTGTTTTTTAGAGAGGGCGGGTGACCATGAGTAAAAAAATCGAAGAAAATTTATGGGAAGAATTTGCCCCGGTCGTTTCTGAGCTTGGCTATGACCTGGCGGATGTGGAATTTGTGAAAGAGGGAAGAGATTGGATTCTTCGCTTTTACATTGACGGGGAAAACGGGATCTCCGCGGATGACTGTGAAACGGTGAGTCGGGTGCTCAGTCCCGCCTTGGATGAGTTGGACCCGATTGCCCAGAGCTATTTATTGGAGGTAAGCTCCCCGGATTTATCCCGTCCTCTGGAGAAAGACAGGGATTTCCAACGAAATCTGGGACGGGAATTGGAATTCTCTCTCTATCAAAAAGTGCAGGGGAAAAAGGATTTTTCCGGCAAGTTGCTGGATTGGAATGAGAAGGAACTTGTGGTTGCGGTAAACGGGGAAGAGCTGACGGTAGCGAGAAAGAATATCTCCCTCTGTCGTCAGAAGGTTACGTTTTAGGAGGAATGATGAATAAAGAATTGATTCGGGCCTTAGACGAATTAGAGGAGAGCAAGGGCATCTCGAAAGAGCAGATCCTGGATGCCTTGGAAAAGGCCATGGTCAAAAGCTACGAAAAGAATTTCAATGACCAGACAAATGTTGAGGTGCACATCGATAGCGAGACCGGAGATATGAAGATGTACTCTCTCCGAGAAGTCGTCAAGGAAGTGGAGGATCCCTTAAACCAAATTTCTTTAGAGGAAGCACGACTCAAGAGAAAGCGGATTGACCTGGGGGATGTTCTCAAGGTGGAAGTGAAACCCAAGAATTTCGGACGCGTCGCTGCGCAAACCGCACGAAACATCGTGATTCAACGCATTCACGACGCCGAGCGGGAAACGGTCTACCAGGAGTACATTGACCGCGTGAAGGAGATGATCACGGGGACGGTCCAGCGGATTGATTTCCACAATGTCTATATCAATCTGGGAAAAACCGAGGGGGTGATTCCTCCCAATGAGCAGATTCCGAATGAACACCTGGAGGTTGGACAACGTGTCAAACTCTATGTGGAAGATGTGAGAAATTCCAGCAAGGGACCGCAGATTCTGGTCTCTCGGGCCCACCACAATCTGGTCGTTCGCCTTTTTGAGCAGGAAGTGCCGGAGATCGCGGATGGGGTGGTTGAGATTTATTCCGTGGCTCGTGAAGCGGGAAGCCGAACCAAAATTGCTGTTTACAGCACAGACCCCAATGTGGATCCCATCGGTGCTTGTGTTGGATATAAGGGAACACGGGTAAATATCATCGTTGACGAACTCAACGGGGAGAAGATGGACATCATCATCTATAACGAAGATCCCAAGGTCTTTATCTCCAATGCCTTAAGCCCCGCACAGGTTATTAAAGTTCTGGCAAATCCCAACGAGAAGACGGCGGTGGTTGTCGTGGCGGATGACCAGCTGTCGCTGGCAATCGGAAAAGAGGGACAAAATGTTCGCTTGGCGGCGCGGTTAACGGGCTGGAAGATCGACATCAAGGGGGAGAGCCAGTATCTGGAAGATCCTGAAAAATACGATCAGATGGAGCAAGAGCTGCAAGAATCGGAAGAGACGGATGAAGTTGAGACTTCCGAGAACGACTTCGAGGAAGCCGAAGAGGAGAGCGTTGACGTGGAGGAAAAGAATCCGGCAGATTTGGATGCTACGGAATCCATGGAGGAAGAAGCAACGGCGGAGCAAGAGGAATCCTCCGAACCTTTGGAAAGTCAGAATTCGGATCATGAAGAAGACTGAGACCTTCAGAACCTGTATTGTTTGCAGGGAGAAAAAAGATCGAAGAGAGATGATTCGCGTGGTCCGCTCTCCAGAGGGGAAAGTCTTTCTCGACCATTCGCAAAAGGCAAATGGACGAGGGGCCTATCTCTGTCGGGATAAAAAGTGTATCGAAAATGCAAAAAAAAAGAACCGTTTGAAACAGGCGTTGAAGGTGAGCATTGACGAACAATTTTATGAGGAGCTGTTCCATGATGTAGAAGAATAGAGGTGTTTATGAGAGTTTATGAATTGGCAAAAGAATTTCATTTAAGTACAAAGGCTTTTCGCAAGCTGTTAAAGGATCAATTTCAATTGGACTATAAGTCCCATATGTCGGCGATGGAAGAAGATGATGTGGCCCGGGTGCGCAAATATCTCAGCGAAAAATCGACGAAAGACCACAGCAAAAATCAGGGAGAGAGGAAGCAGGGACCGAAGCAGGACAAGCCTTCTGTGACAAAGTGCGACAAGAAGCCTGCTTCGAAGGATCCCAAGAAAGAGCATGCCTCCGCGCAAAAACCGGCTGCCGATAAAAAGTCCGACCAACAGGAAAAGCACAATGCGGTTAAGAAGTCGGAGAAAAAGCATCATCATGCGACGAAGCCCGGCGAAGAAGGGGAAGATCGTCCCAATGGTCGCCATCATAACGGGGGAGACAAAAAGAATCGTCGGTCTCAAAATCCAAAGAATTTCTCGGAAAAGGAGCAGGAATTCGACCGTCCAGTAAAAAATAAGAAAAAAGCGAAGAAGAAGGCGGTGAAAGAGGAGAGCCCGGTGGAGGATGATTTCGATCAGATCATTGAAATTCCGAAAGAAATTACGGTTTCCGACTTTGCCAAAGAAATCCATAAAAACTCTATGGATGTGATCACGGAGCTGATAAAGCTGGGAGTTATGGCCAGCCTCAATGAGTCCATCACGTTTGAGACGGCTGAGCAGGTTGCGGAGAAGTTCGGCATCCTCATTACCGAACCCGAAGAGACGGATACGGATGAGATTTTTGACCGCCTGGATTTTGAAGACAAGGAGGAAGATCTCAAATCACGTCCTCCCGTGATCACGGTGATGGGCCATGTTGACCATGGGAAGACCTCTCTTCTGGATTCCATCCGAAAAACTTCTGTCACCCGCGGCGAGGCGGGCGGAATTACCCAGCACATCGGTGCTTCCACCGTCATCCAAGATGGCAAACAGATTACCTTTTTGGATACTCCGGGTCATGAGGCCTTCACGCAGATGAGAAGCCGGGGCGCCAAGACCACGGATATTGTCATCCTTGTCGTTGCCGCCGATGATGGGGTGATGCCCCAGACCATTGAAGCGATTAACCATGCGAAGGCCGCCAAGGTGCCCATCGTGGTCGCCATCAATAAGATCGATAAGGAGGGGGCCGATCCCAACCGGGTCATGCAGGAACTCACCGAGTACGATTTGATTCCTGAGGAATGGGGCGGAGACACCATTATGATCCCGGTGTCCGCGAAAAACGGTCAGGGAATTGATGACCTCTTGCAGATGGTGCTTATGGTTGCGGAAATGGAAGAACTCAAGGCGAATCCCAATCGGCCCGCCATCGGGGTTGTGATTGAATCCCAGCTGGAGAAGGGACGTGGAGCGACGGCCTCCATCCTCGTACAAAAGGGAACCTTAACCGACAAGGACTATGTGGTTTCCGGCCAGGTATCGGGACATATTCGAGCCATGTATGATGCACGAGGAAAGGTTACGCACAAAGCGGGACCCTCGGATCCCGTGAAGATCATCGGCTTATCGGACCTGCCGGAAGCCGGCGAGCATATTTACGCGGTGGCGGATGAGAAGATTGCCCGTGAATTCGCGGAAAAGGCCCAAGAGCGCGCTCGGAAGGAAAAGCTGAATAAGACCACCCATGTATCCCTGGATGACCTGCACATGCAGATTTCCGAGGAGGGCTTAAAAGAGCTGAATATCATTGTCAAGACGGATGTGAAAGGCACGATTGATGCCCTGACGGGTTCGATTGAGAAACTCAGCAATGAGGAAGTGAAGGTCAACATCATTCATGGTGCCGTCGGTGGAATCAGTGAGTCCGACGTCATGCTCGCCGTCGCTTCCAATGCCATCATCATCGGCTTCAATGTACGCCCCAACCAGGGGGCGATTGCCCAGGCAGCGCGGGAGGAGATTGATATCCGGACCTATCGGGTAATCTATGATGCGATTGAGGATATTAAGAAGGCCATCATCGGTATGCTGAAGCCCACCTTACAGGAGGAAGTCCTGGGTCGGGCAGAAGTGAGGGACACCTTTAAAGTTCCCAACGCGGGAACCGTGGCAGGCATCTATGTCACCTCCGGTAAAATCGTGCGGAATGCCATGATTCGTCTTCTACGGAACAATATCGTCATCCATGAAGGAGTGATTTCCTCCCTCCGCCGGTTCAAAGATGATGTGAAAGAGATCGGCGTGCAATATGAGGGTGGTTTAGGAATCGAGAATTATAACGACATTAAAGTAGGCGATGAAATGGAATGCTACCATGAGATCGAGGTGAAGCCAAAGACTCTGTAGTTCCGCCTTTTGTTCGATGTCGGAGGAGGAAACATGAACGATAAAAGAATGGGAAGAATTTCCCATGAGTTAATGAAGGTCCTTTCCCATGCAATCTCTTTCAAGCTGAAGGATCCCAAGGTCGCCCCCATTACGTCAGTGACGGGAGTGGAGATATCCAGCGACCTATCCTATGCGGATGTCTTTGTCTCCATATTGGGGGCAGATTGGGATAAATTGCAGACCTTAGAGGGCCTGGACAAGGCCCGGGGATTTTTGAAAAATGAAATTGCCCACGAAGTGAAGCTCCGCCAGATTCCGGAGCTTCGCTTTCATCTGGATGATTCGATTGAACACGGTATGTATATGGACTCCTTAATCGAGCAGACCCTGGCCCAGGATCGTGAGAGCCAAAAGGAGCGGGCCGATCGAGGCTTGGATGAAGAGCCCTGGGAAGAGAATGAGGACTAGGATGCTGAAAAAGGATCAACTTACCGATCAGATTCACCGGTGGATGCGGGAGGCGAATCGAATCGCCATCTGTGGTCACCTAAATCCCGATGGCGACTGTCTGGGATCTGTCACGGGTCTGGGGCGGGTGCTCATGGATCAGGGTCATGAGGTGACCTGCATTGCCTACCAGCCCCCCGACCACCTGTCTTATCTGCCGGATTTTTCCCTTCTTCAGGAAGCAAAAGAGGACGAGACCTACGATCTTTTTATCATGGTCGATGTGGGAGACCGCAAGCGCATTGGAGCAGGCGTTCACGCCCTGGACAATAGCAAACATTCCATCTGTATCGACCACCATCTGACCAATGATCATCCCTGTGAGAGAAATCTGGTGATTGCGGAGGCCTCTTCCACCTGCCAGATTTTGTCGGAATTCCTGCAAGCCTATGGCGACCCGATATCAAAGAACGCCGCCACATCCCTTTACACCGGACTCATTACGGATACAAACCGCTTTCTCTACGACAGTTCGCGGAGGGAAGCCATGCGGGTTGGCGCCAGCCTTTTGGAAGCAGGAGCGGATGCCGACCTTGTCTATCTCCGGGAATACCAGAGCATTTCCCCGAAACTGTTCTCCTTTCAAGGACGAACGGTGGACCATGCAAAGTCCCTGCAGGACGGGAAGATCATGCTCGCTCGCGTGGACCAAAAAGACTTGGATGCTTCGGGATTAACGATGAGCCAGGCAGAATCAAGCGTCGAGGTCTTGCGAGATCTGGCAGGCGTTGAGCTCGCTGTTCTCGTGAAAGAATTTGAACCCGGGCAACAGAAGCTGAGCTTTCGCTCCAAAGAATATTTTGACGTCGCAAGGCTTGCCCAATCGCTGGGCGGTGGCGGTCATCGTAAGGCGGCGGGAGCTACGGTTTCCGGAAGTATGGATGAAGTTTATGACAAAATGGAAAAGATTTTGTCGAACGTTGAGTTAGCGCGGTAAGGAGTATCCATGCTCAATGGAATTCTGAATGTCAAAAAAGAAGCGGGAATGACCTCCCATGATGTGGTGGCAATCGTTCGACATCTCGCTCATCAGAAGCGTGTGGGCCATACCGGGACCCTGGATCCCCTGGTGACCGGCGTTCTTCCGATCTGTTTGGGAAAAGCCACGCGTCTCAGTGAGCTGATCTCTTCGCAAGGAAAATGCTATGAGGGGGAGATGACCCTGGGCTATGAGACCGATACCGGCGACCGAAGCGGGGAGGTGACTCGACGGGCGGCGGTCCCGCCCCTGAGGGAATCCCAAATAAGAGAGATTTTTTCACAATTCACCGGGTCCCTTCTTCAAACACCCCCCATGGTTTCTGCCGTAAAGGTGAAGGGAAAGCGGCTATATGCCTATGCACGAGAGGGCATCGAGATCGAGAGGAAGGCCAGGGAGATCACCATTCATTCCCTGGAACTCCTCGCCCGGTCAGGCAATAAAATTCGCTTTCGCTGCGCCTGTTCAAAGGGGACTTACATTCGCCAGCTGGTCATGGACATGGGCAAGGCCTTTCAAAGTGCGGCAACGATGACCGATCTGGTTCGCTTGCAAGTGGGGCCTTTTCACATCGAGGATGCCATTTCCATCCTTACTCTCAAGAAGGGAACTTTTGAAGAGCTCACAAGCTTTCTTCTTCCCATGGATGTTCCCTGCCAAAACCTAGCGGCTCTCCGGGTCGGATCTCGGGAGGGTCACCTGCTCCGAAACGGTGTCACTCTTTATCCGCAGCAATGGAGAGAATTTGCAGGAGATGACCTGGAACCGACCATCCTCAGGGGAGATCTCCTTCGCGTTTATGATACGCTGGGATTTATCGGACTGGGAAAATATCTTGCGGAGGCAGATGGCTTTAAGATGGAGAAAGTGCTTACGGATACGGAAGCCGGTTCCCTTTCAAAAGGGAAAGAAGGAGGAGAAGACACCAATGCAAAGAATTGACTGTGACAGAAATTCCCTATCCTCTTCGCAAAGGCCTCTGGTCCTGGCCCTGGGTAACTTTGATGGTCTTCATCTGGGCCACCAGGCCTTGATTCGCGAGGCCATTCGCCTGGCACAGGAGCAAGGCATGGCGGCGGGAGTACTTCTTTTTAAAAATCACACGGACAGCGTCTTTACCGACGAGCCTCTTCCGCAACTGAGCTCTCTGGAGGATAAGGTAAGCCTCTTGTCACAATTTGGCCTGGATGTGACGGTGGAGAAGACCTTCTGTCGGTCCTTCGGTTCGACACCGCCCAGGCAATTTATCGAGGATTTTCTGCTTCGAGAAGTGGGGGCCCGGGGAATCGTGGTGGGAAGGGATTACAGTTTTGGAGACCATGCCACCGGCCACGTGGAGGATCTGCGGCAAGCGGAAAGGGAAGGAAAATTATTTCTTTCCGTTGTCGAGGATATTCTGTTCCAAGGGGAGAGAATCAGCTCGAGTCGCATTCGGAATTTGCTGAGTCAGGGCAGGGTGGAGGAGAGTCGAGAGATGCTGGGCAGACCCTATCAAATTCGGGGAAGCATCGTCACGGGAGCGCAGCGAGGACGCACCTTAGGCTTTCCCACGGCGAACCTGGAGGTGAGCTTTCCTTATGTGGTGCCGGCAAATGGGGTCTATTTAACCCGCCTCCATGTGGGAGCTTCCTCCTATTTGGGGATGACCAATATCGGAACCAATCCGACCTTCACCGACGAGAAGCGGATCAAGATAGAAACGCACCTCTTCGATGTATCGAAGGATCTCTATGGGGAGCAGGTGGGGCTGGAGTTTTTGCGGTTTGAACGCCCGGATCGCCGCTTTTCCACTGCGGCGGAACTGATTGCCAAGATGAAAGAGGACGATCGCCTTCTTCGTCGGTGGGGAACTGAGGAGGAGAAAGAGTCCGCGCAAGGTCCCGGAGGGCGGACCGGTCGACTTTTGAAAACGACCGTAGAAACTTTTTTATGATCCCGGGGAATACTTGAAATCTCGCGATTCATCTGGTAAAATACTCAGGTACTCTTTCTGAATTTGCGGCACTCCAACCCTGATTCGGAAAGCAGCGAATATTATTAAAAGGAGAATAACATGTTAACAAAAGAACAAAAGAATCAGATTGTCACGGAATTTGGTAAGGATGAAAAGGACACCGGATCTCCGGAGGTCCAGGTTGCGCTTCTTTCCCTTCGTATCGAAGAGCTCACGGCACATATGAAGAGCCACAAGAAGGATCACCATTCTCGTCGCGGTATGTATAAGCTGATTGGTCAGCGCCGTGGTCTTTTGAACTACTTGAAGAGAAAAGATATTGAACGCTATCGTTCTTTGATTGAACGTCTAAACTTGCGTGGTTAGTTTTCAAAGAGAGGCACTTAGGTGCTTCTCTTTTTTTATGGAGAGAAAGGATCGGGAATGCAAAAAGCTCTCATTATTTTCAACCCGGTTTCCGGTAAAGAGGAGTCGGGGAATCCGCTTCCAAAACTCATTAATCAAATGGTAAAAGACGGCTATCGCGTGGAGGTCCATGCCACCCAAAAACAGGGGGATGCCACAGAGACCTGTGCCGATCGAGGCAGGGAAATGGATCTGCTTGTGGCCTTGGGAGGGGATGGGACCCTCAGTGAGGTTTGCGGCGGCCTTCTCCGGATTGCGCCCGACCGTCGACCGGAGCTCGGCTATCTGCCTACGGGTTCCACAAACGACTTTGCAAATGGGATTGGCCTATCGGATCATACCCTGGATGAGCAGATCCTCATTGCCTCCCATGGACAGGCCCAGGATATTGATATGGGCCTCTTAAATGACCGATCTTTCATTTATGTGGCGGGCTTTGGCGTATTTACCTCGGTAAGCTTTCGGACCTCCCAGGAGGACAAAAATGTGTTTGGAAAATTTGCCTACTTCCGAGAGGGAATGAAGGACCTTGGGAAGATGCAGGGCAAGCGAATTCGGATCCAATACGATGGGGGTCGTCTGGAAGGGACCTATCTGCTCGGATTGATTTCGAATTCGGAAAGCGTTGCGGGACTGAAACAACTCACCCAAAAAACCCATTACAGCGATGGAAAATTTGAAGTCCTTCTTGTGGATGATGAGGATGGCGCTTTGGGTACCCTGTCGACCTTCAAGGATATCCTCATCGGAAACCAGAAAAACGAACACATGCACCGCTTTCGTGCCTCGCAGCTACTTATTGAAAGTGAGGAAGAGCTGAGCTATACGCTGGACGGGGAAGATGGGGGAAGCTATCACAAGGTAGCCATTAAAGTAGTGGAAAAAGCTATAAAGATTCGCCTAGATTATCGCCGATAGCGGTGCAGGACGAAGCTGAATAAGATATAATAAAGAGGTTAACAGAAGAAGAAACGTAGTGCATGCAGCGAGGGTTCGCTGACCAGGAGGAAAAATGATCAAAGAGTATGATTATCAATCGACGGTAACGGATAACGCCTTTCACGTTACGATTGGAAAGGTTGCAGAGCAGGCCAACGGAGAATGCATCGTTCGTGCCGGAGACACCGTGGTTCTCACCACAGCCGTGGGAGCGAAGGAAGCAAGAGAAGGGGCGGACTTCTTTCCCCTCACCTGTGATTACCAGGAAAAGCTATATGCGGTCGGTCGCATTCCCGGCGGCTATGTGAAGAGAGAGGGGAGAGGATCCCAAGAGGCAACACTGAATGCACGCCAGATGGATCGTCCCATTCGTCCCTTGTTCCCGGAAGGATTTCATAATGATGTGCAGGTGATTGCTACCGTTTTATCCGTAGCACCCGAGGATCCTCCCGAGATTTGTGCAATGAACGGGTCTTCGATTGCCCTTTCGATCTCCGATATTCCCTTCCATGGACCCACGGGAGCGGTTATTGTCGGCTATATCGATGGGGAGTATGTGATTAATCCCTCCGAAGAGCAGATGGAGCATTCGGAATTGAACCTGACGGTCGCAGGCACGGAGGAAGCCATCATGATGGTGGAAGCGGGTGCGAATGAATTGTCCGAAGATACCATGCTTGGCGCCATCCTCTTCGGCCATGAGGAGATTAAATCCATCTGCCGTTTCATCAAGGGCATCGTTGCCGAGTGTGGCAAGGAAAAGATGAGCTTTTCCAAGCATGAACCGGATTCCGCTCTCCGCGAGCGGGTGGAGAATCTTTCCAAAGAGAAGCTCTTGCAGGCCCTTCGCACGGACAACAAGATGGTGCGTGAGGATGGAATTGAGGAAATCAAAAAGGAAACCCTGGAGGTTCTGGAGGCGGCGGATCCTGAGCTGTATCCTTCGATTCAGGGGGATGCCATCCTGGTCATGGACGAGATCATTCGCGATGAAGTTCGTAGACTCATTACCGTGGAGAAGGTACGCTCCGATGGCCGTGCCATGGACGAGATCCGTCCTTTGTCGGCGGAAGCGGGTTTGCTTCCCAGGACTCACGGATCCGGACTCTTTAAGAGAGGACAGACCCAGGTTCTGAGCATCACCACCCTAGCCGGACCGGACGGGGTGCAATACATCGATGGGCTTCATCAGGAAGAAATTGTAAAAAATTACTATCATCAGTATAATTTTCCACCGTTCTGTGTCGGAGACATTAAGCCGCTTCGTTCGCCGGGCCGCCGTGAAATCGGACATGGTCATCTTGCGGAACGGGCACTTCTCCCGGTGCTGCCGGATTATGCAGACTTCCCCTACACGATTCGCGTGGTTTCTGAGGTTCTCAGTTCCAATGGCTCCAGCTCGCAGGCCTCGATTTGCGGTTCGACCCTTTCTTTAATGGATGCGGGAGTCCCCATCAAGGCACCTGTGGCGGGAATTGCCATGGGACTGATCAAGGAGGGAGAGAATACCTCCATCTTGACGGATATCCAGGGGTTGGAAGACCATCTGGGCGACATGGACTTCAAGGTTGCGGGAACCGCTGAGGGCATCACCGCTCTTCAAATGGATATCAAGATCGAAGGCATTGATAAATCGATCATGGAGACCGCCCTGGCGCAAGCAAAGAAGGCACGTTTCCAGATTTTGGAAGTATTGAAGTCCGCCATTGCGGAACCCCGGAAGGAGCTTTCTCCCTACGCTCCGCGAATTCTCACCATCCAGATCGATCCCGATAAAATCCGAGAGGTCATCGGTAAGGGAGGAAAGACGATCAATGGCATCGTGGATGCCACCGGAGCAAAGATTAACACCGAAGATGATGGCTTGATCACCATCACGGCTCCCGACGGCGATGGGGGAGAACGGGCCCTGAAAATGATCCAGGACATCGTCCGAGAGGTCGAAGTGGGGGATGTGTATGAGGGAAAAGTTGTCCGCATTCTGAAATTTGGCGCTTTTGTTGATCTCGGCGGTGGAAAAGAGGGAATGGTTCACATTTCAAAGTTGGAAAATCACCGCGTGGAAAAGGTCGAGGACGTTGTGAATGTGGGAGATCCGATTAAAGTAAAGGTCATCGAAATCGATGACCAGGGTCGTATCAACCTGTCCCGGAAGGCACTGTTGCCCCGCGAATAGTTTGCTTGATAAGGCGATGGATTCTGAGAATCCATCGCTTTTTCTATGCGGAAAATCCACGGAGGGAGCAAGCATTATATGTTATAATAATACGAGTAGCTAAGGGAGGATTCATGGCGCAGAGAAGAAGAAAAACCGGAAGAAAAAGAAAGAGTGCAAATCGCCCCCAGGATTTGGGTCTCATTATCGGCGTGATTGTCTTGCTCCTCGTTGCGATTTCGATTTATTTAAAAGATCAAAGCGGCTTTTTGGGCAGACTTATCGGAACTTTTTTCTTTCAAACTTTTGGATGGACTTCCTATCTGGTACCGATACTTGCCGGGATTCTGTTATTGGCAATTTATTACAAACAATTCCATGGAAAATTGCAGAAAACGATACTTTACCTATGTCTTCTTTTTCTTTGCCTTTCCATGATAAGTGGTATTCAACATTCCGCGCAGGGCAGTTTTCAAACGAATCTGGAGATTGCCGGGGAAAAGGGGAGTCAGCTTATCGGCTCAGGAATTTTCGGCGCATTTTTTGCTTATCTGTTTGGTCGCCTAATCGGATCGGTTGGAATTTACTGTCTGACGGCTGTTTCCCTGCTCTTTTTTCTACTCCATTTATTTGAGATCCCCTTTTCTCGCTTTGTGAGTGGAATCCTTCAAGGATTCTCAGGATTTTTCCATTTCCTCCTTCGAGGAAGCAAGGAATTGGGTTCCCAGGTGAAGGACTCGATCAAAAATCGCGTCGACTCTGCGGAGGAAACTCCGGAGGACTCGGCTCTCTCCTCGACGCCGTCTATGACCAAGGCTTCTTTGCATCAGCAGGAGGCCAGGGTGGAAAGGATCGACAGGGAAAAGCCCCAACAAAAGATTCAAATCCACAGCTATCAGGATCTCGCACCCACCCCGGAAGAAGATTTCACAGCCCACCCAATCGAGGAGACGCGAGGGGAGACGAAAGATTCGATGGTGGAGAAGCCATCGACTTCCTCCACGGAACCCACCGGGCAGCCGGAGCGAAACACCGATGACCGGGAAAAGCAGATGAGCCTGGAGGGGCTGGGTCTTACCATGCCCGAGGAGGAAGAGCTTTACCGGCTTCCCCCCTTGGAACTTCTGAAGCGCCCCCGGCGGTCCGGATCGATCGACGAAGCCGGGATGAAACAGGAGGCAAAAACCATTGAAGACACGCTTGCAAGCTTTGGCATCGAGTCCCAGGTTGTGTCCATTCAACGAGGACCCACGGTGACTTCCTTTGAGTTAAAGCCGCAAGCGGGAATCAAGGTGAGTCGGATCACAAATCTCGCCGATGATCTGGCGTTGGCGTTGGCCGCTCCGGATATTCGAATCGAAGCACCGATTCCGGGAAAGCCCTATGTGGGAATCGAAGTTCCCAATAAGGTGGCAGATAGCGTGAGCCTCAGGGAAATCATCGAGATTCCCGTCTTTCAGGAGGAGGACCAGGGGATACCCGTTGCTCTGGGAAAGAGCATCTCCGGGGAGCCCATGATTGCAAGAATCGATAAGATGCCCCACCTACTTATTGCCGGGGCAACGGGTTCCGGAAAGTCCGTCTGTATTAACACGATTATCACCAGCATCCTCTATAAGCATTCGCCTCGAGACGTTCGTCTGATTCTCATCGATCCCAAGGTGGTGGAGCTCTCGGTTTACAACGATATTCCCCATCTTCTGATTCCGGTCGTTACGGATCCGAAAAAGGCAAGCACCGCCCTCTATAAAGCCGTGCAGGAGATGGAACGTCGTTTCCGCCTCTTCTCGGAATATTCGGTTCGAGATATCAAAGGATATTGGGAGAAGCAAAAAACGGATGAGGACATGGAACTTTTGCCCTATATCGTCATCATCATCGATGAGCTCTCGGACCTGATGATGGTTGCCTCCAAGGATGTGGAAGCCCACATCACGCGCCTGGCACAGATGGCAAGGGCCTGTGGCATGCACTTAGTGATCGCCACGCAGCGTCCCTCGGTGGACGTGATCACCGGCACGATAAAGGCGAACATTCCCTCGCGGATCTCTTTCCAGGTTTCGTCAGCCATTGACTCTCGAACCATCCTGGATATGGGAGGAGCGGAAAAGCTTTTGGGGAAGGGCGACATGCTTTATTATCCGGCCAGCTTTTCCAAGCCCAAGCGGGTGCAGGGGGCATTTATCTCCGATCAGGAGGTCTCCTCTCTCGTTCAATTCATCAAAGACCGACATCAGGTTCGCTATGATAAGAGTCTTTTGGATTCGATTGAGAAAGAGACGGAAAGTGGCAGCCTTTCTTCGGGAGAGGGGGAAGACGAGAGAGATTCCCTCATGGATGAGGTTCTGGAATTTATTTCTCATGAAGATACCACTTCGATCAGTGGCTTACAGCGCCGCTTTCGCATTGGATATGCAAGAGCAGGACGCATCATTGATGATCTTGAGAAGATGGGAGCGGTTAGCGCTCAAGAGGGATCGAAACCGAGGGATGTGTTGATCCAAGAGTATGATCCGGAAGGGGGAGAAGGCAATGAATTTACCGAATAAGATCACAATGGCTCGGCTGGCTTTTATTCCAGCCTTTATCATCGCTCTCTATGCATTGGGGATTCACTCCCCGATTCCTGCGATTCTTTTTGCCATTGCCTCTCTGACCGATTTTGTGGATGGAAGGATTGCCCGGTCTCGTCATATGGTGACCACCTTTGGGAAATTCATGGATCCCTTGGTGGACAAGGTCTTAACCCTTTCCGCCTTTATCATGCTGGTGGCCTTCGGGAGAATTCCCGCCTGGGTGGTGATCATCATCGTTGCCCGGGAGCTTTTGATCACGGGATTTCGCACGATTGCGGCTTCCAATGGCATCACCATTGCCGCCTCTTTGTGGGGAAAGTATAAAACCACCTGTCAGATGATTACCATCCTCTTTTTTCTCATGACCCCGGTCTTTGGATGGAATGATACAGGTATGGTACAGATTTTAGATACAATTTTACTGGGATTAACGGTGTTCTTCACTTTATTATCCGGTATCGACTATTTGTTGAAAAATATCACGGTCTTAGATTTAAAAAATATTTAAATGAGGAGGAACCATGGCAATCGAAGGTTTGAATGCTTCGGATCGAGATAAAGCATTAAAGGTGGCATTTAATAAGATTGAAAAACAGTTCGGGAAGGGCTCGGTGATGCGGCTGGGCGACATGCCCAAGACGGAGGTGGCCTCCATTCCCACCGGTGCGATTAACCTGGATCTGGCACTGGGAGTCGGTGGTCTGCCGCGTGGTCGGATCATTGAAATTTATGGCCCCGAGAGTTCCGGAAAGACGACCCTGGCCCTTGAGACCATCGCGCAGGCTCAAAAGTTAGGCGGCATCGCTGCCTTTATTGATGCGGAGCATGCCCTCGATGTGGTTTATGCAAAAAAACTAGGCGTTGATGTGGATAACCTTGTCTTGTCACAGCCGGACGATGGCGAACAGGCCCTTGAGATTTGTGAGAGCCTCGTGCGCTCCAATGCCATCGATATCGTGGTCGTAGACTCTGTTGCTGCCTTGGTTCCCCGTGCAGAAATTGAAGGGGAGATGGGGGACAGCCATATCGGTCTGTTAGCAAGACTCATGTCCCAGGCACTGCGAAAATTGACGCCGACCGTCTCCAAATCGAATACCACAGTGATTTTTCTGAACCAAATCCGCCAGAAAATCGGAGTGATTTACGGAAATCCGGAGGTAACCACCGGCGGAATTGCCCTGAAATTCTATTCCACCGTGCGATTGGAAATTCGCCGTGGGGAACAGATTAAGGACGGGGATGAGATCATAGGAAACCGTGCCAAGGTAAAAGTTGTTAAGAATAAGGTCGCACCTCCATTCAAACGAGTGGAGTTCGATATCATGTACGGGACGGGGATTTCGAAATTGGGAACCCTCTTAGACACCGCACTTGATTTAAAGATTGTAGAACGTGCCGGAGCTTGGTATAGCTTCCATGGCGAGAAACTCGGCCAGGGAAGAGAAAACGCCAAGCAATTTCTCAAGGAGAACGAGGATATCCGCAAGGAGATTGATGCCCTCGTTCGAGAAACCATCGCGGAACCTGCCGATGAACCGGCAGCCTCCGAGGAAGATGCTTCCCCGAAAGACGATAACACGTTCGAATTCGATGAGTAAAATGTAAGAAAAATTTTTCTAGAAAGGAGGTAACCATGGACTTACCCACAATTATTCTCATAATTGTTCTTGTCCTGATTGCGGCAGCAGTCTCCTTTTTCATCGGGAACCAATATCGGTCTCGGCAAAATGCCTCTAAAATCGGATCGGCGGAAGAACTCGCCAAGAAGATTCTAGACGATGCGAACCGTGATGCAGAAACCAGCAAGAAGGAAGCCCTCCTTGCAGCGAAAGAAGAAATTCATCGCTTGCGGGATGACCAGGAGCAGAAGCATCAGGCACGTCAGTCCGAGCTTCAAGACATGGAAAAACGCGTTCTTAAGCGCGAGGAAAACTTGGAGAAAAAATCGGACCTGCTGGATAAAAAGAATGATGAACTGACCAGCCGCTTGGACAAGGTGAAGAAAAAGGAAAGCCAAGTTCAGGAGCTTCTTGCACAGCAAAGTCAAGAACTGGAACGGATTGCTTCTCTGAACAGCGAGGAAGCAAAGAACATGGTGCTGGAGGAAGCCAAAGAGAACAGCATTCATGAACAAGCGGTCATTCTTCGTGAGTTTGAAGCGAAGACAAAGGACCAGTCCGAGGCCATTGCTCGTGAAATCGTGACGCGTACCATTCAGCGTTACAGCTCGGATTATGTGGCAGAATCAACGGTATCGGTGGTCTCACTGCCGAACGATGAGATGAAGGGAAGAATTATCGGTCGAGAAGGTCGAAACATTCGTGCCTTTGAAACGCTCACCGGCGTTGATCTGATTATCGATGATACGCCCCAAGCGGTGGTCTTATCCTGCTTTGATCCCGTACGTCGGGAAAAGGCAAGAGTCGCTTTGGAGAAGTTAATCGTCGATGGCAGAATTCATCCCACGCGGATCGAAGAGCTGTATGCGAAAGCGGAAGCGGAAGTGGACCATTCCATCCGGGAGGCCGGAGAACTGGCCATGGAGGAAGTGGGGATTCGAAATCTGCATCCGGAGATTATCAAGATCTTAGGAAAGCTGAAATATCGGACCTCCTACGGACAAAATGCGCTTTCTCATTCCATCGAGGTCGCTAATTTTGCCGGCATGCTGGCAGAAGAGGTCGGTGCCAACGTAAAGATTGCCAAGCGAGGCGGTCTGTTGCATGACCTCGGTAAGGCGATTGATCACGAAATTGAAGCCCCCCATGTGGAGCTGGGCGTGAAGGTGGCGAAAAAGTACAAGGAGAGCAAAGAAGTTATTCATTGTATTGAAGCCCACCACAATGACGTGGAACCAACTAGCATTGAAGCCATGCTGGTCCAGGCCGCAGATGCGATTTCCGCTGCCCGCCCGGGAGCCAGAAGGGAATCGATGGAGAATTACGTGAAACGCCTCGAGGACCTGGAGAACATTACGAATTCCTTTGACGGTATCGAACAGTCCTACGCCATTCAGGCGGGACGTGAGATTCGGATCATGGTGAAGCCGGAGCAGATTTCGGAAGATCAGATGACCCTCTTGGCGCATAACATCGCGGAGAAGATTGAATCTGAGCTGGAGTATCCGGGACAGATCAAGGTGAACCTGATTCGTGAAACACGGGTTCAGGATTACGCAAAATAAGGAAATAAAGAAGACCCCGACGCTTTAAAGCGTCGGGGTCTTCTTTTATTCTTTCGGTTCATCGTGCCTGTGATTGGTGGGGTAGCCCTTCTTTTGTTGCTCTCTCCAATAGGAGGCATCCACCGCCTCCTCCATATGAATATCATGACCACAGTTGTGGCATTTTTGGGGAGCCAACAGCATCCTTCGGCCCAGATGAGCTCCACAGTGCGGACAGCGCCAGTATTGATAATCCAATACGCTGGACACGATGAGCAGAATTCCCGCAAGGATTAGGAGTGGCTTGCGAAGCTCCGGATTGGGTCCGAAGAAAGCAAGCACCGCGGAGGCAATCGTCAACACTTCCAAGAGGAGATACGTCCATTTTACAATTTTTAATTTCACCGGATTCCTTCTTTCTCTTTTCTTTTTTTCAGTAATTCATAGGCACCAAAAGCGAACAGTGCCCCAAGGGACAGGGCCAGACCCAGCTTCAGGTAGGGGAGCTCATAGCTCAAGCGAACCCTCTTTGCACCGGGCTGGATGGGTAATGCCATGAGACTATCCAATACCTTAATGGGCCTTACTTCCTTACCGTCGATGGTGGCTGTCCAGCCCATATCATAGGGAAGAGACACCAATAGATAGGGGGTGTTTGCCGTGGGCCGAATCGTTCCCTCAATGAGCTGATCGGAGCATTTTTCCACCTGCAGGCCCCCTTTCTGTTGAAAGTTGACCTCGTCTTGCAAGTCCGATTCACTGAGCGTGAAGAGAGAGATGTTGTTCATGTCCATGCTCAGCTTCTTCTTGTCGAGAGCGACCTTGAATTCTTCCACCGTGGATTTCGGGTTCGCCTCTTTCAGGTTAACGAGTTGGGAGGTTCGATGGGAGCCCCCTCTTTTATTTTCCAAGGACTTTCCGTTGATCGATAATTTTGAGTTTTTGTTGTTCAAGGTGTTGGAAACCGTCAGATAGTTGGAAGCGTGTTCCACGGTGGGAATCCGATAGACCAGAGAAGCCTCCAGCTCCTTATCGGAGGATTCCCGCGTGTAGGTGGTATATTTTTTCCCTTCTTTTTTTACCAGGTTGGTTACCTCCGGATCGGGCATGGTTTCCAGCTTGAAGTAGTTGATGGTGCCATCCTTACCGTCCAAAACATTGGCAACCTCATCCTGCCAGTCCAAGGGGTTGGCCCGCTCTGCGTGAAGGTCGGGAAGTTTCTTTTCCGCCAACAGACCCAGGGGCATCCAATAGGGATTTTCCATGACCTGAAGAAAGGTGGTGTCCTGTACCTTCGACATATTCTTCAAATCGGGTCGATGACTGCGTAAGCGGAAGTTGTTTTTTCCTTGAAAATGCATCATCGATTCATTTCTGGGAGTCAGATAGTACTTCACGGAAAAGAGGGCGTCCGTGAATTTGGTGGGATTGGTTCCATTGATCGAGTTATTGGTCACATAGAAGCCGAAGTCGCTGAGAAGATCGATGGAGTTTCGATCCAAGGCGGAATTGAAATGGGTGAGACCCGGTAATTGGAAGCGCATTCCATCGTTATTGTCGTGCATAAAGGTCTTCTCAATTCGGTAGAAGCTGTGGGCGTCCGGTCGATACTTGTTGGCAACCGACCGAAGAATCGCATCATAGCTTTGAAACTCTTCCAGGGATTCATAGTTGTAGCTGCCGGTGTGAACCCCGGCATTGAGAGCGAGTTCCAAAAAGAGCAGAAGGCAGAATAACGGTACCATCCACGGCCGCTTCCGTCCTCTTTGGCGTATAATTTGTCGGAGAAGGAGGAGCAGAAGCAACCAGAAAATGCCGGCGCCCAGAAGATGAAAATAGGTCAAAAAGGGGAATGAGGCCAGTTGAACGCCAAGGTAAAGGAAGACCAGGGCAATTCCCAGAAGGAGGAAGGTCGTTCTTCGTTTTCCGAGTTTTTCCATCCGCATCCACTGGCGGAAGGCCAGCACGCAAAGCAAAAAGGAGAACACCCAGGAAAAGCGATATTCGTACCAGATGGGATATTGCATGCCGTGCCAGAAGACGTTCAGCTTATCGATATTCATGGAAAGAAACAAAAAGAGGAGGAGGACAAACGCAGAAATCCGCTCCTTTTTAGAAATTCTCCGTTCACCAAAGTAAAATATCGCGAGGAAAAGAGTGAGACTTCCCGTAAACACGTTGGGCAGACCACTGGGCACTTGATCGTAGTTAAAGGCAGCGGGAAGCAACTTAGAAAAAAAGTCGACCGGAAAATAGCGGAAGGTCCAATTGGCAACCACTTCTGAGCGGTAGGTGCCCTTGCTCAGCGCAACGGAATAGAGGCTGGGCAGAAGCAACCAGCAGGTCATGAGGGCGGCAAGAACCGAGAAGAAAGCAAACCGAAGGTAGGAAACAATTTGAACCTGCACCCATTCCCTTTTGGAAAAGGAAGAATTTCGATCCTGCCTTAACAAATAATAAATCATGAAAAGTCCAAGAAACACACATCCCATGAAGCCAATGTAAAAATTGCTGACGATCATTGCCAGAAGCAAAAGGACATAGGCGAGTGGATTTTTCCCGTTGACCACGCGCTCCGCCTGGTGACAGACCAGGGGAAACAAAATCAAGGGATCTATCCACATATGGTTCAACAGATAGGCGGTGGAGAAGGAGCACAAGCCATAGCAGACGGCGATGACGACCACACGATAATCATGCCCGTGTTCGCTTTTTATGAGGAAGTAGGCCATCGCCATGGAGGCTAGCCCTAATTTTAACAGCTGACTGAACTCGATGGCATAGGGCATAAAGCGAGAGGGAAGCAGGAAAAAAAGCAGATTGAAGGGGCTCATCATGTAATACGAAAAAGTTCCCGCCATCTCTCCACCCAGCGATTTGGTGAGACTGTAGAAAAAACCGCCCGGTGAGTGGAGGGCATGCCGAAAGGCTTCGTAGAAGCCGACGTATTCATTTCGCAAATCCACCGCCATGGTCGTATTTCCTCCGAAGGGAAAAATACCGGCATAGATGAATCCGGGAATCATGCAAAGGATGCTGATGACAAAGCTTGCCCAGAGCAATTTCGCCGTGGGAGTCAGGTGCCGAAAAGGGCGTGCGTAAAGCACGCCCTTTTTTAGGCCGGAAAATTCATAGTGAGCTTGGTTGGTAATCTCTTCTTTTACTTCCATCGCTTCTCCTTCCCAGAGGGGAATCCTTATTGTTGAGGTTTATAGCTGTCACGCAGGGTGACGATTCGATTAAAAATCGGACGTCCTTTCGTGGAATTCTTTGCATCTTCAATGAAGTACCCCTTGCGCATAAATTGATAATGCACTTCCTCTCCCAAATGGTCAATGACCCAGGGTTCCACATAGGAATTCATTTTCTCCAAAGATTCGGGGTTGATCAGATCCAGGTAATCTCTTTCATCCTGATCGGGATTTTCCACGATAAAGAGGGGATTGTAGTTTCGAATTTCCACGGCTTTGGCATCCTTGCAGGGCAGCCAGTGAATCGTTCCCTTGACTTTTCGCCCATCGGGAGCATTACCGCCATAGCTCTCCGGATCATAGCTTCCATGAACCACGGTCACGGTTCCTTTTTCATCCGTTTCATAGGAAGTACAGGTGACAAGATAGGCACTCTGCAGGCGAACTTCGTTTCCCACGTAAAAGCGACGATATTTTTTGGGAGGCTCAATCTCAAAATCGTCTCGATCGATCCACAATTCCTTACGGAAGGGAATCTGATGCTCGCCCATGGAATCATCCTTCGGATGATTTTTAATGGTACAAAGCACTTCTTCATCCTCCGGGAAATTATCGATCACCAGGCGAATTGGATCGAGGACGGCCATGGCCCGGGGTGCGGTGTTGTTGAGATCTTCTCTTACACAGTAGTCCAAAAACTGATGATCCACAACGCTATCCACCTTGGCAACACCGATGCGATCACAGAAATTGCGGATGCTTGCCGGTGTATACCCCCGGCGACGCAGACCGGAAAGGGTCGGAAGCCGGGGATCATCCCAGCCATCGACGATGTCATTTTCCACCAAGTAGCGCAGTTTTCGTTTTGACATGAGGGTGTATGTGAGGTTTAGACGCGCAAATTCAATCTGTCTGGGTTTGGTCTCCACATCACAATTTTCCACAACCCAGTTGTAGAGGGGACGATGCGCTTCAAATTCCAAGGAACAAAGGGAATGCGTGATTCCCTCAAAGGCATCCTCCAGGGGATGGGCGAAGTCGTACATGGGATAAATTTTCCAGGTGTCTCCCGTGCGATGATGAACCTGGTGAGAAATTCGATAGATCACAGGGTCCCGCATGTTGATATTGCCACTGGCCATGTCGATCTTCGCCCGCAGTGTCTTGGATCCATCCTCAAACTCGCCCTCTTTCATTCTTTGGAAAAGCGCCAGGCTCTCCTCAATGGGGCGGTTACGATAGGGGCTCTCTTTGCCCGCTTCCGTTAAGGTTCCCCGGTACTCCCGAACCTCATCAGCTGTGAGTTCGTCCACATAGGCCAGTCCCTTTTTAATCAGCACACAGGCGCATTCATACATGCGGTCAAAATAGTCGGAGGCAAAGTAGAAACGATCGTCCCAATCATAGCCCAGCCAATGAACATCTTTTTTGATCTGCTCAACGAAGGATTCATCTTCCTTGATCGGATTGGTATCATCCATTCGCAGGTTACAGAGACCCCCGTATTTTTCAGCCGTTCCGAAATTTATACAGATGGCCTTCGCATGGCCAATGTGAAGATAACCGTTCGGCTCCGGAGGAAAACGAGTATGAATGGATTGCCCATAAACACGCCCTTCGGGTTGCAGCTCCTCATCGATAATCTGGTGAATGAAGTTGCTGGATTCCTTTTCTTCCGTCGTGTTTGTTGTTGCATCTTGCTTCTTTACATCGGTCATAAGTTCCCTCCTAACGTTTCCTGATTGCACTATTTTATCATGAAAATAGGATTTTCTCCATGAGCGGGACCCCGATCAATAGGGACAGGGCAACCGCAATGAGAACCAGGGCAGTGCCGAATTTCAACACCTGAATGGGATTGCTCAAGCCGCTGCTTCCTGCCAGGGCAACGTTCGGATGGGCCGGCGGAGTGGCAAAGGAACAGGAAGACAGAAAGCCGATAAGCACGGCGAGCAGGGGGGCGAGTCCCGGTTGAAACTCCATGCAGAGCGGAAAAGCGATGGCGGAAACGACGGTCACCGTGACCATGTTGGAACTCAAATTTGTTTCCACCGCCGTCCAAAGTGCGATTATGAAGCAGAACATCAAAATGGACTGGTTGCTCAACACGGGACGCAAGGCTTCCTGCAGAATCTTCGTGATCGCTACTTGCGGGTGGGTAAAAGCCGCACCAAAAGCCAGGGTGGATGCCGTCATCATCAATGCGGGCCAGGAGACCGTGCTCATGTCCTGTCGGAGATCCAGATACGCTTTTCCCTTCGTGTTTCGAAGAAGAAGAAGGATCACTACGCCAACCATGGGGGGAACTGCCAGACCCAATTTTCCCAGCAGCGGAACTTTTTTAAGGAAGGGAAGAAGTCCGGGACCAATCCAGAGAAGAATCACGAAGAAATAGATGCCAAGGACCACCTTTTCCTCCCGTTCCAGTCTCAGTGCGGTCTTTTCCGAGGATGCTGCCGTTTTCATGGTTTTCGACTTCAAGGGGAGAAAAATGCGAAACAGGAGAAGCATGCACAGAAAAGTGAGAAGGCCGAGAAGAATGGCGGGAATGGAATATTCCAGAGCAGAAATGCTTCTCCCGCTGATCGACGAGAGAAAGCCCATCGCCATCGTGGGAAACACATGAGCGATCGGGGTCATGCCGGAACTGATGGCAATGGTAAAACAGGTTCCGAGCATCAGCCGGTTGGCCAGCGCGTCTTTCTCGGTGAGTTTCATCTGCCGACACAGCTCCTGCAGGAGGGGATAATACAGCAGAAATAATACGGTGGGGGAGAGGACGAGCCCCAGTAAACCGGCGGAAACAAAAACAGACAGACACAATTTTTGCCCCGATCCTCGGGCAAAAGAGGAGTGAATAAAGTACTCCGCCACATGGCGGATAAATCCTGTTTTCGAGAGTGCTGCCGTCAACAAAAAAGTGAAAAGCAAAAAGAGAAAGGTGGGATTTCCGAAGGCGGCCGGGAATATGACCTTGGTTCCCAAATCCGGGATCATCGTTAGGGCAACCAGTGCCAAAATACTGGGCCAGCCGATTTCCACGGTCATCCAAAGGACTAAAGTCGTCGTAAAAATCGCCAACACGAGGGTGGAATTCCAGGAAAAATGGTCTCCTCGGAGAAAAACGGCAACGAGCCCTCCCAAGACCAAGGCGAGGATAAGTTTCCCCCACAATTTCCCCGATGGGAACATTTTTATTGACGCATTTTTAGACATTTCTAACCCCTTTCATTGAAAAGTATCAAACATGTGATTATATTACCATAGGGAGGGCATAAGAAAGCTAGTTTGTTTTTCAGGATTCACCTATAAAATCCCATATAAATGGAGGACTTGAAAAGCAATGTTCATGGAATCATAGCGAATGTGATGGAAACTTGTCATCCGAAAACATGGAAAAGGGGAAATTATGGCTGATACAACAAATGAGGTAAAAGAAACGGATCAGGGGGAGAATAAGGTTGGTCTATTCGGACTGGTCGCACTCACGGTAACCACCGTTGGCGGGGCGGGCCTATTCAATCTTCCGGGAGATTTGGCAAAACTGGCGGCACCGGGACCCGCCTTAACCGCCTTGGGCATTGCATCCCTGGCCTTTGCTACTTTTGTTTTTTGCCTTAAATACCTCCAGGACCATTATCCGGAGCTCGATGCGGGAATTTTCAGCTTTCCGGAAAAGGGATTTGGAAAGTTTGTCGGCTTTCTTTCCTGTATCGGCTACTGTCTTTCTGTGGTCATCGGTAACGTCTCATTAGGCGTTCTGTCCGTCAGCTCCCTGGGATACTTCTTTCCCATTTTCCGGGGAGGAACCACCCTGCCAAGCCTCATCCTCTGCTCGGCTCTTCTATGGTCCTTCTTCTTTATCAGTTCCAGCGGAGGGAAAACCGCTTCTCTGATGAACGCCATCATCTGGATCGCAAAAATGGTTCCGATTGTGGTTTTTATTGTGGTGATGATTTTTGCCTTCCATCCACAAATTCTCTCTGAGAACCTGTGGACGAATGCCTTTCAGGGTCCCGAAGATGCGCAAACGGTAAGCGACCAGATATCCTTGGCTCTCTCTTCCACCATCTGGGTCTTTGTCGGTGTCGAGGGCTCTCTCATCTATTCTGCACGGGCGAAATCGAAGAGACAGGCCTCCCAGTCCATTGTGATCTCATATATCGTGATTGCCGTCATGTATCTCTTGTTGATTCTACTGAGTTTCGGGGCTCTTTCCCAGCAGGAAGTGGCGGAGAAATCCGTACCCGCCCTCAGTGGCATTCTTGGTTCTGTTGTCGGTGATTGGGGCTCCATTTTGATGAACTTCGGGATCTTCCTCTCGGCGGCGGGTTGCTGGTTTGGTTGTTGCCTCCTGGCGGGGGAGATTATGGATGTGGCTGCCAAGCGAAAGATTTTCCCCCGCATCTTTGGAAAGGAAAATAAAAAGGGGCAGCCGGTGAATGCCTATCTGATCTCCACTATCATTCAGCAGGGCTTTCTCATCACCATGCTCTTCAATCAACAGATCTACCATGTGATGGCCCTTTTTGCTTCCAGCACCATGTTGGTTCCTTATTTCACGGTCAGTCTCAGCATGATCAAGCAGTCTCACGAGATTGAGAAGAAGTTCAACTGGAAGGTCTTGGTGGGGGGTCTTTCCACCATTTCCATGGCCTACCTCCTATACTCCACAGGCTGGAAATATGTTATCATCACCGCCCTCTTGTTTGCCCCCTGCATCGGCATTTACTTCTGGGCACGAAAACAAAACAAGGAGAAATTTCTCCGCCCCTTTGAATGGGTGATTGCCATCGGCATCGTGGCCCTTGCCATCACCAGTATCGTATTGATTTCCAATGGGACGATCGATCTTTTGCGGATGTAAGATAGGCTCACCCCTTTTCCTTGCCGAATTCTCGGAAAAGGGGGAACACGAATAAATATCATGGAAAACGAAATTTTAAAAAAAGTTTGACGATTGTCGATTGATTTGCTATAGTAACAGCGTATAGAAAATTTCGAGGGAGTAGTAAAAAGCCTCAGTCTTCCCCAGCGAGCTCTGAATGGTGTGAGAGAGCGGAAGAAAACTTTTGAACGTGTCCTCGGTAAAATGTCTTTCGAATCCATAGGAAGATCGCTGGTCAGCGTTATGACAAAGAGGTTGGAAATCCAACAAGCAGAGTGGTACCGCGATGATTCGTCTCTGGTTGCTGGGTTTTTTTATTTATCCAATTATTTCGGAGGAGAGCGTGATGAGTCAAGTAGAGGGAAAATTGGCAAGCCTGGTTTCCCAGGCGCTAAAAGAGTTGTATAGCTTAGAAGATTTCAAGGTAAATATTGAAATTCCTAAGAACAATCAGTATGGAGATTATGCAACGACTGCTGCGATGCAGCTGGCCGGAAAACTTCACCGCAATCCTCGAGAAATCGCTGAGGAGATCAAAGGCAAGCTCGAAGAGGACCACGATTTTATCGATACCGTTGAGATTGCCGGGCCCGGTTTTATCAATTTTCGCGTGAAGAAAACTTCCTTAGCCCAAGTTATTAACCGAATTCTTGAGGAAGGAGCAGACTACGGACATAACGAGGCGGGGAAAGGAACCCACATCCTCGTCGAATATGTTTCTGCAAATCCCACCGGGGATTTACACCTGGGTCACGCTCGCGGTGCGGTATGGGGAGACTGCCTCTGCCGTCTCCTGAAAGCAAGTGGTTTTGATTGCCTGCCGGAGTATTACATCAATGATGCAGGAAATCAGATGATTAATCTGGGAAAATCCGTCTATGCGCGTTATGCCGAATATTTTGGGGAAAAAGTGGAAATCCCGGAAGACGGCTACATGGGCGAAGATGTGAAAAACATCGGTTATGAACTGGCAGAAGAGCTTGGAGATGAATGGCTACATAAAGAAGAAGGCCGCATCGACTTCTTCCGGGAGCAGGGTCGGAAGCGGGAGCTTGATAAGATTGAGAAGGATTTAAAGGATTTCCGGGTCCACATGGAATCCTGGATCTCCGAGAAGAAGCTATATGAATCCGGTCGTGTGGATGAATGCGTAAAAGAGATGACCGAATCGGGGCTTACCTATGAGAAGGATGGCGCTCTTTGGTTCTCTTCCACGAAGTGGGGGGATGACAAGGACCGCGTTCTCGTAAAGGCGGATGGAGCATTGACCTACCTGACCCCGGATATCGCAAACCATATTTACAAGTTTGAGCGTGGCTACAACAAGCTGGTCAACCTCTGGGGAGCGGATCACCATGGATATATCGCTCGTATGAAAGCGGCGATGCAGGCCTTCGGTCATGAGAAAGACGATCTGGAGATTGACATCATCCAGATGGTTCATCTTGTGGAAGATGGAAAAGAAGTAAAGATGAGCAAACGTAGCGGAAATGCCATTACGATTCGTGAGCTCATTGAGGACATCGGTGTCGATGCCGCCCGTTACTTCTTCGTGAGCCGGGCAGTGGAAAGTCAACTGGACTTTGACCTAACCCTGGCGAGAAAGCAGACCACAGAGAACCCGGTTTACTATGTGCAATACGCACATTCTCGTGCTTGCGGCGTTTTGAGAAATGCCGAGGGTTATGAGAAAAAGGAAAGCTACGATCTGCTAACGGATGAGAAAGAAATCGACCTATTAAAAATGATGAACGAGTTCCCGGACGTTGTGGCGGATGCTGCCATAACGCGGAGTCCAAACCGTATCTGCAATTACCTGCAAAAGTTCGCCTCACTTTTCCACAGCTATTACGGAAGCTGTAAGATGAATGACCCCGAACATAAGGAATTGAGCAACGAGCGGTTGGCTTTCGTGGATGCCGTTCGTACGGTCATCGCCAATGCCTTGGAGTTAATCGGTGTCAGTGCACCGGAAAAAATGTAGTATTTTACCGCAAATCAACCAGAGTTCCAGATTTAGGATAGATCTTCAGCATAAAATGCACAATAAAGTCTCTTATTTGTAAAAAAAGAGGCTTTTTTGTGCGTTTTTTTATTTTTTACTGGAAATAATCACTTTTCTTTCATATAATGGACTAGGAGCGGAAAGGAAGAGCAGATAGATGCATGAATTTTCCGTAAAAATTCATGCTAAATTTGACAAACCTTTTCTCTCTACAAAAAAAATATATGCTGAGAATCTATTGTAAGGAGGAACTATGAAACCAATTCATGTAACTAGTGAAATCCAAAAGTTGAAGAAGGTTCTTGTTCATCGTCCCGGAGACGAGCTCAAGTTCTTGACTCCGAACACTTTGGAAGAACTCTTATTCGATGATATCCCTGACCTGGTAAAGGCTCAGAAAGAGCATGACTCTTTTGCGGAAATTCTTCGTAATGAGGGTGTGGAAGTCGTTTATCTGGAAGATTTAATGGCTGAGACTTTGGATGCGAATGAGGGACTTCGGGACAAGTTTTTGGAAGAATTCCTTGATGATGCAAACGTTAAGTCGCCCCTGTATCGTGATGCGTTAACCGAATTCTACAAGGGAATCAAAGACACCAAGGAATTTGTTCTTAAGACCATGGCCGGCGTAAGCCTTAAGGAGCTGGGAGACCTTCATTCTGACACGCTTCCCGGACGTATGGAAAAGAACTCTTTCTTGGCGCTGAACCCGATGCCCAACCTGTACTTCACTCGTGATCCTTACGCTTCCTGCGGAGACAACGTAATTATCAACCATATGTTCTCCACCACCAGAAACCGTGAGACCATTTACAGTGATTATATCTTCAAGAATCACCCCGAATACAAGGGCCAGGTAACTGACCTTTACGGAAGACACAACCAACACCACATCGAGGGTGGCGATGTCTTCAATTACTCCAAGGACACTCTGTTCATCGGTATTTCTCAGCGTACCACCGCCGATGCAATCCAGGTATTAGCAAAGAACATCTTCTTTGGACCTGCTAAGACCGAGATTAAGCGCATCTGCGCATTCAGCATTCCCGTAAGCCGTGCTTTCATGCACTTGGATACGGTATTTACTCAGATCGATACGGATGCCTTCACCTATCATCCCGGTATCGAGAGCACGCTCCAGGTATTTGAGTTAACTCCCGATAAAGATGAGACCATCAAGATCAATGAGTTCGAGGGCAGCCTCGGTGATATTCTTGCTCGTATCATGGGCATGAAGGAAGTTCGCCTCTTCCCCTGCGGCGGTGGAGATCCCATGGCAGCAGAGAGAGAGCAGTGGAATGATGGTTCCAACACCTTGACCATCGCTCCGGGCAAAGTTGTGGTTTACAAGCGCAACTATGTAACCAATGAGATGCTGAAGAAGAGCGGCATCAACCTCATTGAGTTAGATGCAGACAACCTGACCGTAGGTCGTGGCGGCCCACGCTGCATGTCCATGCCTTTAGTAAGAGAGGACGCTGAGTAATCAGCTTCTCAAGAATTGAAGAAGTGTAGACAGGTCGGATTCATTTATTCTATAAATGAATCCCTCCTGTTTTTCAGCCAAAAAATAGATAAGTAATTAATAAAGGAGATTTACTAATATGCCAATTAACTTTCAAGGAAAAAGCCTCTTGGGCTTAAAGTTCTTTACTCCCGATGAAATCAACTACCTCATCGACTTAGGCGAGCAGTTCAAGAAATTGAAAATGACTCGCACGCCGCATCGTTACTTGGAAGGAAAGAACATCGTTCTTCTGTTTGAAAAGACTTCGACCCGTACTCGTTGCTCTTTTGAAGTCGCCGGTCGCGACCTGGGCATGGGCGTAACCTACTTGGATCCCGGTTCCAGCCAGATGGGAAAGAAAGAATCCATCGAGGATACCGCAAAGGTATTGGGACGTTTCTATGACGGAATTGAATACCGTGGATTTGATCAGAAATTAGTAGAAGCATTGGCAAAATATTCTGGAGTTCCCGTATGGAACGGCTTGACCGATGATTTCCATCCCACCCAGATGATTGCGGATATGTTGACCTTAAAGGAAAACTTCGGTCGTCTTAAGGGCCTGAAGTTTGTCTTCATGGGAGACTGCCGCAACAACGTATCCAATTCCTTGATGGTTGTGTGCGCGAAATTAGGTGTGAACTATGTTGGCTGTGGTCCTAAGGAACTTTGGCCCAAGCAGGAACTCATTGATGAAGCAAAGGTATTTGCTGAGGAAGCGGGTTCCACCATCGAATTCACGGAGGATGTGAAGGAAGGTACCAAGGGAGCTCACGCAATCTACACGGATATCTGGGTTTCCATGGGTGAGCCGGATGAAGTTTGGGCAGAGAGAATTGAACTGCTCCACAACTACAAGGTAACTCCCGAAGTTTTGGATAATGCAGACAAGGAAGTAATCTTCATGCACTGCCTGCCTTCTTTCCATGATCTTCATACCACCATTGGTAAGGAAGTTAACGAGAAGTTCGGTGACAAGTATGACCTCAATGGCATGGAAGTTTCCGACGATGTATTCCTTGGCAAACACAGCAGAGTCTTTGATGAAGCAGAGAACCGTATGCACACCATCAAGGCCATCATGTTTGCAACCCTGAAGTAGTAGGGGAGGGTTTATGACCAAAGAGAGACTAGTCGTTGCGCTGGGCGGAAACGCCCTGGGAAAAACTCCGGAAGAACAGCTGGAACTCGTAAAGATCACCGCGAAGACCATTGTTGATCTTTCGGAAAAATATGATGTGATTATCGGCCATGGAAACGGTCCTCAGGTCGGTATGATTAACAACGCACTGAGTTTCTCTGCAAAGAATGGCGGGAACACCCCCGCCATGCCCTTTGCAGAGTGCGGAGCAATGAGTCAGGGATACATTGGCTATCATCTCATGCAGGCAATTCAAAACGAGCTCCAAGAGAGAAAGCTGGAAAAGCCGGTTACTTGCTTGGTGACGCAGGTTGTCGTGGATAAGGATGATCCGGGATTCAAAAATCCCACCAAGCCAATCGGTTCCTTTATGACCAAGGAAGAAGCGGAGGAAGCGGAAAAGGCAACGGGAGACACCTACGTGGAAGATGCCGGTCGCGGTTACCGTCGTGTCGTTGCAAGCCCGATGCCTCAGGAAATCATCGGTCTGGATACCATTGAAACCCTGGTACAGGCCGGAACCATCGTCATCACCGTTGGCGGTGGCGGAATCCCCGTTGTAAAAGCGGAGGACGGCAAGCTCAGTGGGGTAGCGGCTGTGATTGATAAGGATCGCTCCAGCTCTCGTCTTGCTTTGGACGTCAAAGCGGACCGCTTGGTGATTCTTACCGCCGTCGACCAGGTTGCCATTCGCTTTAACAAACCGGATCAAAAGAATTTAAGCTCCATCAATACCGAGGAAGCCAAGAAATACATTGAGGATGGGGAGTTTGCTCCCGGTTCCATGCTTCCGAAGATTGAAGCTTGCTTAGATTTTGTGGAGAACAGTGATAAGGGAACCGCTTTGATCACTTCTTTACAAAAAGCAAAGGAAGCCTTGGAGGGCAAAACGGGTACGGTCATCGAAAGATAGACGGCTATCAATTTACAATTGAATAATATAAGATGTCCGAGATAGTCTGGAGGGACAACAATTGAAAGGAGTTTATTATGGCTAATGCAAAAGAAGATCAAAGGTTAGAAACGGCTCCAAAGAAGGAAAAGCATCCTCTTTCGGCATTTTCTATCCTGGTCATCCTGCTCGGAATTCTATGCATTATTTCCTGGTTCTTGAACGGGGCACAGATCAGTGACTCGATCATTAAAACCTTGGACCCGGAAACCTATGGTGACCTGCTTGACACCGTGAAAAACGGGGGACACGTGCAGGTTGTCGCCGCTAAGTTTAGCGATTTTCTCATGGCAATTCCGAACGGCTTTGTGAACGCTGCAGAGTTATTGATGTTTATCATCGCTCTCGGTGGCTTCCTCAACGTGGTTATGAAGACCGGTGCTTTGGAAGCAGGCATTAATGCCCTCGTTCACAAGATGCATGGAAGAGAAGAAATTCTAATTGTCGTATTAATGTTCCTATTTTCATTGGGTGGAACGACCTACGGAATGGGGGAAGAGACCATCGGTTTCTACGCCTTCATCACCTCTGCGATGGTTATCGCGGGCTTTGATTCTGTCGTAGCGCTGTCCACCGTATTGATTGGTTCCGCCGCTGGATGTCTGGGGTCAACAATCAACCCCTTTGCTACCGGCGTGGCTTTGGATGCCTTAAACTCCGTGGGTATTAAAGCAAACAGTGGTCTCGTGTATTTAGTGGGTGCTGTTCTGTGGCTCGTGGTGATTGCCATCGCGATTGCCTACACCCTTCACTATGCAAAGAAGGTGAAAAGGGACAAGGGATCCACCATTCTTTCTCTCAGAGAACAAGAAGTAATGAAAGAAAACTTTGGAGAAGAGGATCCAAACCGTCACATCGAATTCACGGGACGCCACAAGGCGATTCTTATCGTTTTTGCCATTTTATTTATCGTTATGATCGCTTCCTTAATCTCTTATAAAGACCTGGTCTTTGGTGGGGATGCGGATGCCTACACGAAAGCGCTTGGTTGGACGAGCTTTATGACTGGAGAACCTCTAGGTTCCTGGTACTTCCTGCAACTAGCAGCATGGTTTACCTTGGGTTCCATTATCATTGCTGTCATCAACCGCAGCAGCGAGCATCAGTTCATCGATGACTACATTGACGGCTCGAAGGACCTCTTATCCGTCGGTTTGATCATCGCGGTATCACGTGGTATCACCGTTTTGATGTCGCAGACTCACATGGATTTCTGGATTTTGGATCAGTGCTCACATTTACTGCAGGGTGTGCCCGGTGTCGTATTCATTCCTTTGGCATTTGGCGTTTATATCCTGTTGAGCTTCTTGGTTCCTTCCACTTCGGGTCTGGCGGGACTTTCCATTCCGGTGATGGGTGGCTTGGCTGCTCAGCTGGGCTTCAATCCCTCAATCATGATCAATGTTTTCTGCGCCGGATCCGGTGTGGTAAATATGGCAACCCCGACTTCCGGAATTGTAATGGGTGGTGTAGCCTCCTCGAAGGTGGAATACTCAACCTATCTGAAGTGGGTGTTTAAACTCTTAATTGCCATTGCTGTTGCATGTATCATCATCTTGACCATCGCAGAAGCCCTGGTGTAAGGCGATGATTCACAGCCTTTACGTACAGAAAAGAGGAAGCGAAAGCTTCCTCTTTTTTTGTTGTTAAAATTCTCGATCGAAAGAGAGCAGACAAGGGACAAATGTCTTCCTTCGAAAAAGAAGCTGCCACGAAGAAGGAAAATCAAAAAAACCATAATGAGTTTGTCTTCCTGTTCGTCACCGGAAAACGAATGGAGACAGAAGGGGTGGCATGCAGTTCCTCCATTACAACCTCGGCATCTCATGGTTTAATAGCTCTTGCAGTCAGCTTTGACGGAACGACACGGGAGTGGGGGATCAACCATCAAATCTGTGGAGAAGCATTTTTCGATAAAAATAATGTCACAAAATCAATATTTTGTGACAAGCGAGAGGAGGAGAAATAAGGCAAGCCACAGGCTGCCTTCCGGTTCCTTTTTGTCCGGCATACTGTTCTTTCACCTCTTCGAATTCATTCTCCGGATTGTGCTCCTCCCATTTTGCGCACAAAAAGGCACCGCCTTGGTCCTCACCAACGCGGTGCCTTGCTTTCTTTCCGACTCGATGAACGCCACGGTATTACCAGGGACGTCCTTTCGCTTGAAGGATATCCTTCCTCCAGAACGTGATACGAGACACCTCACTTTGATAAGACTCTTCCAGCTCTTTATAGAAGCTATGTAGCTGTTGAAAATCTTCATCGGTTGCCATGGCTTCGCCATAAACCATCTTTTCCAGCGTTTGCGCCAGGTCTTGGTAATCCGCCAGCGGTTTATGATCCCGGATCGCCAAATTTTGCAGAATCTGACGAATGGAATCCTTGGCTTCGATGGAAACACCGTGTAAGCGCAACAGCCGTTTACAGTGCTTCCAAACCCGGCGGAACAGCTCATTCTTATCGGGGAAAGTCGCCAAACTCGAAGCATCGAGTCGCCTCTTATAGGAACGGTATTTCCAGAGAATAAAGCAGAGAATCACAATTGTTATTAATATAACAATCCCAAAGATCCATAGACTTGCCTTCCCTGCGGATCCTGCATCCTTGTCCTTACCGGAATCCGATAAATCGGGCACATTGGGCTCCTCCGGCTGGAATTCGGAACTCTGTGAGGATTCTTCGGGAGTGGAACTGGTGGATTCGGAGGAGGCAACCGCTTCTTGCGAAGTCTGGGATTGACTTTCCTGGGGCTTGTTATTCCCCGTCCCCTCCGGATCTACCCCACTGATCTCCGTGACGTGGCTGCTTGGAGTGGCTTCAATGGGATACCAGCCCATGTCTTCCGTCTCCAATTCCACCCAAGCATGTGCCTGCTTGGCGGTGATGGCTCGCTGGATCACCTCCTGCTTACCGGCAGGTGCCTGCGGCACAATAAAACCTTCGGTATAGCGGGTGTGATAGCCGATATCCTCTAAGAGCAAGGACCAGCAGCTGGCAAAGTAGACACAGTACCCCTTCTTCTCTTTCAAAAAATGACTGAGGAAGTCCTCGGTATCGGGAATCTCAGAAACCTGCAACTCATATTGATAGTTCTTCTGAAAGTGGTCGCGTAAGGCCAGCAAAAGATCCGAGAAGGAGGAATGCTCCTCTTGATAGAGAATCTTCGCCAGGGCGGGATCCCCTTTTTCAACGGTTTTCCGCAAAGCGCTTTTGGGGGCGGATTTTTTTGGCTGAAGCAGGGTCATGGGAATCGTGCCCTGTGGTGTCTGCCAGTTATTGATGACGGGAACGACATGGTCCAAGAGGACCGCTCCAAATTGGTTATAGTATTCCTCAGAGACCAGCATTCCATTGTTACTATAGAGGAATCCCGCGCCTGTTCCGTATTCCGCCTGGGCCTTGTCGGGTTTCATGCCATTGGGCGGCAGCTTTCCGAGTTGCGTGACATTCCCGGGTTTGCCACCGTGGAAGACGATCCGGTTCGGATTTACCGTTTGGATGGAATAGATCTTGGGAACAAACATGCCCGTCTGGAAAGCCTTGTCCATCGACGCCTTGTCCTTAAACCAAAAATTCTTGGCAATCGGCGAGGTGAAATCCTCATAATAATTTTTTTTTGGATGGAAGGGCTGCAGGATCTGCTGGCTGGAAAGGGACCAGGAGTGCCCATCAAAGGAGTCATAGGAGGCTCCCTTTAAATAGAAAGCGGTCTCTTCCCCATTCACATAGAGATAGGTCTCATCACTCAGCGTGACGGGGCCGCCGACGCGCAGATTTCCCTGGGGATAAAAACCCAATTCCTGCAGGGAAAAGCTACGAATTTCTCCCCCCTCGGTGGGAATAAACTCATTTAATTTCTTGGAGATGCTCTGATGATAAAAGGTCTCCGGCGGGATGATCGCTTGCAGGAGAAAGGTACACAGTACCAGGATGAGGCCGAACAGCAAGGGCGGCCTTTGATCGCGATTATCGGGATCCTGGCGGAAGGCATAGGAACAGTAAATGCAAAACAGTCCGGTAAGAAGCATGATGATCCAGGTCGCGGACCGATTCAGATCGCCGATATAAAACATGGGAGCAATCAATACCGCCATGTTCAGTAGAGGGATTGGCAGGATCCAATGGCTGATCACGCTGAGAAAACTTGTGACCATGGTGAAGCAAAGCAGGAAATGATTCGGGATAGCGCCTTTCGAGGGATTTAGGGTGATGGCCCATCGTAAACTTTCGCGCACGGCATTCAGGAAAGACCGCCAAAATCCTTGCGATAGAAGGGGCAATCTCAGGTCAAATCCACCCAAAATTTGGATTCCCACAAGAAGAGCGAGGATTCCACAGACCGGCAGGCTCCATTTCCAAAAATGAAAGCCCAGTCCAAAGATAGCACAGAAAAGGCCGATGGGTAAAATCAGTGACAGCATGGGCGGATGGGAAAATCCCATCAAACGGAGCAGAAAATAGGAGATGACCCAGGTGAAGAGAGAGGCCGTAAACCAGGATTGTCCGTTTTGTAAAAGGATTGAATTTTTCGAGTTTTTTATGGCCATAATTACTCCTCATCCAGCCAAATACATTCGATGGGTGACTTTTCCAGGGTGTCCACCAGGCTCTGCTTCGCAGCTTTCTTAAAGGAAACCAGGAGAAAAGAAACACCCAGCTCCTGATTTTGAAGGAGGCTTCCCACATTTTCTTCACTGAGCCGATCCACAAATATCAGTTGTTGGCGCTGCCCGAGGGGCTGTAGAAACCAGTCGCTTTTTTCCTCCACGAAGGGAAGATCGGCAAGCCATTTCTGAAAGCCGAGACGATCTTCTGCCCCTTGAAAACGGAAAATAACGGAATTCCTGGTCCCAATCTCGATGCTTTCCCCCTTTCTTAAAAGGTCTTCTCCAATCGTCCAAACCAAGCGAAGAAGATCGGAGCGAAGGCCCAACCATTTTTTCTCCTCTGCGGAAGGTTCTTTATAATAGATTCCATGGAAGATCGGTTCCGGAGCCTGAGAAAGCGCAAGCAGGTCAATAATAAAGCGAAATGGCTGTTTTTCCTGTTCGCTGTAACGCTTGATCATCCATTTTTGCATGCGAGCAGACAGCTTCCAGTGAGCGTGAGCCAAACTCTCCCCGGGATGGATGGGGTCAATGGAAAAAATTTCATCCGTCACTTCATTTTTTCGGTGTAAATTTTGCTCATAGGCGAGGGATTCCAATTTTTCGGATAGACGACCGGGCATGTCCCCCGCTTTTTTCGGTAGGCTCCATCCCTGCGGCGTAGCCTGGCGATAAATATGAGAAAACTTAAGATAAAAAAAACCGAGAAAATCTTCAAAAACCGGTTCCTTCTGGTTGAAGGAATATTTTCCCGGATAGGGATACTGATAGCTCAAAATCAGCTCACGACTCTCCCCCGGTTTTAACATAATCTCCACGGGAGGGTGAAAGCGCTTTGTCGTTTTTCGCATCTCCGGAAATCGTAGAAAAAAAGCCATGACCCGACTTTCATTGGTGAGATGGCAAATCCACTTGCCTTCCTCTTCTTCCAAACATGAGGAAGGGGAAAGCTCTAGGGAAAGATGCAACTGTTTCCGAGAAAGCAGGCTGACAAGAAGGCTCAAAATGGGCAAAAGCGTCCAGAAAAGAAGAAGGACGTGTGGAAACACTCGGAGCTTCAGATTGGCGAGAAGGAATAAGGCGATCCATCCCAGCAACCAAAAGAGAAATCGAACCTTGATGCCTCTCATTTAGGAGCCGCCGTTTCCTTTAAGATTTCCGTAATAATCGAAGCAGAGTCCATTCCGCTCCCCTTTGCCTGGGCTTTTAAAATCAAGCGATGGTCGAGAACGTCGTGCGCCAGTTCCTGAATATCATCCGGCGAAATATACTCTCTTCCGGAGAGCAGGGCATGAGCAGCCGCCGCTAATAACAACATTTGTCCGGCACGGGGACTCACGCCGAGTTCAACTTGTTCCTTCTCCCGGGTTTTCCGGCAGAGCGTGAGCACATAGTCTTTCATCTCCTCCGAGGCCTTCACAAAGCGGACCTGTTTTTGCAGTTCCACCAGCTGCTTCTCGTCGACAACGGCTTTCACATCGTTCTTCAGGCGATCCGAAGCGTTCAGGGAGATGATCTTCATCTCATCCTCCTTGGAGGGATAACCGATGGAAATTCGCATCATGAACCGGTCCAATTGTGCCTCGGGCAAGGGGTAGGTTCCCACGTGCTCAATGGGGTTCTGGGTCGCCAAAACCATGAAGGGTTGCGGCAGATCATAGGTTTTTCCATCGACCGTGACCTGGCCTTCCTGCATGGCTTCCAATAAGGCGGACTGGGTCCTTGGGGAAGAGCGGTTGATTTCATCCGCTAAGAGAATCTGCGTGCTGACGGCTCCCTCATGGAAGACAAAGTCCCCCTCCTTGGGGTTGAACATATTGAATCCGGTGACATCGGATGGCATAAGATCCGGCGTGAACTGAATCCGTTGAAAACTCAAATCAAGAGCACGCGCCAGGGCGTTCACAATCGTCGTTTTTCCGATTCCCGGAACATCCTCGATCAAAACATGACCCCCTGCCAAGAGACAGATCAACATCTTTGCGGTCACATCCTCTTTTCCAATCACGACTTTGCCAACCGCGGCGCGCACATCTTCTGCCAGCTTTTGACATTCTTTTGGTGTCTTCTCTGAAAACTTTGACATATATTTCCTCAATCCTTCCCCATTGGGTTTAATTATATTCCCCTAAGTAAGTGACATCGTTTAATATGTTCATCCATTCTTCGATGGCTTCCTCTTTTTCCTCGGGAGACAGGTCTTCCCCCATCTCGGCAGGAATGCCACGCTCGAAAGCATCTTCCCCGTATTTTGTCCACTCCTCTTGCAGATCATGATGGAAAAAAGAACCTTGATTAAGCTGCGTTACCGCTTCCTCCAGGGCATCTTCGACATGGTCCGAATAGGCCATATACTGATTTTCCGTCTCAATGCATAGGAGCGTAAAAATTCCTTGCATAAGTGTGTACTCCTTCTTTTGTCATATCTGTTACCAGTATAAACGATTGCGAACAATCCCTCAAATGGATCGCTTATGGTAGAATGAAGCCAGAAAAGAGGAAACCATGGAACAAGATTTGCCATTGATTCTAGAAGACTTTTTGCATTATATGGAATCCATTCGCGGGCTTTCCCCGAATACCATTCGTGAATACCGCTATGATCTTTCCAATTTTTTGCGATTTCTCCGAAAGAGAAGGGACCGGTTGCAGTATGGCCACACCCACCTGGATCAAATTCCCATTGATGATCTGACGGAAGATGATCTGGCACAGGTGCGACTCAACGACATGCATGCCTATCTCTCCTACTCGCCTGCCCGGGATGCCAACTCCCCCGCGAGGAGGGCCAGAAAAATCGCTTCGATTCGGTCCTTCTATAAATATATGGTGAATGTGGAAGAATACTTTGAAAAAAATCCGGCAGAAAAGCTGACCACTCCCAAGCGAAAACAGCGCCATCCTGTTTACCTCACCCTGGAGGAGGCGCTGCATCTGATTGAGACGGCGGCCAAGCAGGAGAATCGCTTCCTGAAATATCGAGATGTGGCAATCCTGGTAACCTTTTTAACGACAGGAATCCGACTCTCCGAGCTCTGTGGGATGAATGTGACTTCCCTCAAGGAAGACTCCTTTAATGTCGTAGGAAAGGGCAACAAAGAGCGTACCATCTACATCACCGATTCCTGTGGCCATGCCCTTGAAGAATACCTCAAAGTAAGGCCCAAAAACCCGCAGGAACCGGCACTCTTTCTCTCAACGCGGAAGCAGCGCATCTCGACAAGAGCCGTGCAGCATCGAATCGAAAAGCTGCTGCAAGAGGCAGGATTTGATACCCGAATCTACTCCACCCATAAACTGCGCCACACGGCAGCCACCTTAATGTATAAGGAAGGGGTGGACATTCGAACCCTGCAACGCATCCTCGGACATTCTTCCGTGGCAACCACACAGATTTACACCCATGTGGAGGATGATTTGGTAAAGAAAGCCATGAAGAAAAATCCCCTGGCCTCTCTTCCCTCATCCGATTCCTTGGAATGAGAGAGAGGATTCATTGCAAGGAAAAAGAGCCTGCTTGGAAATGACCTTTCCGCAGGCTCTTTCTTTTTAAAAGATACGTGTGGCAATGAGAACCAGCAAAGAACTGGTCAGGGTTCCGATCAAATAGTACTCTGCAAAGGCTCGATCTTTCTGGATGCGGTCAAACCGGGCCACGGATTTTGCCGTTAAAACAAAGGCAATGGCCGTATACTGGGATAAACTGCCCAGAAAAAACAGGATCATTCGCTCCAGAATCCCGATGGTGGCTCCCGCATGTACCGTGTCGGCATCATCTTTTGATTGCTCTTCCTCTTGAAAAGAAAACCGTTGCAAAAAGAGCCGAATTCCTATGGCACATGGCTTTCCCAAAAAAAGGATTCCCGTCAAAAATGGCAGAGCCCGGGAAGGAGCAGGCAATCCTCTCCCCCGCCAGGCTGCCAACCACGCCGGTTGACTGCTCGGAAGGGGAACGAGGAGGAATAGAAGAAAAAGGGTGAAGAGATGGAGACCTTGATCCAGGAGAAAAAGGCGAAAGTCACCACGCCCCTTTTTTTTTACCGTTCGGTTCTTGTTTTGCACAAGCCTCTTTCCCAAATCGATGAACCCATGAATAAGAGTGGCAAGCAAGCACAGGGACATGGGAAACCCTCCGGTCCAAAGATAGAGGCCGCTTCCCATGCAAATCCCATAGGTCAGGCAGTGGATGAGAAAAGACGACCAACGTGTTTGCTTCTCTCTCGCCAGACGGTCCCACTGGAAGTAAAAGTCCCCGAGAAAGTGACCGAATAGGAGGCTCATCCAGCTAGTCATCCCCCTCCCCCTCTCTCCATCGTTCCAGCGTATGTCCAATGGCGAGGAAAGCCTCATGTACTTCCCGATAGTGGCTGGCCTGCAGCGACCGGCTCACCGTGGATTGGGAAATCCCCAGCTGCTTTTGCACCGCAGACTGGCTTCCGCCGGATTTCCGATAGGCTGAGATAATCTCGACCTGTCGCTCGGTCCAGGATTCCTGAATAACACTGATTAAGGAAAGAAGGGAATTGATGACCTTTCCCTCACTTCGATGCTCTCTTCCCTCACAGGAAACCGCATACTGTGTATAGAGGACCGGTCGTTTATTTTCCTGCTCTTCCACTCGGTCGATCATGGCCCTTGCCTGATGATAGGCGGGGCCATCCGTTTCGTTGGAGTCTTTTGGAGTTAATAGGGTATCAATCGGACCGATGCCGATTCCAAAGCGCCAACGCTGTGGATAAAGTGCCAGCTGGAAATCCAGAAGAATCTCTCCCACCCAATTTCCGCGACAGA
>CALAJY010000025.1 GCA_937923265.1 uncultured Tissierellia bacterium
GAGGGGCTCCAGTGTTTTTGTAAGCTTCCCACGGACCTAACGACCGCGCAGGGGATTCGTCCGGAAGCAACCATGCGCGAATGGGCAAGACTGATGATGGATAATCGGGAGACGGGAAGTGGAGATTTTAGTGACCGCCTCCTGAGGATCTGTCGTCAATATCAGAGTCTGAAAAAACAAAAACTTTACGAGGCCATAGCGCTGGCGGAGCAACGAATGCTGATGCCTGCCATGGTAATCTTTATAGCCATCCTGATTTTGGTCTTAGTGCCCCTTATGGCTGATGCCATGTTGGGATTATGAAAGGAGAAAATGATGAATGCACTTATGACAAGCTTTTGGAATCAAATCCGGACTGTCTTAAAGAGAAATCGAGGAGAGGTGAATATGGTGGCAATTGTCTTAATCATTCTCGTGGTGATTGCCCTTATTGCCATTTTTAAAGATGGGTTGATTTCTCTCCTGAAGACGCTGTTTGAAAAGATCCAATCGGAAGCGTTGAGCATATGATCCTCAAGCTTACCGAGGAAAGGGGAGCGGTGGAACTGGTGGAGGAAGCTTTCCTTTTGCCGGTCTGTTTTCTTCTCGTTTTGCTTTGCCTGTTTCTCTCCCTCTTGCTCTGGGAAGCAAGCAGTAAAGAGGCAAAGATTCGGCAAATGGGGACACAGCCCACAGACCGACAAGCGGAAGCGAGGAGTCCGGCAGGGCCCCCCCTGTTTTGGGAGGAGGTGACCTCCTCCCGGGAAGAGACGGGAAGCTTCTTTCATCGGGCCTCTTATGTCGAAAAAGCGAGTGTGGGTTTGCCCTTCCCCTTCTTGGGAAAGAAAGCATTTTCTCTTCGGGAAAGCAGCAGTCTGTCGTTTCGAAGAACCAATCCTGCGAAACTTCGCTGGATTCTGCGGATGATTCGAACCAGCGTAGAAAGGCTGGCGGGAAAAAAGGAAGAAACGGGAAAGGAGATACGATGAGTGCTTTTATTAAAAAGCGGGAGGGGATGATTTCTCTGTTCTTGACAGGGATTCTTCTTCTTACTTTTTTTGCAAGTGGAAGCCTCATGGACCTTGCACAGTTGGAGCTTGGCAAAAGTGAAGCGAAATCCTCTCTGCAGTTGGCTTCTCACAGTCTTCTTTCCCATTTTGATCAGCAACTGGAAGACGAGTACGGGCTGTTTGCGGCAGCGAGCACAGAAATCCCTCGGGAGGAGATGGACGAGTATCTTCGGCTTCGATTATGGGGAGATGGGGAAGGAAACGGATTTTTACGATACCCACTGGAAAACTTCTCCGTGCGGGGAGAAGAGGGAGCGAGACTCAGCCGTCCCCAAGTCTTGGAAGCGCAGATTCGAGAGTTCATGAAAGTGAACGCACCCATGGCCCTGTTAAATCCTATTCTTGAAAAGTTATCGTTTTTTCAAAATATTCCCCATCTCTTAGATGTCGTAACGAGTAAGTTGGATTTCGAAGAGGCGTTGGAGGCTTGTCAATCCGGCCTGGATAACATGAACCAATCTTTTGATGCGCTGAGCATACATCTTCAATCACTGCCGAATGGAAAGGGAGGGATGGAGGAAGAAAAGGGCCATCGGGGACTTTTCCCGGGACTTCATTCCTTCCAGCACTATGCCGATTTATTACAAAACTCCTTAGCACAGATGACGGAGGAACAGAAGAAGGGCTTGTCGGAGCCCGAGCTTGCCAAGGCTTTTGCGGAGCATCGGGGACTCTATTTCACGGTGGAGAAGCTGCTTAAGAATCTGGTGAAACAAGCCGATACCATGAATGCCTCTTGGCAGGAGATGACCCAAAAAATGGTCACTGCGAAAGAAAAGCAAAGCAGCTGGAAAAAAGCCATTGATCAGGGGAAGGATCCGGACCTCAAGCTTCGCTTTTCCGGAGATTATTATGCAAGAGCAAATCAACTTCGCCTCCCCGACTTTCAAACGCTGGTTGAGGAAAGCCAAAAACTGGGAAGGATTGCGCGAGACTTTTTGTCCTCTTGGAAACAAGCACAGTTGAACGGAACGCCTCTCCATGAACTTCGCTATTCGCAGTGGAAAGAAGCACATGACCGGGGAAAAGATACCATTGTTTGGGGCAAGCTCGCTTCCGCCGGAAACCAAGAATATCTCTATAGCAAAGCGGCTTTGGATCGGCAAAGATTGCTCATGCAGCAATCGAACAAGAAGCGGTCCGGTCTTTGGGAATTCATACAAGCTTGGCATCAAAGAGCCCAGGCCATCCGCAGAGCCAAGGGACTGCAGAGCTATGGGGTAAAGATGCTTTCGGGAGACGCGGAGGAATTTGGCTTGAGCCGGGACATGAACCGGCGCTTCGTCGCGGATGGGGCGGAAGAAAAAAGCACAGGTCTCGGTCCTCTTCCGGGGTTGGGATCCACACAGGAACTGATTTCCTCTTTTAAGGGATACATGCAAAATTTGAAGGAAGAATTCCGTTCGATTCCCGGCTCTCTGGCTTCCGACCGTTGGCCCCTCTATCTCTATTGGATGGGGATGTTCAGCGACCGGTCCGCCTTCATTTCCAAGGGGAAAGGTCAAGAGCGGTCTCTGTTGAGAAGGTCCCTGGTAAATCGTCCCTTATATGGGGGAGAGATGGAATACATCCTGTTTGGAAGAAATGACCTGGAGGAGAATTCCAAAGCCTGCGAGCATCGTATCGCGGCCCTTCGCTTCTGCACAAATCTCATTTATGCGTTCACTTCTCAGGAGCTTCATGCGCAGACACTGGGACCTGCCATGGCACTCGCCGGCTGGACCGGATTCGGGGTGCCATTGGTACAATCCGCCTTCCTTTTATTGCTCGTGGCCGGAGAAACCTATCTGGACATGGAGGATCTGTTTTCCAATCATCCACTTCCCTTGCTGAAAAGTGCATCGAGCTGGCGCTTTTCCCTCCGGGGAGTGGGAAAGCTGGTAAAGAGGGGAAGTGCCAACCTGTTTGATCGCTTGGAAGAGCTTTCAGATGACTCGGGAGAGGCCTTTCTGGAGGAGCTGGAGAGTCGTTTTGATCGGACGGGCGAGGCGATGGCGGAAGGCCTGTTAGACCGCCTTGCGCTACCGATTCTGCAGTGGTCTCAGGAGGAACTTCTTTCCGGCCTTCCTCGGGAAGAAGCGCGAAAAAGCAGCTTTGAGCAGTTCATCAAAGAGTTGACTCCCCAATTTACAAGCCTTGGAGATCAGGAAGGCCTATCTGCGTTGGAGAAGCTTGGCCCGTCCCTGATTTCCCAAATCGGTGACTTGCAACAAGAGAAAAAAGAGCAGGGACTCAAAACCGAGCAGGTCATAGAAAAATTAAAATCCGTGGTTCGGGCGCAGATGAAGCGTTGGAAAACGATGCTTCATCAAAAAAACATGAGAATCGTGCAAGGCTGGAAAAATCAGGTTCATAAGCTTCGGGGAAAAGGGGAGCAGGCCATCAAGAGAGGTTTGGACTCGCTTTTTCAAAAAATGAAGATGGATTTGGGACCTCAAGAACAGCTTCGCAGGCAGGGAAGTGGTCAGCTTTTTTGCATGGATTATTCCTCCTATCTCCGCCTGTTTTTACTTCTTCACAGTTGCACCGAGGCGGGAAAGAATGGCCTTCTTAGCAACACCGCTCGTTGCATTCAGATGAACCTGGGAGAAAACGACCTGACGCTTGCCCCAACCTCTTATCAGTGGAAGTTGACGAGTTCTTATCGCCCGCGTTTCTGGGGACGCCTCCCCGCCCTGTTTTCCGGAAACTCCGGAAAGGTGATGATCCACGTTTCCTGGGTGGAAGGATTTGGCTATCGTGGGACGGAGGGAGTTCGATGAGGAATGAAAAGGAGCAGGCTTCGTTAACGGTTGAGGCGGCTCTCGCCCTGTCCTGTTTTCTTTTGGCCTTTTTTAGCTGGATACTTCTCTTTGGCGAAATTCGATGGGAAGGAAAGACGCACCATGGTCTGGATCAAACGGCCCTGCACTTGGCGGACCTCCTTTCTGCCAAAGATGCCCTTCTTCCCGAAGAAATACGGGATCAGAAGATTCCGGGAAAGTGGACAAAGGAAGAGGGCACCGCTATAAACCGAATTCTCAACCAGTTATCCGGTAATTTCTTTCTGGACGCTTGGGCAAACCGAACTTTTCGAACCTTTATGGCGGCAAGGGAGCCGGGAGAAAACTCTCTTGAGAATTCTCGTCTTCATTGTTTTTGTCAGGGGAAGACCCTCTACCTGCAGTTGGACTATCAACGGGAATTACCGGGCCTTCTTCGTTTCCTTGGACCCATTCAGGTGCGACAGATTTCTCCCTTGCGTATCTGGTTGGGAAAGGCAACGAAAACAAGGGATAAGGAAGAGGAGAAAGAAGCGGGAAGAAGCCTCTGGGATCTTCCCCCTTTTCAGCGAGGAAGAGCGTTTCTGGAAAGAAGAAGAAAGGAATTACCCGGAGAGATTTTGAAACCGGGCAAGGGGTTCGATTGGGAAGACGGAGGAAAGCTGTGGCAAATTTCTTCCTGGAATCTCTTTTCTCCCACGTATTCCTCTTGCCTTGGCGACCAAAGCCGGGCTTCCTCCTACCAATTGAAAGAAGAAGCGGTTCGAAGAGAATTGGAAAAAAAAGCGAAGAAGGCCTTGGAGCAGCAGAAAAATTACCGGGAGCTGGAGACCAAAGAAGGAAAAATGATAAGGACACAGGGGAAATCGCTGGGGCTTTTCGTCATCTTTCCCGAGGAAGCAAAGATTTTTGCCCCACAGCTCATGCGACTACGGCAGCAATTATCGGAGCAGCTGGGAATTGAACTTCATTTTATTTTTGAAGAGAAGGCCCTGGGAAAGAAAGCACCGGGAGGGGAAGGATGATGGCGAAGGACAAGCACGCTAGGCAAAAACTCAGACGGAATCTTCGACGAATTCAAAACTCTTTCTACAAATGGATTCCTGTATTTATAATTCTCCTATTCGGTCTTTGCTTTTGGCAAGCGGTGCATGGTAAAGAAGAGGCCAAAGCGAGAGCGCTTCAAAGGAAAGAACACCTGGAGATTCTGCTGGAAAACGGCTATTACCGGGAGATCTTGCAGTATTTCCGTAAAACGGGGGAGGCAAGAACCCCGGAGGAAAAAGCAATGCGTTTTAAATGTCTTCTGGCCTTAAAGCGGGAGAAAGAAGC
>CALAJY010000026.1 GCA_937923265.1 uncultured Tissierellia bacterium
TGGGAAACCCCGATTTTGTCCATTTCCCAGGGTCCCCTACCCCTGGGAAACCCCGGTTTTGCTCATTTCCCAGGGTCTCCTACCCCTGGGAAACCTGATTTTTTGTCTATTTCCCAGGGTTTCCTACCCCTGGGAAACCCCGGTTTTGCCCATTTCCCAGGGTCTCCTTCCCCTGGGAAACCCCGGTTTTTGACATTTCCCAGGGTCCTTCGACCCCTGGGAAACCCCGATTTTGTCCATTTCCCAGGGTTCCCTACCCCTGGGAAACCTCATTTTTTTCCTTTTCCCAGGGGACGCCGGTCGGCGAAGCGATATAACTCTTGTGTTGTCGGTGTCAATGACTCTTTCCACCCCCGGTTTTGTTTTCCGCCCCGCCTCCTTTCCCGAGTTTCCATCGAAAAAATTTCCTCATTCCCTTCGCTTTCTTCCCAGAGGCAAGAACCTGCCGACACAAGGTGATTCCTGATCCGATTCTTGGGGAAAAGGTTACGTATAGATAAGGTTTGGTTATCACAGAACGAGATCTTCGATGGAGCAAGGCCTCCATTTTTTTAAGTGAAAAGAGGAATCAATATGTTTCGAGAGGTAAGAAAGAAGAAAAGTGAACTGGATCAAGGGACGATGGGCGAGTTGCTGAAGTCTTGTCGGCGGGGCGTACTGGCGATGAATGGGGAGGATGGATATCCCTACGCCATCCCTGTGAACTATTTGTATGATCCGGAGAAGAAAAAAATCTATTTGCATGGGGCAAAGGCGGGATATAAGGTGGATGCCTTACGGAATTCGGAAAAGGTGTGTTTTACGGTGTATGGAAAGGAACAGATCAAAGAGGAGCAGTGGGCTCCGTTTGTGCAGAGTGTGGTGATTTTTGGCCGTTGCCATTTTATCTGGGACCATGAGCAGGCAATGGAACTCTTGAAGCGGTTTGCCATGAAGTACTATCCCAGTGAAGAGCTGGTGGATGAGGTGATGGAACGAGCGGGAAAAGCTGTGCAGATGTTTGAAATTGAAATGGAACACATGAGCGGCAAAGAGGTTCATGAGCGCTAGGAAAAGGAGCGAAGATGAAAGCCTATATTATCACGGGCGGAAATTCCGGACTCGGGTATGAAACGGCAAGGAGAATTCTGCGGGAGGACCGGAGGGTGATTCTCGCTTGTCGGAATTTGGAAAAAGGAAAGGCAGCGGTAAGGACCCTTCGAGAAGAAAGTGGCTGTAACACTGTCAGGAGGTAGCAGTTCATCAGCTCCATGCCCAGTTCCTCGCTGGCAAAGCGCTTCCCGTTTCTCTTCACGCGGAGGAAGGGCATATGCATCATCTCGGCAGGACCGGCGTCCATGTCGTGGCACATCTTGGTGTGGTTCAGGTTTTCGATCTTACCGCCTGCCCAGACGACCATCTTATGGCCATCGCCGGTTCGTCCCGCCTTTTTGGTTTTCAGATTTGCCAGGTCGGGGAGATAGTAGTTTCGCATTGCCTCATCGTTCTGATAGTCTCCTGTTGCCAAGACGACTCCTTTTTTTGCCCGCAGGGCCATGATGGATTCCCCCTGCTTTACAATCAGTCCCCGGGCGCGATCCTCTTCCATGAGAACTCGGAGGGCCGGCGTTTCATAGTAAATAGTCACGCCTTTTTTCTCCGCAAGATCGCAGAGGGCCACAAGGGCATTGCGGATGCCATAGGGTTTGGGTCCGTAGAGCAGGGTGATGAAGTTCAGGTGGGTCCCCAGCTCCTTGTTGATGGCTTCATGAGGCTTTGAGGCGAGGTCTTCCACCTGGGCATCCACCTCTTTGGACTTTTCCAGCAGGTAGGCCAGGGCCTCTCCGGATTCCTTCGCCCACAGTTCCAGTCGTTCCCGGTGAGACCGATGATCATTGAGTTCCATGAGGCGGGACAGCAATTTTTCCACCTCTTCCGGCTTGTTACCCTCCACCAGGCCGGCACCGATATGGCCACAGGCAGAGGCTTTTTTCTCCTTTTGCACAAGGCAGACCTTTGCCCCTTCCTCACAGGCTTTTAGCGCACAGATTACGCCGGAAGTGCCGGCGCCGGCGACGACCAGGTCATATTCCTCCTCCTGGTCATACGTATCATACGTTTCTTTCTGTTGCAGGAATTCAGGCTGAGGTCCCCGGTTCCCGTAGGGAAAGCTCTTTTTTTCCGTCGTTTTTTCCATGATGTTCTCCTCTCTATGTTGGCGTTGCTTATTGCTTACCCCAAGGAAGGGGGGCTTATAACAGTTTTGCCCGGGAGGCAAGGATTTTCTGCGTGAAAGCGCAGGTTTTGTATATTCCAGGTTAAATATAGGTTAAATCAGTATTTCTTATCTATAGTATAGTATGATTTTTTTACAGAGAGGAGGGTGCGATGAACCGTAATAAATGGATTTCCCCATCTTTTTTCGCCTTGCTCCTGGTCGTGACAGGATTACTGTTTTTCACGGCTTGTGGATTGACGAAGAAAAAGGAAGGAACGAGCGACCATAAGGCATCTTTCACCACAATCGCGGGAAGAGGGGAGCCTCTTCGAATCGTATCCGGATCGGAAAACAAGGTCCTGGAGCCCATTGTGGAAGAGTATGCAGCAAAGAGCAATAAGAAGGTGAGCCTGACCTATTTGGGATCCCTGGATATTATGAAGCGCCTGCAGGCGAAGATGACGGATTTTGATGCGGTGTGGCCCGCATCCAGCATCTGGTTGCAGATGGGGGACAAGGAGCATCGACTCAAACACCAGGCGACCACATCGGTGAGTCCCGTCATCTTCGGCATCAAAAAAAGCCTGGCCCGGGAATTGGGCTTTGTGGGACGCAAGGATGTGAAGATGGAAGAGATCATCCAGGCCATCCGCTCGGGCAAGCTGAAATTTGCGATGACCTCCGCCACCCAGTCGAACTCGGGGGCGAGTGCCTATCTTGCCTTTCTCACCGCCTTCAGCAAGAATCCCAAGGAAGGACTCACCATGGAAGACCTGGAAAATGAGCAGGTGAAGGAGAAGATCAAAACCCTGCTGGGTGGGGTGAACCGAAGCTCGGGCTCCTCCAACTGGTTGGTCGATCTTTTCCTCATGGGGGATTACAACGCCATGGTGAATTATGAGCAGCTGATTATTCAGACGAATCAAAAGCTCGTTGACCGGGGAAAGGACCCCCTGTACGCCGTTTATCCCGTGGACGGGCTTTCCCTGAGCGATTCCCCCCTTGCCTATGTTCCACAGGGAGAAGGCAAAGAGCAGGAACAAAAAGAGCAGGATTTCCTGAAATTTCAGGAATATATTTTGGGGGCGGAGGCGCAGAAGAAGATCGAGGAGACCGGGAAGCGAAACAGCTTTTCCAAGATCTCTGCGGAAAACAAAGGGGTTTTCAAAGCGGAGTGGGGCATTCAAGCTGATCGGATTCTCTCGCCCATTCGGTTTCCCAAGAGCGAGGTGATTTTAGAGGCCCTGCAGCGCTATCAAGTGGAGTTTAAGAAACCCGCCTATACGATTTACCTCTTGGACTTCTCGGGAAGCATGGCCGGCAAGGGACATGACCAGATGATGCAAGCCCTGGAACAGGTCCTGGATTCCCATAAGGCCAAGGCGAACCTGCTCCAGGGAACCGAGGCGGACAGGACCGTGATCATCCCCTTCGCGAGCCAACCGGGCCGGCCCTCGAGTCAAGACGGGAACCGGCTGGAGGATCTTCTGGAAGGTGTTAAGAAAGTTTCAATCGGTGGGGGGACCGCCCTTTATGAAGCCGGTTTGAAGGCCCTGGATATGGTCAAAGAGGAGAAGCAGATCGACTCCTATACGCCTGCCATTGTTCTGTTAACGGACGGTCTTGCCAATGGCATGAAGAACGTGAAGGATCTGGAACGTGCCTATCGGGCGCTCGGGAGGGATGTGCCGATTTTCTCCATACAATTTGGGGATGCCGATCGGGAGGAATTAGACAAGATCGCGGAACTTACCCATGCGCGGGTCTTTGACGGAAGAAAGGATCTGGTGGAAGCCTTCCGCGCTGTGAAAGGATATAACTGATGAAGGGCGGGACGAATTTACCGGAGAAGAAATCCCGGAACCCTCTTACGGGCTTCTTTCGGCAAACGGGAAGTCTCCTTCCCAGTTTATTGGGCAGTGTCGCTCTCTTCGGGATTCTCTTTTTTCTCTTCCATTGGAATTTCTTTGTGGTCATGATCCTCAGCGTCGGATTTTACCTGGCCCTGAGCTATCTCTTTGCCCCGGTAAAAAAGATTGGGACCACCGCTGTGGAGGAGCTTCACCGCGGAGAGTATCTGAGTCGGGTCTTTGATGAGGCGCAGCGTCATATGAACCACCTGCGGAACATGGGAGACCGAATCGAGGCAAAAGACCTTCAAGGGTCCTGCCTTTCCTTGGTCCGGACGGGGGATTCGATTTTGACCTACTTGGCGGGAAGCCCCCAAGCCATTTCCGGTGCGGAGCATTTCCTGGAGTATTACGTGGAATCCGCGGACCAGATTGTCGAGAATTATCTCTGCCTGCAGCCGATGCCCATTTCCGAAGAGAAGAGACGGCAGGTGGAGCAGAGCACAAAAGATTCTCTAAAGTACCTGCAGTCCATTTTCACCCGACAATTGGAGAGCTTCTATGATAATCGGATACTGAAGCTGGAAGTGGAGTCGGATTTGTTGGAAAAAACCGTAAAGTTGGGAGGAGGAAGAAATTGAAAAAACGAGTTCTCGGCCTCATCATCCTTCTTGTCGTGATGCTGGTTGGGGGAGGCTACGCCCTCTTTCAGTCCCAAAGAAAACCGGAGCAGAAAATTGGCGGCCTCTTGGGGGGCGAAAAGATCGGGCTCTATGAGAACGATGCGTTTCAAAAACACATCAAAAAGGAGTATGGACTTACCATGGATTACCGCAAGGCGGGCTCCTTTGCCATGGTGCAAGGGCCCACGGATGGCTATGACTATCTCTTTCCCTCCAGTCAGCTTGCCTTGGAGCTCTTTCAGTCGCAGAACAAAAAATTCAAGGAACAGGACCTGGTGTTTAATACGCCGATTGTGCTCTATACCCGCAAGCCCATCGTGGAAGTCCTGAAGCAGCAAAAGATTGTCCGGGAAGAGGAAGGAATTCACTATGTGGACATGAAGGCCCTGGCCAAATTCATCGAGAAGGATGTGCAGTGGAAGGACATCGGTCTTCCCGACCTCTACGGCAGTGTTCTGGTGGATACCACCGATCCCAATGAATCGAATTCGGGCAACATGTTTCTCGGCCTTCTTGCCAATAGCCTGAACAATGGGGAAGTGGTAACGCGAGATCGGGTGGGGAAGCTTCTTCCCACGATCAAGTCCATCTACCGGCACATCGGCCACATGCAGTCCTCTTCCGCGGATATGTTCAATCAATTCATGAAACAAGGCCTGGGGGCCTACCCCATTATCGCCGGCTATGAGAGCCAGATTCTGGAATTCTCCAAGCAACAAAAAGAAAATTACGACATGATCAAGGAGGAGCTGGTGGTTCTCTACCCCAGTCCCACGGTTTGGTCCAGTCACGTGTATATCGCACTTACCGAGAAAGGGCGACTGGGCTTGAAGGCCCTCAAGGATAAGGATACGCAGACCTTGGCTTGGAAAGACCATGGGTTTCGAACCATCATCTCCGGCACCGCGGATCCCAAGGAATTTTCCGTTCCGGGGATCCCGAAAGAGATTCGCCGGGTCATGCCCATGCCCTCCATCGATGTCATGACCACGTTAATGAAGGAAATTCGATAGCAAACCCAAATAGGAAGCGAGGAAAGAATGGCAGATATTCAATTAGAGGATCTTTTGAAAAATCCGGCAAAAACCGAGGTCAGGGAAATGGATGAGAAGGAAGCCCGGGATCTGGTGAAAGAGGAACTCCCCAGCCTATCCGGCGAGGACCAAAAGAAGGTCAACGAGATCAAAGAGGGACTTGACTTAAAGGATTCCATGGTCGCGAACCTCTATGCGGTGAGCACGCAGAAGGATATTGCTCAGTTTTCGGAGGAAATCCTGGGTCAGGTGCGGTCACGAGACAGCGGGTCGGTGGGCCGGCTTCTCACGGACTTGCTGGTGAAAGTAAAGAATTCGGACCAAGGAGAGGGGCAAAACTTCCTGGAGCGGCTCTTTCAGGGGGGGAAGAATAAGATCGAACGGCTCTTAGCCGGCTATGATGACCTGGCCGGACAGATTGATGGGATCACCGCAAAATTACAGACGGAGCAGGCGGACCTGCTCAAGCAGGTGGAGCTGTTTGACCGTCTCTACCAGCAAAATCTAGACTATTACCATGACCTGAGCCTGTACATCACTGCCGGGGAACAAAAAATTGAAGAAATTCGCACCCAACAGCTTCCCCGCCTGGTGGAAGAGGCGAAGAATTCCGACCATCCCATGGCGAGCCAGGTGGTTTCCGATTTTTCGGCGAATGTGGATCGGTTTGAGAAGAAGATCCATGACCTGAAGGTCTCTCAGACCTTAGCGATGCAGAGTGCCCCGCAGATTAAGCTGATTCAGAACAATGACCAGCTGCTCGCCAACAAGATTACCGATGCCATCAATCACACGATTCCCCTTTGGAAATCCCAGACGGTCATCGCGCTGGGTCTTGCCAAGCAGGATGAGGTGCTCCGGATGCAGCGGGACATCTCGGATGCCACCAACACCATGATCCGCGAGAATGCCAAGAAGTTGAAACAGACGACCCTGGGGGTTCGGGAAGAGGCGGAACGGTCCACCGTGGACATCGAAACCCTGGAGGAGGCGAATAAGGAACTCATCGATGCGATTCAGGGCTCGCTGGAAGTCTCAAAGAAGGCGAAAGAGCAACGTCAACAAGCAGCGGAAAAGATGACGACCATGCGGGAAGACCTAAAAAAGGCGCTCATGGCAGCGATGGCAGAGAACCAGGTGCAATAGAACAACGTGCAATAAAAAAGCCCCGGAGAAGAAGGCTTCTCCTCCGGGGCTTTTTTCGTTCTGCTTACCGGTACCAGTTGTTTTCGACCAATTTTTTCAAATTCTCCTTTTGCCAGGGAGCAATCAGAATGACCTTGCTGCACTTCAGAGTGGCCTTCCCATCCGTCGTGGCGAGGTGAATCTTGTACTGCATGAGTCCCTTCTTCACGGAAAACTCGGTGAGCTCCTTCCGATCCAGGGTCATGGGTGGTTGGCTCCCATCGAAATCGCCCAGGGGAGTCACGGGGGCGAAGATCATCTCCTCCGGATAGAAAGCGACGATGAAGAAGGCCAGGTTTAAGAACGAAAAGGCACCATAAAACGAAGGATCCGTCCCAGTATCATCGGCGTAGACCTGAACGAAATTATCGGAAACTTCCTTTCCTATTGCGGAAAAGTACGCGGTGATTTGATCAATTTTTAATGCACCATTCATTGTTTTCTCCTTTATGATTTCTTCCCGGGGAAGTTACTTATGAAACTATTATATCGCAGATTTTAGAAGCCGACTCAGTGAAAAGATAACGATTGCACTCTTTCTTTCTTTTTTATAAGATAATGCTGCCAAGAAAGAGAGGGTACCATGAATCAAGATGTGATCGTCCGGGACTTCCACTGCGAGGTCCCCTTGACGGATTTTAAGAAATATTGCTTAAATATTCCTCAGACCATGGAGGCCTGTGCCGCCTGTCCTCGCTATGGGACGGTGTGGTCCTGCCCGCCGTTTGAGGAAGGCCCGGAGGCTTTTTGGAATTCCTTTCAGACCATCGAGCTTTTTGGGAAAAAATTGATTCTCAGTGAGGCTCTTCGGGAGCCCGTCTATACGATGGACCAACTCACCCAAGAGAGCAAACGGATCATGGCCCCTTATAAGGACCTGCTCCGAGAGGACTTACTCAACAGGGAGAAGGGTTATCCCGGCTCCTACTCTCTCTCCGTCGGAGCCTGTGAGATCTGCGAGGAGTGCACCCGAAAAAAAGGGGACCCCTGCCTCCACCCCGAGCAGATGCGACCCTCCGTGGAGGCGATCGGAGGACTGGTGACCGAGATCTTAAAACGCTATTTCGGCGAAGAACTCGCCTGGGGGGAGCGAGGACATTTGGCACCCCATCTATTCTTGCTTACAGGTTTATTAAAGAAATAAAAAAAGCCGGTCCTTTGACCGGCTTTTTTTTATGGACGATGTTACAGAAGCAGGGGCAGGAAGAGCTTGGCCAGGCCCAGGAAGAGGAAAAAGCCGCCCACATCGGTTGCCGTGGTAAGAAAGATGGACGAGGATACCGCCGCATCCAGGTGGAACTTCTCCAGAACCAGGGGGATCATAAAACCGAAGAAGCCGGCGATGATCATGTTGCCGATCATTGCCAGGAAGATGATGACCCCCAGGAAGAGGTTGCCATACATGAAGTAGAGGACAATGGCGGTCAGGATACCAATCACGGCGCCATCAAAGAGCCCGATTGCGAGCTCATTGAGCACGTAGCGCCAGTCGTCTTTTAAGTTTAGATCGCCGGTGGCAAGGCCGGTGATGACAATGGAAAGGGTCTGGGTTCCCGCATTGCCCCCCATCCCCGTGACAATGGGCATCGCCGCTGCCAGGGCCACCACCTGAACGATCACATCCTGGAAAAGATCAATCGTGAATGCCGCGAGGAAGGCGGTCACCAGGTTAATCACCAACCAGGGGAGCCGGTGCTTGATGGATTCGGATATTTTGCCACCGATGGTTTCATTTTTATTCACACCGGAAACCATGAGGAAGTCTTCCGTGTTCTCTTCGACGATAACGTCCAAGACGTCATCAACGGTGATGATTCCGAGAAGCACATTTTTCACATTGACGACGGGAAGGGCCAGCAGGTCGTATTTGGAAACGAGCAGGGAGGCTTCCTCCTGGTCCACATAGGGGGAAACCGTGACGGGGTTGTCCTTCATAATGTCGTTGAGGCGGCTATTGTCCGGCGCACTCAGGATGTCGCGCAGGTTGACATGACCCAGGAGGACATTGCGATTATCGACGATGAAGATCTCTTCGATGACCTCTGTGCGGGGGCCGATATCCCGAATGGTCATGAGAGCCTGCTTCGGAGTGAGATTGCTCTTTAACGCAATGTATTTGGTGGTCATGATACCACCGGCAGAATCGGGGGCAAATCCCAGCAGCATGCGCACTTCCTGAGAATCGTCCTTGTTCATGTGGGAGAAGAGGTCCTTTCGCATGGGAATGGGAAGCAGGCTGATCAAGTCGGTGATATCATCCGGAGACATGAAGGAAAACACATGGGTCAGGCGGTCGATGCTGAGGGGCGAGAGCAGGCGAAAGCGAAGGGAATCCTCCGCATCTTCCAGAACAGAGGCAAGGTCTTCATCATAGGCAAACGAAAGAAAGGCGGAGATATCCTCGTCTCCGCGCTCTTCGAGGTCTTCTGCCACATTGATGGCGTAGTGTTCTTCAATTAATTCATGTAGGTGATTTTGATCTTGTTCTTCAAGAATCTTGGATAGCAGTTCTTGGATTTCTTCCATGGCGGGTCGCCTCCTTGTCTATCAAGCTTTGGAATCCTGAGAAAGCTGATATTTCATTGATTAAAAGAAAGGGCGGACTCCTTCTTTTTGATATCTTATTATATCGGGCAAGGACGGGCTTTGTAAATGTGAAAGGGAGTCCTTTTTCTTTTCCATTTGGGAAGAAAAGCGTACAATGGAGGAAATTCCGGAGGAAGACCTCCGGGAAGTGAGGTGAGAAAAATGAAGGCGATTAAAACGAATGCCATGCGGCTTTTGGATGCCGCCGGAATTTCCTACGATACGAAACAGTTCCGCGTGAAAGGGGCTCCACCCGATGGATTGAGCATGGCCCGGATGCTGGGGGAAGATCCCGCCTGCGTGTTTAAAACCCTGGTGACCGTGGGAGACTCGGGGGAGCATTATGTGTTTATGGTTCCCGTCACCGGAGAGCTCAGCCTGAAAAAGGCAGCGAGCCTGGCACAGGAGAAAAAGGTGGAGATGGTGAAGAGCAAGGGCCTCATGAAGCTCACGGGTTATGTCCATGGAGGCTGTTCTCCCCTTGCGATGAAAAAGGACTTTCCCTGCTTTATCGATCAATCTGCCCTGCAGCAGGCGCAGATTCTCTTTTCCGCGGGCAAGATCGGCGTGCAAATTCGGATGGCTGCCCGGGAGCTTGTGGATTTTCGGGGAATCCGGCCCGGCGACCTGGCTCAATAGGACCGAAAATGAGACAAAAAAAGCCCCCCCCTCCCTTCGGAAAATTCCGAGGGAGGGGGGACTTTTTAAGCGATGGAGAGCGTCCTCACTCATGACGAATGCGGGAGGACCGCCTTCTCACCTTTGGGAAGCCCTAGTCCAGCTCCTTCTTTTGCAGGGTTCCCCTTCCCATCGCCCAGAGGGTGAAGAGGAGAGAACAGAGCAGAGAGGGGAGCAGCCACTCGAAGCCCAGGACGTGTAAGGGCAGGCGGGAAACCCAGGCACTCAGCCCCTCGAGGAGATGGCCCCCCTGCATCTTCGATGCCATGGCAATGGCCTGAATGAGACCGATGGCAAAGGCGCCGACCACCGCCCCCCCAATCGTTGCATCGTACTTGATGCGGGACCCGAGCAGGGTCGTGACGATGAGAACAATGACCACCGGATAGATGGCGGAGAGGATGGGAGCGGCGATAAAGATGATGGAGTCCACCCCGATGAGGGCAATGAGATATTCCACCAGCGCACAGGCCAGAAGAATCCCTAAATAGGGAAGCTTGCGGTGGCTCCGCTCATAGAAGTAGTTGCCGCAGATTGAGGTCAATCCGACCGAGGTGGTGAGGCAGGCCAAGGCGACGGCGATACCGAGGGAGATTTTTCCGAATTTTCCCAACAGCATTTCCACCATGCCCACCAGGATTCCCGTTCGGTTCTGATCCGGCGTGAAAAATTGGCTGACCGTTGCGCCCGCATAGGTCAGGGATCCATAGACCAGCGCCAGGAGCAGACCTGCAAGAATTCCGATGTAGATGCAGAAACGAAGGAGGGTCTTCGGCTCCCCATACCCTCTGCGGCGAATATCCACGATGATGATTCCTCCGATGAGGGGTGCGGCCATGGCGTCCATGGTTTGGTATCCTTCTTTAAAAGAGCTTGAGAAAAGGCCTTGTTGACGGGCTGCGGCTAATTCTCCCGGGGGATTGGTGATTGCACTGATGATGATGAGGGCGAGAATGACCAGTAAAACCGGGGTAAGAAATTTTCCGATTTTATCCACCACTTTATTGGAATTCAGGGCCAGATAAAGGGTGAGACCGAAAAATACCAGCAGACTGAGCCAGGAGGGAATCTGGGGAAAGAGGGGTGCGACAAAGATCTCATGGGTGGTGGCACCGGTACGAGGAATGGCAAAGATGGGCCCCATGAGCAAGATGGTCACGGTGGTGACCACCAGGCTGAATCTTTTCCCCACGCGATTGCCGATGTTTTCCGCATGGCCATTCAACAGGGCCACGGCAAAGACCCCCAGTATGGGCAGCACGGGGTCTGCCAGGAGAAAAGCGAGAATCGCGGTGAGCCATTCTTTTCCGGAGAGGATGCCCAAATAGGGCGGGAAGATCATGTTTCCCGCTCCAAAGAAGATGGCAAACAGGGCAAAGCCGCAGACAACAATATCCTTTCTTTTTATCCTCATAGTTTTACACTTTCTGAAGGTTCGATTTACTGATTCTTTTGATCCAGGTAACAGCGGAGCAGGCGATAGGTGTTGCGGACGCCCTCCCGGTGACTGCGCTCATAACCGTGAGAAGCATAGACTCCGGGGCCAATCAGGGCGTGACGGATGTCGTTGCCGGCCACCAGGGTTGCTTCGACATCGGAACCGTAGTAGGGGTAGATATCCACCGCATAATCAATTCCATTCTCCTTGGCGAGTCGGATGAGCTTGGAAACCGTCTCATAGTGGTAGGGACCGCCGGAATCCTTGGCAGCAATGGAAACCTGACGTTCCGTGCAATTCAGCCCTTCTCCCACACAGCCCATGTCCACCGACCAAGCTTCCTTGACATCGGGATAGCAGGGGTTGGATCCCCCATGCCCCACCTCCTCATAGATGGTGAAATGCATGTAGATGGGGCGAGCGGGCTCCCATTTTTCTTCCACAACGCTCTTTGCCAGGCCCAGCAGAATGGAAGCGGAGAGCTTATCATCCAGGAAGCGGCTTTTGATGTATCCGCTCTCGGTGATGCGGGTTCTCGTCTCAAAGCAGACATAGTCCCCGTTGGAGATGCCCAGCTTTTCCACACCTTCCTTATCCTTGACATCTTCGTCCAAGACAACCTCCATGCTGTCCCAGGTCCGCTCTGCCTTTCCAAAGTTATTGTTTACATGGACGGAGGCATTCTCCAGCTGATAGGTTCCCTCATAGACCTTTCCGTCCCTTGTGCGGACACGGACATTTTCGGTTTCCGTGTTGACGGGACTCAAGCCGCCGATGGGCGTTAGACGAAGTCTGCCGTTGGCTTTGATTTCATGGACCATGGCACCCAAGGTGTCGCAATGGGCCTGCAGGAGGATGGCGTTATCCTTCTCTTTTCCCTCTAACTTGCAGACGACGCCTCCCTTTACCGTGCGCTTGGCGGAGACGCCCATCTCTTCAAATTGCTTGAGAAGGTAATCGGTGACCGCCTGTCCGTAGCCGGAGGGAGAATCGATCGCCATGATGTTCTTCAGTTGATCCAGGATGTAATCAATCGTTTTTTCTTCTGTCATTGTGTGCTCCTCTCATGCATAGCTAATAATTATTTTGTTTATTTTATCATATCAAGAAACAAAAAAAGGCGAAGAATCGCAATTCCACGCCTTTTCCGGAAGAAATTTTTTTGGGTTTAATCTACATAAACGTCATAGTGATTTCCATAGGTTCCCCGATCATAGACCTTTCCGTAGTAGCCGAACGGTGTCTGGATAACGGTTCCCTTGGGGGCATTGTTGGCTAAGACAATGTATCCGTCCTTATCGCAGACATAGCCGTCTTTATTGACATGACGACCGGGAATGCGTAGTCCGTAGCCGGGCAGAACCCTTTGGGAATAATAGGTAAACTTGTAGCCGGACCAGTAGATGACCCCGGTGAACTTAAATTGCCGCAGGGAATAAAGTTTGGAGAGGGGGGCATCCATATCGTAATAGCCGGCCCGCTCTTCCTGCTTCTTTTCCTCCTTGACCACCAAGCCGTTTTGGTCGGTAGTGTAGGTCACGCCGCTGATGGTGAAACTCCCGATGGTCTTGTAGCCGTTGGCATCCATATAGTATTTCTGTGAGCCGAAGTAGATGAACCGGTTGTGGTAGAGGAGGCCCTTGCTGTTGGGGAAAATCTGCTTGCCCCGATAGGACTCCCACCGGTTGCTGGTCACCACGTTTCCATCCTCTCCTAAGAGGAAGAGGTTCCCTGCCACGGAGACAATCTGTTTGTGGAGCTTTGCCCCCAGATGGGACATGTAGTAGCGGTGACTTGCTCCAAAACTGATGAACTGGTCATGGTAGAGGTCGCCCTGCCCATTAAGGAAGTAGCTCCGGTTCCCTAGGTGGAACCAACCCTGCTTGGTATAGGGGCGTCCCGTGAGGGCATCCAACAGGCGAAGCCTGCCATTCTGATAAGCCACGAGGAAGTCCCCCTGCTTGGCTTGATTTCCCCGGTGGGTCATCGTCTGCACTAAACCGTTGGAGGCGATTTGGTAGACCTTGTTTCCCAGTGTTACATCGCTCTGCCGGAGGCTTCCATCGGGATTCATGTAGTACATCCGGGGACAAAAGTGGATGAACCGGCCGTGGTAGAGGTTCCCCTTACTGTCGGGGAAATACCACTTGTTGGCGTAGTGGACCCAGGCATTATCTTGGTTCATCTTTCCCAACTTGCGAGAATCAAACAGATGGAGTTGGCCAGCGACCCAGATGGGACCGAAAGACTTCTTTCCTTCTTTATTCATGTAATAGCGCACGTTGGAGCCAAAGCTGATGATGCGGTTCCGGTAGGGCGTTCCCGCGGGATCGGCAAAATAGTAGGAATCCCGGTAGAAGACCCAGTGATTCTTAATGAGATCTCCATTGACATCCAGAAAGCCGTTCGCTGTCTTGCTCGTTGCCATCCAAGCACCATGGTACTTGGCAATCCTTTGTTTCTTCTTCGTTGCTTGCTTACTCTCCTGTGTCACCGTATCGCTTTCCGTTGAGAGGGACCGGACACGAATCTTTGGACTTGCGGCATCCGCATCCTCTTTCTCGGTGGGTGCCTCTTCGGCGGAATTCGTCTCCGCTTGCGAGGACTGCTTCTCCGGTTCGCTGACGGCGAAGACCGTCGACTCCGACACAAGCTCCTGTGCCTGCACAGATTGGGAAGCCTGCGCGCCGGAAATGAGCCCCGAGCTCACCAACAAAGCCGAAAGACTTAAGGTTGTCCACAGCCTCGTTCCACCGCTCAGGCGACTCCGTGAATGGTTCATGAATGAAACCTCCTTCTTGTTTCCTAACTGTCTCTTTCTCTATCCTCAAAAGTTACAAAACGGTTACATGATCATCAACTATATCAAAAGACCGAGGGCTTGACAAGCTTTTCCTCGAAATGAAAAAAGCGGGATGGCTTTAGCCATCCCGCTTTCGGCGAATCTTCTTTTTCTTAAATCGCACAGGGGCTGTAACCACAGTCCTGGCATTCCTCACAGCCACCGCTTTTTACCATGTGACCTCCGCAGATGGGGCAGGTCTCCGGATCTTTTTCCAGTTCATGATTCACGATGGTGTTGATCTCCTCCTGGAGCTCGGCAATCCGCTTCTTGGGGTCGGTCTCCTTGCTCTTCTTGTCGGTTAGGAGAATTCCTGACCGCGCACACCCATCTCGGTAGACGGTAATTCCCTTGAGGCCCTTTTCCCAGGCGTAGAGGTAGAGGCCCTCGACTTCTTCCACCGTGGTCTCCTCGGGGAGATTGACGGTGGAGGAGATGGAAGCATCGATGTACTTTTGCCAAGCGGACTGGACCTCGATCCGGTCCTTATACTTCAGATTTGCCGTGGTGACGATGGTCTCCGGCAGGTTCTCCTCATCGATGAGCCCCTTCGCATCCATGTATTCCTTCACAATGGGGGTTACCACGCGGTAGTAGGTGTCCACGCCGCCATTGATGGATTCCGTCTTTCTCGTGTAAGAAATCTGGAAGATGGGCTCCACACCATTGGAGCAGCCAATCAACGTGGAGATGGATCCTGTGGGGGCAATGGTGAGGAGCTGGGAGTTGCGAAGTCCATATTTTTCAATGAGCTGGCGGGTCTCCTCGTTCGCCACCTCTTTCAGGTAGGTAGAGGCGAGAACGGCGTCCGCTTTATAGGCGGGGAAGGGGCCTTGCTCCTTGGCGAGGAGGGCAGAGGTTTGGAGGGCCTGGTTGGCGATCAGAGAGCCCAGCTTGTGGATGAGGACCAGGGATTCCTCGGAACCATAGCGAATATCCAGCTTGATAAAGAGATCGGCGAGGCCCATGATCCCCAAGCCGATTTGACGGAGCTGGTGGGAACTCTCCCGCTGCTGGGGAAGGGGGTGGAGATTCGTGTTTTCATCCAGAATCTCATTGAGGTAGATCACGCCGTCATGAACCGCCTTCTTCAGGGCCTCCCAATCCATATCCGCCTGATCGGTGAAGGGATGAACCGTGAAGGCACCCAGATTGATGCTGGATAGGTTACAAGCCCCAAAAGCCGGGAGGGGCTCTTCGGCACAGGGATTCACTCCCGCATAGGAAAAGTCGGGATCCTCACTCATCAGGTTATAGGAGTCGATGCGCGATTTGAACAGGATGCCCGGCTCCGCCATGTTCCAGTTGTTGTAGCAGAGTCGATGGAAGAGTTCCTTGGCCCGGATGGGCTTGAGGATCTTCTCGCCTGTGGCCTTCACATCAAAACTGAGCGTATAGTCGCGGTCCTCTTTCACCGCCTTCATAAATTCGTCATCCACATTGACGGAAATATTCGCGAAGGTCACCTTGCTCAGGTTGTTTTTCACCTCGATAAATTGCTCAATATCGGGGTGGCGCACATCGAGGTTGAGCATCAGGGCACCCCGTCTTCCCTTCATGCCGATCAAGCCCGTGGTCATGGAGTACAGGTCCATGAAGGAGACCGCACCGGTGGTGGTGGTCGCCGCATTGTTGACCTTGGATCCCGCCGGGCGCAGCTTGCTCAGGGTCAGACCGACGCCACCGCCATAGCTGTAGGTTCGGGCCATCCACTTTGCGGTATCAAAGATGGATTCAATGTTATCCTCCACCTGGGGCATCACGTAGCAGTTGGACAGGGTCATCTTGCGACCCACTTTATCCAATCCCCGGCCCGCAAGAATCCGGCCCGCCGGCATGAACTTCTTATCCCGGATCATCTTTTTCACCGGTTCGTTCCCATCGGCCACCCGGCTCAGAAAGTGGTCAAAGGATTCTCCCTGGTATTGATACTTGCTCTCATAGATGTCCCGCTGCAGGTCGGTCATCTCCCAGCCGTGGATGCGGAGCTTGGCCCGTTCCACGCGGTAGATGATGTAGCGCTTGGCCACCTCGGGGGAGTTTTGCATCAATTCGATTTCCACATAGTCCTGGATCTCTTCGATGTTCACGGTTTCCCGATCGGAGAAGTGCTCCTCACAGCTCTGGGCAATTTTCTCTGCGAGAGCCCGGTCCATCTGGTCCAACCCCTCGGCCATGGCCTTCTCGATGGCAATCTGAATCTTTGAGCCATCAAAGGGCACAATGCGTCCATTTCTCTTTTCTACGTTCATGCTAACCTACTCTTTCTGCGTTCGTTGCCTCCGGCTGGGAGCAAAAATAAAGAAATAAAAAACGCGGAACAGCCTACTCCGCGTTGGCTACTATTAAAAAAATCATACAATATGTTGTTAGACGAATTTGTCTTATACACATAATCTAGCATAAATTCCCTGCCTCATCAATAAAATGTTTATTCAGTTTTGTGGGGAGAAAAGCGACTTTCACCGAAAACTTTTGGAAGAAAATACCGGAGAGAACATAATTTCTTCAAATCGAATTCCTATCCTATGAGCAATCAAGAGATTATTCTCTTCTCTTCCGGAAGAAGTGAAAAAGAAAGAATATACATGGTATGGTTTCGGATTCTAATCCGTAAAGACAAAATGAAGGAGGACACTATGAGTGACTATCAGGATCCAAGGGATCGCATTTCGGGGAATCATGAGGAAGAAAGCCATGACCCTGCCTCCGGCGACCGCAGAGGGGAAAGAGAACCTGTGACAGCGGAAGAAAGGGCAGGTCGCGTTTTCGAGGGAACCGGGAAGGAAACACAACATCAGGGGAGGCCGGCCTTTTCCGACTCGATGCCGGATGAGGAAGAGGTGAAGACCCGAAAGCTCATTCGGGAGGAACTGAAGAGAAATTATCGGAAAAAGAGCAGCTGGCTAAGAACGCTGGCCCTGGTGTTGGCGGCAGCGGTGTTAGGAGCTTTCGGTGGGGTTGGACTCCTGAAATCGGGCCTGCTTCCGAGCAGCCTCCAACTCGAGTCGGCGGACAGCGGATCTGATTCGAAAACGGTCGATATCAACCTTTCCAATGACTCCACCGCGGAGAATGCGGTGGCGAAGAAAGCCGTTCCCTCCATTGTGGGGATCACGACGGTGGTCCGGGCAGCGACGCAGAATCCCTTTATGTATGGAATTCCCAAGTATGCCGAAGCCGTGGGCTCCGGCGTCATCGTCTCCTCGGATGGGCTGATTCTCACCAATTCCCACGTGGTGGATAACGGGAATGCGAAGAAAATCAAGGTGCTTCTTTCCAATAAGGAAGAGGTGGAAGGAAAGCTTCTGTGGAATGATCCCACCCTGGATTTGGCGGTCCTGAAAGTGGATAAGAAGAACCTAAAGGCGATTGAGTTTGGAGACAGTGATAAGGTCCAGGTGGGAGACAAGGCGATTGCCATCGGAAACCCGCTCGGTCTCGATCTGCAGTCCACGTTAACCAGCGGCTATGTATCGGGACTGGACCGGTCCATTACCCTCCAGGACGGCAATGTGATGGACGGCCTGATTCAAACGGATGCCGCCATTAACTCGGGAAACTCCGGCGGAGCTCTCCTCAATGCCAAGGGACAGCTGGTGGGAATCAACACGGCCAAGCCCCAGTCCGCGGATGGGATCGGCTTTGCCATTCCGATTTCCACGGCAAAGAAGATTGTCGACAAGGTCGCAAAGGATGGAACCTTCGAACCCATTTATTTGGGAATCACCGGATACAATGTGCAGATCGCCAAGCAGCTGGGCATGGAGGACCTGCCCACGAAGACCGGCGTGATTGTTCACGATGTTGTTGCGGGCTCGCCCGCGGCGAAGGCAGGCGTGAGCTCGGGAGATGTGATCACCGCCTTGGATGGAAAAGAGATTGATTCCATGAACAGCCTCAAGACGGCCCTCATCAACTACAGCATTGGGCAGAAGGCCAAGCTCAGCTACTATCACAATGGGAAAGCCGTGGAAAAAGAGATTGAATTTGTGAATTTCAAATTCTCGGAGAACAAGCAGTAAAGAGATTCCGAATCTGGAGAGGCAAAGGACGGAGGGGACATCCCGCTCCGTCCTTTTTGTATGGTAAAATGAACCGGGAGGTGGCGATGAAAAAAGCATTGTACCGGCGCTTCCGTCCTCTGACTTTCGATAAGGTCTTGGGGCAGGACAGCATCACCGGGGTACTAAAAAATCAGGTAAAAAGCGGGACCCCGGGTCATGCCTATCTTTTTTCCGGTGGGCGTGGCACGGGGAAGACCTCCTGTGCAAAGATTTTTGCACGAGCGGTGAATTGCCTCCATCCCGTGGATGGCAACCCCTGCAATGAATGTGCCAATTGCCGTGCAATCCTGGAAGAAACCACCATGGATGTGGTGGAAATGGATGCGGCTTCGAACCGAGGAATTGATGATATCCGAGAGTTGCGGGACCAGGTGAAATACCCTCCCGCCCAGGTAAAATACAAGGTCTATATTATCGATGAGGCCCACATGATCACCAACGAGGCCTTTAATGCGCTTCTTAAGATCATGGAAGAGCCTCCCGCCCATCTGATTTTCATCCTGGCGACCACGGAGGAGGACAAGATTCCCCTGACGATCCTTTCGCGGCTTCAGCGCTATGAATTCAAACGGCTGGAACCCGCCCTTATCGAACAACATCTTTATGAGGTGGGAGAGGAGATTCAGGTAACCATTGAGCCGGAGGCCGCCCGGGCGATTGCTCGGGAAGCGGATGGGGCCATGCGAGATGCCCTTTCCTATTTAGACCAGCTGGTGGGCGCGGGGACACAGCAGATTGACAAGACCCTGGTCGATAGGATTCTGGGCACGGTGGAGAGCGAAAATCTGGAAGAGCTCACGGCCCTTGTTTTTCAGGAGAAAATTTCCGAGGCCCTTTCTCTCAGCCAAAAAATTTTAAAAGAGGGAAAGGACGCATCCACCCTGCTGCGCGAGTGGATTGAATACATGAGACGTCTGCTCCTTATTAAGGGACTGGAGGGCAAAGAGGGCTACCTGGACCAGTCCTGGGAGAGTCAAGAGCGCATGACAAAGCTGGTGGAGGAGGTTTCCCTCCGGCGAATCGCGGATACCCTGGACCTTTTGATGGAGGGCGAGGGAAGGATGCGAAAATCCGATTACGGAGAGGCCCTCTTGGAATCCCTCGTGGTGCAACTCATCCATCGGGACTCCCTCAGGAACTGGGAATCCCGTTTACGGCTTGTTGAGGAAAAACTCCATCTGGTGGAAGCCTGGAAAAAGCCGGAGAATCTGGTTCATGCGGCACTTCTTCAGGAGTTGCCCCATCTTCTTCAGGGAGGAGGACAGGTGACCTTGGGCAAGCAGGAGCTTCCCTCGGAGCCGGAGAAGGACAAAGCGGACCGATCGGCGGCGCCGCCCTCGCAAACCATTCACCGGGAGGAAGAAAAAGTTCCCCTTACGCAGCCAAAAGACACGCCCGCGGGCCGAACGAAAAGCGGGGCTTCGGACGGGACGAGTTCCCCACCACAGGAGCAAAAGGAGATTTCCCAACAGGAACAGAAAGGACCTGCGACCGCTTCCCCGGAGGCCCAATGGCCTCAGATCCAGGAAGCCTTTCAAAGAGCGAATCTCCTCCCTCCCGTTTTTTTGAATAGTTACGAGAGGGTTGAATTTTTTCCCGGAGGGCTGGCTTTGTATTATCCGGAAGAGGGTCCCTATTTAAAATTAGTGGGGAGCATGAAAGACCGGCTGGCGGATTTGGCCCAAGAGGTAAGCGGGGAGCCCATGGAAATCCTCGTGCTTTCCAGCCGGGAAAAACGCCTCCGTTCCGGGAAGATGGATTCGTTCAAGAAGCCAGATTTGTCCTCCTCCCCTTCTTCGGCCTCCCCGGAGAGGGAGGGGGCGGAAGTACCCGTTCATGATGGAACTCCCGGGGAGACGGAGGAAGCGAAGACCGAGCCCTCGAAGGCACCCCCGGCCGATGAACCGAGAGCGGAAGAGACAGAGAGCGATCCCGAGAGGATTTTGCGAGAGCGAATTCCCGCATCCATTTTAGAAATTCAAGAAGCAGAAAAAAATAGGAGGTAAGAGATGGGAAAAGGAAGAGGCGGTTTTGGGGGCGCGAACATGAACAACATGATGCGCCAAATGCAAAAGATTCAACGAAAGATGGAAGAAACCCAAGAAAAGGTGAATGAAACCGAGATGGAGGCCAACTCCGGTGGCGGTGCGGTTACGGTGAAAATCAACGGAAAGCGGGAGATTCTCTCCGTGAAGATTGATCCGGAAATCGTGGATCCCGAGGATGTCGAGATGCTTGAGGACCTTGTGATGGTGGCGGTGAATGATGCCATCAAGCAGGCCGGCCAGCTTCAGGAAAATGAGATGGGCCGGATCACCGGCGGATTAAATATTCCGGGACTATAATGAACGAATTTCCTAAGATTTTGGAGGACCTGGTTGAGGAGTTTCGGCAGCTTCCCACCATTGGGAAAAAAACCGCCCAGCGCTTGGCACTTTTTGTGGTGAAACGGGATGCAGATAAGGTGCGGCGCTTTGCCAACACGCTGGAGGCCGTGAAGGAAGAGATTCACGATTGTCCGGTGTGCGGGAACATGACCCAGGAGGCGATATGCCCCATCTGCTCCAGCGGCAAGAGGGATCATTCCACCATCTGTGTGGTGGAGGATGTCAGCAACCTGTTGGCCATGGAGCGGGCAGGGAGCTATCAGGGCACCTATTTCGTCCTGAAGGGGCTCCTTTCCCCGATGAATGAGATGGGACCGGATAAGATCGGGGTGGAAGCGCTGTTAGACCGCATCCACCATCCCACTCGCTTAGACCCTCATGGAGAACCCATTCGTGAGGTGATTTTTGCCATATCACCCACGGTAGAGGGGGAAACCACCATGCTTTTCTTGGGGGAGCTGTTGAAAAAGGAACCGGTCAAGCTCAGCCGCATTGCCAGTGGAATTCCCGTGGGGGGAAGCCTGGAGTACTATGATGAATTGACGCTATCCAAGGCCCTGGAAGATCGTCGAGGCCTGGAGGACTAGGAGAGACCATGTCGATATTAGAAATTTGCTGTGATTCCTATGAGGATGTAATAAAGGCAGACCGCGCCGGAGCCGACCGCGTGGAGCTCAACGAAGCCTTTGCGTTAGGAGGATTGACCCCCTCCCTGGGAACACTGAAGTTGAGCCTTTCAGACACTTCACTGTCCATTATCTGTATGGTTCGCGCCCGGCTGGGAGGTTTTTGCTATGACGATGCGGAATACCGGGTCATGCGGGAGGATGCCCGGCAGTTTTTGGAGGCGGGCGCCCATGGTCTGGCCTTTGGTTTCTTAACCAAAGAGGGGCACCCCGATCTTCCTCGGATTCGCTCCATGGTGGACCTGGTTCATGGAGCGGGTGTGGAAGCCGTCTTCCATCGGGCCTTTGACCTCTGTGTCCGACAAGAGGAGGCATGCGAGGGTCTCATTGCCTGTGGTGTCGACCGCATTCTCAGCAGCGGGGGAAGGGAGACCGCCGTTCAGGGGAAGGACCGGCTTCGTCGGTTGCAGGAAAGATTCGGATCCCGAATCCAACTTTTAGCAGGCAGCGGTGTTCAGGCGGAGAACATACTTTCCCTCCGCGAGGAGACGGGACTGGACCAGTTTCACAGCTCCTGTCGAGATTATCGGGAGGATCCAACGACCTCCAATCCGTTCCTCTCCTATGGCTTTTATCCCGCCCCCCGGGAGAACGCCCATAACGTGGTCAATGAGGAAAAGGTTCGGAAGTTACGATCCCTGTTGGATGCGTAATCATTGCGAAAAACAAGAGGAGGTCCGGCGAATGCCGGACCTCCTCTTGTTTTACCGTTTCATTGGCGAAATTCTACGAAGGACATCTTATTTCTCTGCTTCGGTCTCATGTTCATAGGGATAGTCATAATGCAAGGGCTCTCCGGACGACTCCTGGTGATTAAAATCTTTCAGGAGGGCCTTAGCCTCACGGACTAAGAAATAGAGGGCGATGGCGTTGGGAATGACCATCATACCGTTGAACATATCCGCTAACTGCCACACCAGCCCAATCTTGCTCAAAGTACCGAGAATGATAAAGGCAAAGACGATGCATTGATAGATGCGAACGGCGAGCTTTGACTTGAAGAGGTACTTAATGTTTGCTTCTCCAAAGTAGTACCAACCGATCACGGTACTGAATGCGAAGAAGAGCAAGGACACCGCGAGGAACTTGGCACCGATATCTCCAAACGCCTGGCTGAAGGCATGCATGGTAATCTGTGCCCCTTCCAGTCCGGAATTCTGGGCACCGGAGACTAAGATAATGAGGGCGGTAGCGGTGCACACGATAATGGTGTCGATGAAAACGCCGACCATGGCGATGGAACCCTGAACAACCGGATGGGGAACATCGGCGATTCCGTGGGAATTAGGAGTAGACCCCATACCTGCTTCATTCGAGAACAGACCGCGGGCAACACCGTAGCGGATGGCTTCTCGGATGGTAACACCGACCACACCACCGGCAACGGCTTTCGTTGTAAAGGCGGAGGAGAAGATGGATCCCAGGGTGGGCAGGACTTGGTTTGCATATTTTACCAAGATGGCGATGGCGCCCACGATATAAAGGGCTGCCATAAAGGGAACGATGAGCTCCGTGAAACGGCCGATTCTCTTCATTCCTCCCGCAAAGATCAGGGCGGCCAGAAGGGCCAGGGCGATTCCGATATAGATTGCATCAATATGGAAGGCTTCGGTCATTACACTCGCGATGGAGTTGGACTGGACCATGTTTCCGATAAATCCAAGGGCAACGATGATTAAGATGGAGAAGATGGTTGCCAACACCTTTCCGATCCCCGCATGATTATGGTTTTTAAAGCCTTGACTGATGTAGAAGGCGGGGCCGGCAACCAACTCTCCTCGGCGTTTGATTCGATATTTTTGTGCCAGGACGGCTTCCACAAAAATGGTGGACATACCGACCAAAGCAGTGATCCACATCCAGAATACGGCACCCGGACCACCGGACAGAATGGCACCTGCGACACCTCCGATGTTTCCCGTTCCTACCTGAGCGGCAACCGCCGTGGCGAGGGACTGGAAAGAGGACATGGAGCCTGCTTTTCCCTCCTCTCTCTTTTTAAAGATCTGACCGAAGCTCTTCGAGAATCCGAGTCCGAACTTTTTAATCTGGGGAAAGCCGAGATAAATGGAGGAAAAGAGTCCAAAGCCCACCAGGATTACCATCATCGGCACGCCCCACAGCACATCATTGATGGCTGTGACGATGCTAGAAATTTGATTCATATGATTCCTCCTATGTAAAAACGTTTATAAAATTCAGCGATGTTTCCAAGAATATTTCCGGTAATATTTCTCCTCCTTTCTTTAAAGGAATCGTTCCATTTTTTTAAGATAAGAGTTTTTTGCTTAACAATAATTTATCATAATCAGCAAACGTTATCTACTTTTATTTTTATTTTTTTAATAAAAAATATTAAATTTATTGGCGAAAAAGCGAAAGTCCATTTCCCGGTGGGAGGCTCCCTGCTTGCAAAGCCGGTAACGCGTTGGGTTTTCTGGGAGGGCATCGACGGGAGACGAACCTGCAGATCCGAATTGACAGAATCGGTCTGATGATGGAAGGCATTTTTATGGAATAAAAAAATAAGCCCGTTTTTCTGCGACATGCGGAAAAACGGACTAAGTATTTTAACATGGACCACATTGGAATCGAACCAACGACCTCCACGATGTCAACGTGGCGCTCTAACCGACTGAGCTAATGGTCCAAATGGATTAGGCGTTTATTTTAACAGAGATTTTTCAATTTTGCAAGGTTTTCGGGATGGAATTTCACGGCGAAGAAAAAATCAAAAAAAGGCCATCCTTTGGATGGATACTAGTATAATAATAGAGATGAATTCATAAGGAAATGCCGTCAACAGGGGGTTGCCCTAAGAAAGCTTTCTTTATTACTATAAAATATTACTATAAGATTACGCTATGATGCTTATCAATTTACAGGATCGTTAGAACGAGGGGGCGTTATGAATAAAAAATGGCTGCTGGCCGGGCTCAGTGGAATCATCCTCTTTTCCGCTTGCGGAAAGGATGCAATACAAACAAGCCAACAAACCACATCGCAAAGTTCTCAGGAAGTGAAGTTACAAGAAGTTGCGGAAAAAGGAGTGAAGGAGCCGGGGGAATGGATTACCCTTTCGGGGAGTCGGAAGGTGTTCAAGGGAAAGGGGGAATTCTTCGACTGCTTTGATACGGTCATCAGTGTGACCTATTACACCAAGAGTGTGGAGGAGTTTCAAAAGCTGTTTGACCTCACCCATAAGGAATATCTTCGCCTCCACCAGCTCTATGATAATTACCATGGCTATGATGGCGTGACCAATGTCTTTTCCGTGAATCAGAAAGCGGGACAGGGTGCGGTTCCCGTTTCCGAAGAGCTTTTTTCTCTTTTAAAGCTTAGCAAAGATAACTATGACAAGGTAAAGGGAAAGGTCAACATCGCCATGGGGTCGGTCCTCCGCCTCTGGCATGATGCCCGGGAAGCAAATGGATACTATGTGAACGGCGAAGAGGCAGAAGCCAAAAATTCAGGGAAGAATACCGCGGAGAAGGGAGTGCTGCCCACCAAGGAGCAATTGGAAGAGGCGAACCGGCACTGCAAGATCAGCGATATGATCCTGAATGACAAGGACCGGAGCGTGGAGCTGAAAGACAGCAAGATGAGTTTGGATCTCGGTGCGGTGGCGAAGGGCTACGCCACGGAGCGGATCGCCCAGACCATGAAAAAGGAAGGTTTGGAGTCGGGGCTGATCAACGCCGGAGGAAATGTTAAGGTGATTGGCCTGCCCGCCGATGGGAGAAAGGAATGGTCCATTGGGGTACAGAATCCCAAGCCGGAAAAGGAGCAGATGACCTGGGCGATTAAGGTCTACAAGGACCAGGCGGTCGTAACCTCCGGTGACTATCAGCGCTATTTCATGGTGAATGGGAAAAAGTATCACCATATCATCGATCCGAAGACCTTATATCCCGAAACGAGGTTCCCTTCGGTATCGGTGGTTACGGAGGATTCCGGCCTGGCGGATTTTCTTTCCACGGCCATGTTCCTCTCGGATAAGACGGAAGCCGAGGAAATCCGCAAGAATTTTTCCGACCGGGCCATTGGCTTGGTATGGATTGATGTGAAAAATGAGTTAAGCAATACGGAGAACTTACAGGATCGCATTGTGAGACCATAGGAAAAGAGAGGGGGCACCCCCCTCTCTTTTTTATGGGACCGGGAAACGCTTGCTTCCTATTACTTTACATAAATTTTACATTCGCTTCTCTTTGGAATTAACACTTGCCCACTATCCTTAAGAGGCAAGAACAAAAACAACGAGGAGAGGTGAAAACAATGACGAAAACAAAGAAATTATTGGCGGTTCTGTGTGCTTTCGTATTCGCAATCGCTTTAACAGCTTGCGGCGAAGGTAACAAGAAGGAATCTTCTTCCACGGCTTCCGGTTCTACCAGTGAGAGCGTAGCGGCTTCCACGGAGAGCAAGGCAAGCTCTGAGGAGAAGAAGGGAGAGGGCAAGACCGAAGCAAAGGGCGAAATCAACGTGGTATCTCGTGAGGAAGGATCCGGTACTCGTGGAGCCTTCACGGAAATCACGAAGGTTGCCGAGGGCAAGGAAGACAAGACCTTCCAGGGAGCTACCATTGTTAACTCCACGAACGCGGTAACGACTTATGTAGCAAAGGACAAGAACTCCATCGGCTACATCTCTTTGGGCTCCTTGAACGACACCGTTAAGGCCGCTAAGGTAGAAGGCGTGGAAGCAACGGAGGAGAACGTCGTTAATGGCTCTTACAAGGTAAAGCGTCCCTTCAACATCGCTTACAAAGAGGATAAGTTGGATGCAACGGGAAAAGACTTCATCAACTACATCATGTCCAAAGAAGGACAGGCTTTGGCAAAGGAGAGCGATGTTATCGCTATGGATGCAAACGCAAAGCCCTATGCAAAGAGTGGCGATGTAAAAGGAAAGATTTCCATTCAGGGATCCACTTCCGTAACGCCGTACATGGAAAAATTAATGGAAGCTTATAAGAAGGTACAGCCCGGTGTTGAGTTTAACTTTACCTCCAACGGATCCGGTGCCGGAATCAAGGCCGTCATCTCCGGAGAAGCAATGATTGGTATGGCTTCTCGTGAGGTAAAAGACGAAGAGAAGAAAGAGGGAGTTACCCCCAAGCAGATTGCTACCGATGGTATTGCAATCATCGTTCATAAAGAGAATGCTTGTAACGACTTAACTCTGGAACAGATTAAGAATATCTTCACCGGCTCTGTCCGTGACTGGGGCGAGTTGAAGTAATTCGAGTTTTAGGCGAAATGGTCGGCGGAAGCCGACCATTTTCTTCTATTAGCGAAAAATATACTGCATGATTCTTGCAGGGAAGTCTCTCATTTATGAGAAGGAGGAACTATGCAAGCAAATAAAGGGCAAGATTTCCGAGAGAAGTTTATGGAAGTTGTCTTCTTTATTGCAACGGCAACTTCTATCGTTGCAGTTGCTCTTATCTGCTGGTTCGTGTTTTCAACAGGGATTCCTACCATTCGAAAAGTCGGCTTTATGAATTTTATCTTTGGAAGCAAATGGAGTCCGAGTTCCGATATTTATGGAATCGCACCGATGATTGTGGGAAGTATTTACGTAACGCTGGGAGCGGCCGTCATCGGAGTGCCCATTGGAATCTTTTCTGCTGTATACATGACCTTCTACTGTCCGGATCATCTGAAACGAATTCTTCAGGCGGGAATTAACCTGCTCGCCGGAATCCCTTCGGTTGTATTCGGTCTTTGGGCGTTGGAAGTGGTGGTGCCGTTCATTCGTGGTCTTGTGGGTGGCTTTGGAATGTCGATTCTGGCGGCCATGATCCTTCTGGGAATTATGATTCTGCCAACGGTCATAACCCTATCGCAGTCGGCCTTGGAATCTGTGCCGCATTTCTACTACGACGGTGCCATTGGCTTGGGAGCCACCAAGGAAAGGTCCATCTTCACCGTGGTGATCCCGGCGGCTTCGTCGGGAGTTTTGAGTTCCGCCATTATGGGAATCGGCCGGGCGATTGGTGAGACCATGGCCGTGCAGATGGTTATCGGTAACCAACCCCTGTTTCCTACCAGCCTATTTAAGGGAGGACGGACGCTGACGACGAATATCGTTACGGAGATGAGCTATGCTGGAGGGTTCCATCGGGAAGTTCTTCTGTCCACGGCCTCTGTTCTATTCGTCTTCATTTTGATCATTATCCTCCTGTTTAACTTAGTCAAGCGGGGAAGGAGGAGTGAAAAATGACCGAACATAAGAAGTCAAACGGTGCTGCTGTGGCAAAAAGAAAAGTCTCGGGAGGCAAGAGAGGGGCCAGCAGCATCATCCTATCGATCCTGGTCCACTTTTCCATCTTTTTCACCTTCCTGATGTTGCTTCTGGTAATCGGCCAGGTATGCTTAAAGGGAATTCCGAACTTAACCCCGGATGTCTTTAATCCGAAGTGGACCACGGACAACCAGTCCATGGTTCCGGCGATGGTGAATACCCTGGAATTGATCCTCATCACGCTCTTACTCTGCGTGCCGATTGGGGTTGCCACGGCCATCTATATGGTGGAATATGCGCATCCGGAGAGCAAGTTTGTGAGAGTCGTCCGTGTCATGACCGAGACCTTACAGGGAATTCCTTCCATCATCTACGGTCTGTTTGGATTGATTTTCTTTTCGAACACGCTGGGCTGGGGAAACTCGATCATGTCCGGAGCCCTGACCATGGTGCTGATGTGCTTGCCCTTGATCATCCGAGCCACCGAAGAGTCCCTGCTGTCGGTTCCGAATTCTTTGCGAGAAGCAAGCTATGGGCTGGGAGCAAGAAAACTGCGCACCATCTTTCGCGTGGTTCTGCCGGCAGCCGCCATGGGTATTTTTTCGGGAATCATCCTTGCCATCGGACGTATCGTCGGTGAGACGGCGGCCCTGATTTACACGGCGGGATCCATGTCTCAATATGCAGGCCCCTTTAACAATGGCCGTACGCTGGCGATTCACATGTACCTCTTGTCTACGGAGGGAATTTTCAACGACCAGGCATGGGCGACAGCCTTTATTCTGTTAGTCGTCGTATTCCTGATTAATGCGCTTTCCACCTATATGGAAAAAACTTTGAAGAACAAGGAGGAGGGAAATGAGTAAGCTGAAAATAAGCGATTTTCATTGCTATTACTCCGATTTTGAAGCAATTAAGGGGGTATCTATGGACATAGAGGCCAATGAGATTACGGCCTTTATCGGACCTTCCGGTTGCGGGAAATCGACGCTTTTAAAATCGATTAATCGTATGAATGATCTGGTGCGAGGCTTCCACACGAAGGGAGAAATGACCCTGGATGGCACCAACATTTATACGGAAGCGGATGTCTATGATTTGCGGAAGCGGGTGGGCATGGTTTTCCAACAGCCGAATCCCTTCCCCAAGAGTATCTATGATAATGTTGCCTATGGCCCGAGAACCCACGGAGTTCACGGGAAGAAGGAGTTGGACCAGATCGTAGAGGAGTCGCTCAAGCAGGCGGCGATTTGGGACGAGGTCAAAGATGACCTGAATAAGTCGGCACTTTCCCTCTCCGGTGGCCAGGCACAGCGTATCTGTATTGCGCGCTGTCTCGCGGTAAAACCCGAGGTGATTCTCCTGGATGAGCCGACCTCGGCTCTGGACCCGATTTCCACGACGAAAATCGAGGATCTATTGTTTGATTTGAAAAAAGAATATACCATCGTCATCGTCACGCATAACATGCAACAAGCGACGCGTGTATCGGATAAGACCGGCTTCTTCTACTTGGGAGATTTGGTTGAATTTGGCGAGACGGACCAGATCTTCTCCAAGCCGGCGGATGAGAGAACCGATCGGTATGTTACCGGTCGTTTCGGTTGATTTCGTGGAAGGAGAACTACTATGAGAAATGAATTCGAACGGGAGTTGGAGGAGCTCAATGCAAATCTGACGAAGATGGCAGAGCTGTGCAGCGAGTCGGTGCAGAAATCGATTCGGGCACTGCAAGGACAAGATAAGGAATCTGCGGAAGAGGTCAGGAAGACGGAGACAAGCATTAACGACGTGGACTCTCTCATCGAACAGCAGTGCATCTACCTGATCTTGAAACAGCAACCCGTCGCTTCGGATCTTCGGTTTGTCTCTGCAGCGCTTCGTATGAGCACAGATTTGGAGCGGATTGGCGATCAGGCGGACGACATCAGCTCGCTTGCTTTGCAGATGATGGAACTGGGCTACAAAAAAAGAGATTTGGGCAGCCTGGTGGAGATGGCAGAGGTGACCTCCAAGATGATGGTGGATTCGGTGCAGGCATTCTTCAGCGGCGATAGCGATTTGGCGAGAGAGGCGGCCGAACGAGATGATCGGGTGGACGAACTCTTCGTGAAGGTTCGTGATGAGCTCGTGGAGGAGATTCGTGCCAACACGCTCCCCGCAAACCACATCATTGACGAGTTGATGGTGGCCAAATACCTGGAACGAATCGGCGACCACGCCCAGAATATCGGAGAGGCTGTCGTATACTCCATTACCGGTGAGGTTTTAAAGTTGCAATAAGTCACTTTTATGCATGGAGGATCAGAAGGGGAAAGGAGAATCCATGAAAGAGGTCTATATTGTTGAGGACGATCGTAATATACGAGAACTTATCGTGTATGCCTTAAACAATAACGGGTTTCATGCTACGGGATTTGCGGATGCCAAGGGGCTCTACCGAGCACTCGAGGAAGGGATCCCCAGCCTTGTCATTCTGGACATCATGCTGGAAGGCGAGGATGGCTATCAGATTCTGAGCAAGCTGAAAACGCGACATGAAACAAAGGAAACGCCAGTGATTATGCTCACGGCAAAAACCAGTGAGTATGATAAGGTGAGGGGTTTGGATATGGGTGCCGATGATTACGTAACCAAACCCTTCGGGGTCATGGAACTCATCAGTCGAATCAAAGCCATACTCCGTAGAACGGGGGAACCCGACCAGGCGGAATGCCTGACCTTTGATGGCATTACCATGGACTTGGATAAGCGAAAGGTATATATTGGCAATAGCGTGATTGAGCTCACCTACAAGGAATTTGAGTTGCTCTATTATCTGATGCTAAATCCCGATATCGTCTTGTCCCGAGATCAGCTCATGAACGAGATCTGGGGCTATGAGTATGCGGGAGCGACCCGAACGGTAGATGTGCACATTCGTACCTTGCGGCAGAAGCTGAAGGAAAAAGGAAAGCTGATTAAGACCGTTCGAAATGTTGGATACAAATTGGGGAGTGTGTAATGTCAAAAATTAATCGGCGCGTTTTCGCCGGCTGTCTGGCGGTGGCGGTTCTTGCCATCCCGGTCTTTGGGCTCATTTTGCCCTATTTTCTTTCCCACCCTGACCAGGGGGGCATAGTCTCCGGATGCTTGTTGTCCGGAGTCTTTTTGTGTGTGTTGGCCATCGGCGTATCGGTTTTGGTCTGTCGGTCGGTGAAGGAGAATGGCGCCCATTCTTTGAAAAATCTTCTGAATTACCTGGACCATATCCTCCGCGGGAAATTCATGGAAGAGGAGGAGGAGAAACGACTGGATGAAGAGCTGACCAACCTGTTGGGCAGTGAAGAGCAGCGGATGCTTTTCAAGGATGAGCTGCGAAAAATCAGCGAAAATGAGACCATGCGCCGGCAGTTTTCTGCCAATGTGAGTCATGAACTGAAGAGCCCCCTGACCTCCATCAACGGCTATGCGGAAATGATTGAAAGCGGCATGGTCCCCTTGGAGGACAGTCAGCATTTTGCGGGCATCATCCATCGAGAAGGTGTCCGACTTTTGAACATGATCAATGAGATCATTCAGCTGTCCAAGATTGACACGGGTTATAGCGACTATGACCGGCGGGAGTGGTTCAATCTTAAGGAAGTGGTGGAAAAGCAGGTGGAGGTGCACCTGCCCTTTGCGCGCCCCCGGGGGGTTGACTTCATTGTCCAGGGGGATAAGGGGAGACTGTGGGGAAATCAGCGCCTTCTTACCGATGTGGTATCCAATTTGCTCAGTAATGCGATAAAATACTCTAAAGCCGAGGGGGGACATGTGAAGATTGAGACGATTTCGAATCGGGAAACGGTCACCCTTTTGGTGGAAGATAATGGCATTGGCATTGCACCAGAGGACCAGGAGCGAATCTTTGAACGATTTTATGTGGTCGATAAGGCAAGAACACGAAGTTCCGGGACGGGTCTGGGACTTTCTCTGGTTAAGCATACGGTGTTGCTCCATGGGGGTGAGTTGCACCTGAAAAGCAAGCTGGGGGAAGGATCCTGCTTTGAGATCATTCTTCCGAAGGAGGGCACCCCAGAGGTCTAGGAGGATATCATGGCAAGTATTTCATTGGTAAGGATTGATAACAAGCTGGTCCACAGCCAGGTAACCCTGCAGTGGAACAGCCAGTTACAGTGCAGTCGAATTTTAGTTGCAAATCGGGAGTTGGCCGCCAATAAACTGAGGCAGGGTTTGATGACCATGACCGGCGGTGCGGGTGTCAACGTTGACTTTGTGAACCCCGAAGAGGCCGTGGCCTTCTTTCGCAAGCTCGATGTTTCGGAGAAGGTGATGATCCTGGTGGCAAACCCGCAGGATGCCCTGCTTCTTCTTCAGGGAGGACTCCCGGCAAAGAAGATCAATGTGGGAAATCTTCCCCAGGGACCGGGAAGGGATCGGGTCGCCTCCTTTGTCTGTGTCGATGAAAAGGACCGGACGGCCTTTCGAGCGATTCGGGACCTGGGAGTGGAACTGCAGATTCAACAGGTTCCCAGCACCAATGTTGAGGATAACCGGGGACTCTTTGAGGAGTAGGAACCGTCCCTGCTCGACTTGTCGAAAATTCAGATCTAGGAGGAAACCTTGCACTACTACGTACATGCCCAGCACTTTGTGCTAAAGGACCAAAAACAAGAAGGGGGTTATCTGGAAATTCAAGATGGCCGTTTTCAAGGTTACCAAGAGGAGCGACCACAAGAGGGGACGATTCTGGACTTTGCCTATTCCTGGGTGGCGGCGGGCTTGGTGGACACCCATATCCACGGCTATCGGGATCATGATGTGATGGATGCGGATCCGGAAGGCTTGCGAGAGATTTCAAGGGGCATCGTGGAGAATGGAGTTTGTTCCTACCTGCCAACCACCCTGACCGCCTCTGTGGACCAGCTGAACAAGGTCTGTGCCATGATCGGTGAGGCCGAGGATCCCGAGGATGGGGCCAAGATTCAGGGTGCTTTCCTGGAAGGACCCTTTTTCACGGAAAAGCATAAAGGCGCCCAGAATTCCGATTACTTTATGGACCCCTCGGTGGAGGTTTTTCATCATTGGAACGAGCTTGCGAAGGGAAGAATACGAAAGATTGCCATCGCCCCCGAGCGCCGGGGAGCGGAGGAGTTTATTCGCACCCTCACGGCGGAGGGAGTCCATGTTGCCCTGGGCCATGGAGATGCGGACTATGATACCGCACGAGCCTGCGTGGAAGCGGGAGCGGATATCTTTGTCCACTGCTACAACGGAATGAGTGGTCTTCACCATCGAAATCCGGGAATGGTGGGATGTTGCCTGACATCTCCGGAAACGGTGGCGGAATTGATTTGCGACGGTCACCATGTCCATCCCAAGGCCGTGGACATCGTGGTGAAGAGCAAGGGTCCGAACCATTGTGCCCTGATCACGGACTGCATGCGAGCGGGTGGCATGCCCGATGGCCACTATCATCTGGGGGAATTGCCGGTGATTGTGAGCGAGGGGACGGCCCGCCTGGAAGAGGGAGGAAACTTGGCCGGCTCCATTCTGCGCTTGAAGGACGGGGTGAAAAATGTCGTAAAGTGGGATGTTGCCGATGTGGAACAGGCCCTCAGAATGGCCAGTGAAGTTCCCGCAAGGAGCGTGGGCATTGATGACGTGTGTGGTTCCATTGCTCCGGGACGGGCGGCGGATTTTATCGTTCTTTCCCCCGAGCTGGAATTAGAAAAGACCTTCCTCAATGGCAAGGAAGTCTATTCTGCCAGGTAAGCCTCTTTCTTACCGGAAAAAACAAAAATCCCTCGGAGCCTCGCTCCGAGGGATTTTTCGTAACCGATTAAAAGGCAAAATTACCATCCTTGAAGACGGCGACCTTACTGCCATCTTGTTTGGTCCCGATGATCGAGAGGTCTTTGGATCCGACCATGAAGTCCTCATGGACAAGGGCACTGTTTCCGCCTTCCTTCTTCAGCTCCTCCTCACTGAGCTCGGTTCCCCTCTCCAAAGTGGTGGGATAACAAGCACCAAAGGCAAAGTGGCAGGAGGCGTTCTCGTCGAACAGGGTGTTGTAGAAGAGCAGATTGGATCGGGAGATCGGGGAGTCATAGGGGACCAGGGCGATTTCTCCCAGATGACGGGCATTTTCGTCTTCCTCCAACAGAGCCTTCAGGGCGGCGGCTCCCTTTTTGGCGGAGAAGTCCACGACCTTCCCATTCTCAAAGTGGAGAACGAAGCCGTCAATGATTTGACCGTTGTAGGCCAAGGGCTTGGTGGCGACCAGGGTTCCGTCCACCCCCTCCCGATGGGGAGCGGTGAACACTTCCTCGGTGGGAATGTTGGGCAGGAAGGTCGTTCCCTTCTTATTATCCGAGGTGGCTGCCAGCCAGATGTGGCGGTCCGGCAAGCGCACTTCCAGGTCGGTGCCGTTGGAAGAGGAATAATGGACCGATTGGAAATGGTACTCATTGAGGAGGGCGGCTCGATGGGAGAGGCGGTCAATGTGCTCCTTCCATGCCCGGACCGGATCCTTCTCGTTCATCCGGGTGACCTCCAGGATTTTTTTCCAGAGTTTGTTCACGGCTTCTTCCTCATCTTCGATGTCCGGGTAGACCTTCCTTGCCCAGGCCGCATTGGGGAGGGCGACCACACACCAGGAGTTTTCATCGTTCATGGTGTAGTGGTCCAGGTCGGACAGCTTTTGATTATTGGCCTTGGAAGCCGCTGAGATTTTCACGGGGTCGATTCCCTGCAGGAGGGAAGGATCCGAGGAGGAAACGGAGATCACGTTGACCCCCTTCTCGTAATAGTATTTCAGGCGGTCATGAACCCAGTCGGGGATCTGCTCAAAGGTTTCCAGGGGCTCATGTTCATATTTCATCCGGGTGAGGCAGTCGTCCCTCCAGTTCATGACCACCTCGCTGGCCCCTCTCTCATAGGCAAAGCGGTGCAGAAGGCGTGCAAATTCAATGTGTTCGATGGGACAGGAGATCATGACGGGATCTCCTTTTTGTACATTAACGCCCACTTCAATCACCAGCCGGGCGTAACTTTCTAAACGTTTATCCATAGCTACTCCTTTCCTTTTTAAATAGTGTATACTGAAACTGTTTGAAAGAAAAAGAATTGATCAAAAAACGGTAAAAATTTGGAAGGAGGAAGCATGAGTAAAATTTTAGATCGAAAAGATGTCCCCGTGGAAGAGACGTGGGATTTGTCGGATTTAATCGCTTCGGACGATGAATATGACCGGGTGATGAAGGATATTCAGGATAAGACCAAGGCCTTTGTGGAGGCCTATCAGGGGAAATTAAACCGGGCAGATGTGATTGTGCAAGCCCTGAAGAATTATGAGGTAATCATGATCCAGGCAGATCGGATCGGCACCTTCACGGGAATTGCGGTAGAGGCGGATACCACGGATACCAAACTTGCGGAAAGAGACCAGTCCTGTGCCACGAAGCTCGCGGAAGTCTATGCCCAGTTGGCCTTTTTGGACGTGGAGTTGGCTTCGCAGGAGGAGACCGTGCTGAAGGAGGCGGGCGAAAAAGAGGAGAACTATCGCCGCTACCTGAACAAGCTGATCGAAAAAAAGCCCCACCTTTTGAGTCAGGAGACGGAAGCCGCCCTGGCCGCCCTTCATCCCGTGTTCGATGCCCCCTACCGGATCTATAACGACATCAAGTTTGGCGATATCCGTTTCCCCAACTTTGAAGCAAAGGGGAAGGAAATGGAGATGACCTATAATTCCTTTGAGAATCATCTGGAAGCCGAAGAGGACCCGGAGATTCGCCGTAAGGCCTTCGAGGTCTTTTCCAAGGAGCTTCAGAAATATGAGGAGGGAACGGCATCCACCTACAACTCTCAGGTCCAGCAGGAGAAGATCGAATCGAAGCTGCGCCACTATGACAGTGTATTCGACTACCTGCTTTCCTTCCAGGATGTCACCCGGGAGATGTACGATCGCCAGATCGATCTGATCACCAAGGAACTGGCGCCCGCCATGCAGCGCTATGCCAAGTTGATTCAGCATATCCATGGAATTGAGGAGATGACGACGGCGGACCTGAAGCTGGAGATTGACCCCGGCTATGCGCCGGAGATGAGCTTTGAAAAGGCGGCGGACTACATCAAGGAAGGGCTTTCGGTTCTTGGCGAGGAGTATGGAGAGATGTTGAACCATGCCTTTGCCGATCGCTGGATTGACTATGCGGAAAATCGTGGGAAACGGACGGGGGCCTTCTGCTCTTCTCCCTATTCCACGCATTCCTACGTGCTCTGCTCCTTCAACCATAAGATGGACGAGGTGATGACCCTGGCCCATGAACTGGGGCATGCAGGTCATTTCCACCATGCTAACAAGTTCCAGAACTTCCTCAATGCGGACTGCTCCATGTACTTTGTGGAATCTCCCTCCACCACCAATGAGATCATCATGGAGAACTACCTTCTTAAAAAGGCGGGAGACGATCTTCGGATGCACCGGTGGGTGCTGTCCCAGATGATTTCGAAGACCTATTACCACAACTTCGTCACCCACCTTTTGGAGGCCGCCTACCAGAGAGAGGTGTATAAGATTGTGGACCGGGGCGGTTCGGTCTATGCCGATACCCTGAATGGAATTTACAAAGACGTGCTCACCGACTTCTGGGGCAAGGATGTCAAGGTGCTGGATGGGTCCACCCGTACCTGGATGAGACAGCCCCATTACTACATGGGTCTGTATTCCTACACCTATTCCGCCGGCCTCACCATCGGAACCCAGATGGCTCGCCGGATCATCTCCGAGGGAGACCATGTGGCCAAGGAATGGTTGGAAGTTCTGAAAACGGGGGGAAGCAAGACCCCGGTCGAACTGGCCAAGATGGTCGGCGTGGACATCACCACGGACCGGCCCCTGCGAGACACGATCCAATACATCTCCGATATCATCGATGAGATGATTGAGATCACCAAGAAACTGGAAGCGGAGAAATAAGGAGCAAGAAAAGCCCCCTCGCCAAGTGGCGGGGGGGCTTTTTTATCACCGAGTTTACTTGATATAGACCTGAATCCGCTTTTCCATCAGCCGTCTTGTCTTGAAATCGGAAACAATATCGTAGATCGTGGACACGATCGGCACAAAGATGAGCATGCCGAGGATCCCCATCAGGGAGCCACCGACGGTGATTGCAAAGAGGACCCAGATGGCGGGCAGACCCACGGATTGACCGACGATCTTTGGATAAATCAGGTTGCCATCGAACTGCTGAAGAACGATGACATAGACCAGATAGCTGATCGCCTCCAAGGGGGAGGTGGTCAGGAGCATGAGAAAGCCGATGAAGGCGGCGATAATGGCGCCCACCATGGGGACCAGCGCCCCGAGGGAGATGATCATGGAGATGACAATCGCATAGTGGAAGCCCAGAATGGTCATGCCGATAAAGGTCATGACCCCCAGCATCACCGCCTCCATGAACTGGCCGGTGAAGAAGTTGTAGAAGTTGTCATAGGCGGTATAGACCACATACATCACATTGTCCGCGGTTTTCTCCGGCAGGAAGGTGTAGAGCAACCCCTTGGACTGGAGGGAGAGTTCTTCCTTAGAACCCAGCATGTAGATGGAGAAGATGAGAGCGAGGATGCCAGTCATAAAGCTGGAAAACACCGTGCTCAGCGTGGAGAAGACATTGCCCAGCATGGAGTTGACCCATTCCGCATTGTTGGGATCCAGGTGGCTGGTGATGTAGCTGATGATGTTCATGTTGTTAATCTCATGGAGCCGGGCCTGAATGGGATCCGCCAGGGGTCCCAGCCATTTCGCGTGGGAGACGTAGTTTTCCAGGTTTTGCAGCATGGGCGGCACGTTAAAGACAAAGGTCCGGACGGATTGAATCAACTGGGGAAGAACGATGGAAAACAGCAAATAAAAGAGTGCCCCAATCAGGATAAAGGACAGGATCATGGCGAGGAACCGCTTGATTCCTCGAGAAAGGGGAAGAAACGACAGCATTTTGTTTTCAATCAGTCCCATGGGGATATTGACGAGAAAGGCAATGCAAAGTGCGATGATGAAGGGCGTAAGAATTCCTAAGGCCGTTCCAAAGATTTTGCCCAATGTTGGGACATTTTGCAGAATTGCAAACAAAACTAAAGAGGCAGCGACCACGAATAAGGCTACCCGAATCTTTGACCATTCTTCCTTGGTAAATTTCATAAGACTCCTCACTTTCTGGTTTATATTTTACCATAAGCCGGCCCTGCTGCCCTATGAAGAAACGCTTCGTGCTATAATAAATCCGTATGTAATTCATGTGAATTAAGGAGGCAGGATGGAGAAACCAACGCTGGTGGTTATGGCTGCGGGAATGGGATCACGCTATGGGGGATTGAAGCAGATTGACCCCGTGGGACCGAATGGGGAAATCATTATCCACTATTCCCTGTATGATGCCATGCAAGCAGGCTTTCGAAAGTTCGTGTTTGTGATCAAAGAAGAAAATCAGCCGCTGTTTGAAAAGGCGCTTTCGGGTCCTTTCCCGGAAGGGGTAGAAATCGTCTATGCTTATCAAAAACTCGAGGATATTCCCTCTTCTTTTTCAATACCTGAAGGGCGGACGAAGCCCTGGGGAACGGCTCATGCTTGCTATGCGGCACGGGAATATCTCTCGGGGCCTTTCGTGGTGATCAACGCGGATGATTATTATGGGAAGGAAGCCTTCCGATTGGCCTATGAGGCCCTGAGCAAGGATGCGGATGCGAGCCAGCAAGCCATGGTGGCCTTCCGGCTCAAGAACACGATGACGGAACATGGGACGGTTTCTCGAGGCATCTGCCGGGTGAAGGATGGCTTCCTCCGGGAGGTGGTGGAACACACCAAGCTGGAAAAAGTGGGCGAGAATGCCCGAGATGTGGACGCCGCATCGGAGGACCTCATTGACGGAGCTACCCCGGTTTCCATGAACTTTTGGGCGTTCCGAGCGGGCTTTATCCGGGCCATTATTCGGCAGTTGGACGATTTTCTGCGGGATGATGTTCCCAAGAACCCTTTGAAGGCAGAGTATTTTCTTCCTCGCGTGGTTACGGAAGAACTGGAGGCGGGTCGCATTCAGGTCCGGGTTTTGGAAACGGCGGATCGTTGGCTTGGCGTGACCTACCAGGAGGATCGGCAGACGGTACGTGATGGATTCCGCTCTTTGAACCAAGAGGGAGTCTACCCCTCTCCTTTATGGAAGAGAAAGTAATAGAAAGGTGGAGAAATGAAGGTATTAGTAATTAACTGTGGAAGTTCTTCTCTGAAGTATCAGCTTTTTGATATGGAAGGAGAGAAGGTTCTCGCCAAGGGATTGGTGGAACGCATTGGAATCGACGGATCTCGTCTCGAGCAAGAAGTGGAAGGCCAAGAGGATTTTGTCAATGAGACGGAAATTCAAGACCATGACAAGGCCGTGCAGCTCGTCTTTGAGGCGCTGACGGATAAGGATCATGGCGTCATCTCCGACCTCTCCGAAGTGGATGCGGTGGGGCACCGGGTCGTTCACGGGGGAGAAAAATTTGCGGACTCCACCGTTATCGATGATGAGGTCATCGATGCCATTCAGGAAGTGAGTTCCTTCAGTCCCCTTCACAATCCGGCAAACCTCCAAGGCATTGCCGCATGCCGTAAGGTTCTTGGAGACAAGCCCATGGTTGCCGTCTTCGATACCGCTTTCCATCAGACCATGCCCCAGCAGAATTATATGTATGCCCTTCCTTATGAGATGTATGAGAAAAACGGAATCCGTCGCTACGGCTTCCACGGGACCAGCCATAAGTTCATCACCTATCGGGCGGCAGAGCTTTTGGGAAAACCGGTCGAGGAATTGAACCTGATTTCCTGCCATCTGGGGAATGGATCCTCCGTGACCGCTGTGAAAAACGGAAAGAGCTACATCACCTCCATGGGCTTAACCCCTCTTGCCGGCGTTCCCATGGGAACGCGGTCCGGGGACATTGACCCCGCCATCGTGACCTACATGCAGACGGATTTAAAGAAGGATGCCAAAGAGATTGATACGATTCTCAACAAGAAGTCGGGCGTTCTCGGCCTTTCCGGAAAGTCTTCCGATTTCCGTGATCTGGAGGAAGGAGCGGAAGCGGGTGACGAACGCTGCCAGCTCGCCTTGGATGTGTTCCATGAGCGGGTTCGGGAAACCATCGGTGCCTATGCCGTTGCCCTTGGTCGGGTGGATGCAATCACCTTCACGGGAGGCATCGGCGAAAATGGCGCGGGCAACCGGAAAGCCATCTGCGAGGGCCTGGAAGTGATCGGGGCTTCCATCGACCAGGAGAAGAATGCGGTTCGCAAACCCAAGGAAAAAGAGATCACGGGAAAAGATTCCAAGATTAAGGTATGGGTCATCCCCACTAATGAGGAATTGATGATTGCTCGGGACACCAAGGCTTTGGTAGAAGGCCGCTAATCCCGCCGCAAGCAGAACGAGAAAAGGACGTCGATTGCAGGAATCGGCGTCCTTTTTTTCATGATTTTGTTGGGGGGATCCTCCGAAGAAGGAAAGGAATCGCTCCCGAGGCATAAAAAATTCCTCCCGGAAGGCGGGAGGAAAAAAATTAGGCTTTTGCTTCCAGGGCTTTCGCAGGAGCTTTCTTGGGCACCTTGACCTCGAATTGCCCGATCAGGAAGGAAGAAACGATGGTGGTTAACAGGGAAAAGAGCAGGCGAACCACGGGAATGTATACCACCGATAAGGTAAGGACCACAACATCCGAAAGGAGATAGGCCCTGCTGATATCAATCTTGCGATTTCTGGCAATGAGAAACGCCAGGGCATCATCGCCGCCGACGGCACCCCCTTGCGAAATTACCAGTCCGCAACCGAGACCGATTCCCAGGCCACCGAAGAGTGCGGCTAACAGGGGAAAGTCATAAAGGCTGGGTAAGACGGGACCGATTCCCAGGAAAATGCTGTATGCCAGGGAGAAGGATGCGGTTGCGACCGCGGTCTTCTTTAAAAACCCCTTTCCAAAGATGGAAAAGGCCAAGGCAAAGCAAGAGAAATCCAGGATGGGGCTAACAATCGAGGGATGAAGCCCGAAAATTTTATAGAGAAAAATCGTAAATCCCAGGACCCCACCCTCGGTAATCTTGGAGGGTAGGTGGATGTTCACAATGGTAAAGGCCATAATGGAGCATCCCAGCACGATTTTCAGGACTCCCCGGGGAGTCAGTCCCAACCAATTAAGTATTCTTTTCATCATCGACCACCTCTCAGTCGTTCGTTGGAGGGGTCCTACCGGACACAAAAAAAGAGTGTATCTGTCGTAAGGTAGAACCCTCGTACTTCACATTCTTTTGATGGTGTTGATGCTATTTGTTTGAAGATTTTTTCTTGTAAAAACTCTGACGCTTTCTTCACCCGGGATTCTTTTCAGCCTTCCAGCGACCACATCAGGCAGCTGCTAAGCTCTCAAATCGAATCAAGGGGTCAGATAAAAACTACCGTATTTACCTTTCGGTAACCATCTTTTCAACAAGTTATATTATAAAGGACAAAAGAAGGAAAGACAAGGGGGAAAAGCCGAAAAACAGCGGTTTTTTGTCTTTTTCCGGGAAAGACGATGAGAAAGAAGAGGGAAAGGGATTTCCCATGGAAAAAATGGAGAAAAAGAGTATGATAGCGGAAGCGGGAAAAAATGAAGCCCCGGTCACGCCTGCCGAACTCGTAGAGAAGAAAGGAACCGAATGAAAGAGAACACAGTAAAACGCGAAAATTGGTCCAGCCGACTCGGATTTCTGGTCTCCTGCATTGGATCTGCGGTTGGCATGGATAACATCTGGCTCTTTCCCAGCAGGGTTGCCCATTATGGAGGGGCCTTTCTCCTTGCTTATCTGTTTTTCAACCTGACGATTGGAATCTGTGGACTCATCGGGGAGATGAGCTTTGGCCGAAAAGCGAGGGCGGGGTCCATAGGGGCTTTTGCCCGGGCTGCACAGGCTCGGGGAAAGAAGCGGTGGGGGAGCACGGTGGGTCTTCTTCCCACGGTGACTTCCTTTTTGCTGGCGGTTGGCTATGCGGTTGTCATCAGTTGGATTCTTCGATATGTCGCCCTTTCCTTTCAGCAGATTTTGACCGGGCATTCCGTCGATATGGGGGCCCGCCTCTTCTCAAAAATCGCGGCCCCCTTTGGAAACGATCTCTTTCTCTTGCTGAGTCTGGTCCTCACCGTTCTTGTGTTGGGGCTTGGCGTCGTGAAAGGCATTGAGCGGGTCAATAAAGTGCTGATTCCCCTGGTCTTTGTTCTCTTTCTCCTCTTGGCGATTTATGTCGCCTTTTTGCCGGGAGCCGAACAGGGCTATCGCCATCTGTTTCGAATCCGAGGAGAGGTTCTTCGGGATCCCATGATGTGGGTCTATGCCCTGGGCTAGGCCTTCTTCTCCCTTTCCTTAGCGGGGAGTGGGAGCATCATCTATGGATCTTACATGCAGGATACGGAGGACGTTGTTTCCTCTTCCCTGCGCATTGCCTTCTTTGACATGTTCGCTGCCTTCCTGGCGGCTCTCGTCATCGTGCCCGCCATGGGTGCGGCGGGGGTCAAGGATTTTACCGGGAGACCCGGTCTCCTGTTCATCTACCTGCCCAAGCTTTTTCAAACGATGCCGCTGGGAACGGTGATTTCCGGCTTCTTTTTTCTTGCGGTTCTCTTTGCGGGCTTTACCTCGCTCTTGAATCTCTTTGAGACACCGATTGCCTGCCTGCGGGAAGAGTTTCACCGGGGAAGATTTCGCTCCTCCCTGCTGGTTCTCCTTGGGGGAGGAGCCCTTTCCTTTTTCATCCAGGGAAGTGTGGGTCCGTGGATGGACCTTCTGTCGATTTATCTTTGTCCCCTGGGAGCGGCTCTCGCAGCCATTTTCTTCGCCTGGGTTTGGGGAAAGGAGGCCGTTGTGTCTCAGCTTGGGGAGGGGCGGTCTTCCCGGCTTGCGGGCTTCTATGGCTACTATAAATATGTCTTTGTGACAGGGAACCTCCTCATCTGGATTCTGGGAATCCTACTCGGGGGAATCGGATAAAAAAAGCAGAGAGGGAAGGCCTCTCTGCTCTTTTTATCGTATTCATGGATGAGAAAATGAAGAAGGGCTCATTGGGCGTTGACAATGAAGCGGTCCCCGCTTCGATGAATTCGCTGGATGCGACTTGGCGTGTTTGCCTGGTAGTAGTGGTAAAAGGCCTCGGTGATTTCGGCTTGGTCCCGGAAGTGCATGGGAATAAAGAGTTGGGGCCGAAGAAATTCCAAATAGTAGATGGGGCCGAGAAAGGCATTTTCTTTCAGCCGGGGATCCAAGACCCCAAAACCGATATCAATCGGTTCCCCCGAGATTTCCTTCAGAATTTTCAGATAGTCGGCTTCCTCTTTCTTTTGGACCGCTTTTTCCTCCTCGGGCCATTTCCAGCAGTTTAAGTCCCCGGCATGGAAGTATCGGACCCCGTTTAGCTCAAAGAGGAGGGATATGCCCTGATCGGTGGACCCATAGCTTCTTGCCCAGAGTTTGCCGAGTCGCACCTCTTCTCCGGGAGCGAGACGTTGCACACGGTCTCGTTGAAAGGCCTTCTTTTTTCGGTCCCATTCCGCCGGATCATCCCCCAAGTGAATGATGTTTTTTTCGATCTCCGGTGCCTCCACATCATCCGAGAGGAGATAATAGGCGTTTTCCGCCCCGGGAAGGGTAAAGATTTTCGGATTGTAGTGGTCTGCATGGGCATGGGTAACGATAAAGTAGATTTCCCGGTCCACGGGGAGAACCAAATCTCCCTGAAAGTAATCCACCACCACAAAACAATCCTCGTGGCTGATGGTAAACCCACTGTTGTATAGGTACTGAATTTTAATGGCACTCATCGCAACCTCCTTTTACTCCCGCATGCCTTTATTTTATCAGAAGGCAGAGTTTTCGCCAGAAGGAAAGGCTTTGTGGAAAGATGGGTATGAATCACAAAAGACTTTGGAGGAAGTAGCTTGGTAGCATTTCTGGTATTTCTTGTTGGATTTTCAATTGGCTTATTCATCGGAATTATTTTTCACGAGCTTGGCCATCTGTTTCTGGGACTTTTGGGCGGGATGGAAGTGGATTTCCTCTCGATCCTGGGGCTTCGTCTAAGCTTTCTTCCGGAAGGCGTCCATCTGCAGTGGATGGGATGGGGAGAAATCCGACGCGGCGTCTTTGGGCAGACGGCAATGCGACTGGGCCGAAGAAGTCAACCGCGTTCTCTGGTCTGGCATTATTTGGGGGGCATTTTATCCAACCTGCTTGTCATGGTCCTTGCGTTTTTCGTTCTTTTTACCGATACCACCAAGGGAAGCCTCTCGCGATTCTTTCTCTTAGGATTGATTGCGAACAATCTCTTCTTGGTCATCCAGAATTTGCGGGTGCATCCGGGGACGCATTTCTACTCGGACGGGGATTTGGTACGGCTCCTGCGAAAAGACACGGAGCGGGAAGCACTTTTTCTCTGTATGCAGGCAGAGGAGAAATTATCGCGGGGAACCCGGCCAAGGGACCTTGATTTTCCCGGGATACTTGGGGAAGATGCCCTGACACAGCTGTTGTCGGCGATGATCTGCTTTCTGCAGCAGACGGACCGGGGACGCCGGCAGGGGCTGGCGGCCATCGTCGATCGGTTGCGCCCCTACGAAAATCCACTCTATAACGTCAATTCGGAAGAACGACTGGCCTACTGCATGATCTATGATGGGTGGATTGAGCCGCAGGAAATGCGGATGCAACAAAATCGAGCGTACAACCATGGGCAGATCTTACAGAGCTCTTCTGCCATGGGACGATTAGCTGAACTTTTTTATGATTATTATCGCCGGGACCGTCGCGTGGTTCCCGTGATCGGCGTGGAAGAATGTGAGGCGAAGGCAGAGCGGGTCAAGGAACAACTCCTGCAAGAGGAGGGTTCCGGCCTGGCGGATTGGGCCTACGAGCTGTTGGAGCGGAGAAGGAGAGGAAGTTATGATGCAAGAGGAGAGAAGACCCTATCGGGAGGAGAAGGAACAGATTAAGTTGCTTACGGACTATTTTCGGTCCGGCTTTAAAAAACCGGAGGACCGTCTGCTCGGCGTGGAGGTCGAATACTTCTTGACTCGTGAGGATACGATGGAGCGCGTGTTTTATGAGGGAGATCCCGGTGTCAAACAGGTTCTGGAAGATCTCGTTGCGCAAGGCTATGAACCGGTTCGGCCGGAAGGAGCCCTGATCGGGGCCGTGGGAAAAGACTGCGCGATCTCCATTGAGCCGGGGGCTCAGTTTGAACTATCCGTCAGTCCGCAGCCGACCGTGGAGACCCTCTGCAAGACCCTTTGGAAGTGCCTCCAAGAGATCGACTCGATGGTGCGGAAACGGGGACTCTGCATGGTGGCGATTGGGATTGATCCTCTCAATGAGATGGACAAGGTGCCCATGATTCCGAAGGACCGCTACCGGATCATGAACGAAAAGATGTCGAAGAAAGCGGGTCACACGAAGGCCATGATGCGGCTCAGCTGTGCCCTGCAGATTTCCATGGATGTGGAGAGTGAGGAGGATTTCATAAGAAAATACCGCGTACTCACCGCTCTTTCTCCGATTCTCTACACCCTTTTTGATTCCGCCCCCTATTTTCAGGGCGAAAAGGTCAAGAACTTTAATTTGCGGCAGCAGGTTTGGCGGGACACGGATTCGGATCGATGCGGCTTGATTCCCGGCACCTTCGATGCGGATTTTGGCCTGGAAGCCTATGCGAAGTGGCTTCTCACCGTTCCCGTCCTCTTCCTTCCCGATGCGCAGGGACAGGACCATGAGACGGAGGAGACGCTTGGCCAGGCGCTGGCAAGAGCGGAAAGTGAGGAGGAGGCACGGCGGTGGATGGAGCATGGGATTTCCATTGTCTTCCCCGATATTCGCATGAAAAGGCTCCTGGAAATTCGGCAGATGGACGAAGTGCCGCCGGAGCTGACCTTCGGTGCCATTGCACTCTTGAAGGGGCTATTATATGATGCAGAGGTATTGAACCGGTTGAGTGCCTGTTTCCGGGAGATCAGTCTGGACATTGTGGAAAGAGGGAAGGACTCCGGCCGGGATCATGGAATTCAGGGGTACTATTTTTCGGATTATTTCGCCCATTGGGGCTTGCGACTCCTGGATCTTGCCAAAGAGGGGCTGGACCGGGAAGAAGCAAAATATCTGGAGCCTTTGGAAAGACTCTGGTCCCAATTGGATACTCCCCGCATCTGCTTAGAACGAGCGATCGAGGAACAGGGATGGGAGGAAGGTCTGAGAACGCGGATTGTCAATCGCTAAGGAGAGGGGTTTCGATCATTTATGTATTTTGGGGAGTTTACGCAAGAATATCTGTCTCGGGTGATGGAAAACCCGGATTTCTACTACAAGGAGTTTCAGGAATTGCTCGCAGCGAGCGAAGAGGAGAGAATGATTTATCATGGGGAGCTCGTCCCCATGACCTACCAGGGGATGTATTTCGGGAAGGAAGAGGTGAAACTCTTCAAGTCCATCATCAAGACCATGGTCTCCATCGGGAAAAAGATCACTGCGGAATTTTTAAAGAATCCCGATTATCGGCAGAAGTTTCGCTTTGATTCCATGACCGAGCAGCTGATCCTGCAGGATCCCGGGTATTCCATGCCCGTTCCCATCGGCCGTTACGATATCTTTTATAACGGGGGGGAGGACTTTAAATTCTGTGAGCTCAACACGGACGGCTCTTCCGCCATGAATGAGGATCGGGTGATCGGTAAACTTTTGAAGAAGACGACCATCTATCGGGAGATGAAGAAGGAATGGAAGATCTCCAGCTTCTCCCTGTTCAAGTCCCTGGTGAAGATATCGCTCAAGCGCTACCGCTCCATTCGGGGACGGAATCCCCGAAAGGTTGCCATCGTGGACTTTATGGACAAGGCCACCAAGGAGGAATTTCTTGTCTTTCAGAAGGCCTATGAGAAGGAAGGGGTTTCCTGTCTCATCGCGGACCCCAGGGATTTCTTGTATGAGGACCACAAGCTGATCTACTGCCATCCGGAAAGCGGGAAAAAGGAGACGGTGGATATGGTCTATCGCCGGGCGGTGACGTCCGATTTTGTGGACCGGCTGGAGGAATGTCGGCCCTTTTATGAAGCCTATTCTGCCAAGGATTTTGTCATGTTTGGGTCCTTCCGATCCCAGATTATGCATTCGAAGATGATTTTTAAGATGCTCTTTGACCCTCGGACCCGGGAAATCCTATCCGATTCCGAGAATCGCTTTGTTGCCAAGCACATTCCCATGACCCGAGAGATACTCACCCCCGAGGATAAAGAGGAGCTCTTGGCAAAGAAAGACCACTACATCATCAAGCCCTATAATGCCTACGCCTCCCGGGGCATCTTGCTGGGACAGGAGTGGGACGATGCGAAGTGGAAGGAGAAGATCGAGGCCCTTCCCTACAATCAATACATCTACCAGGAGTTTGTGAGGATGGACAAGACCCCCTTCTTGGAGGATAATGGCAAAACTTTCACCATCAATAAACTGGGTCATGTGCTCGGCCTCTTTCTCTACGATGAAAAGTTTGCCGGCTGCTACATTCGAGCGGGCCATTCCGGCATCATCTCCTCCGCCAGGGACTACTACACGATTCCCGCTTTTGTGGTGGAGAAGAGAGATTCCTAAGATTTTGCAGAAGAAAAGCCCCTTCCCTTCGTGATTCCGAGGGGGAGGGGCTTTTTTGACAAGGGCTAGATTTGCCGGACGAGAATCCGGTTTCGCTCCAAGAGCTCTAGGGCATAATCATCCAGGCGGTAGGCCTCATGGTAGTAGATTTGAGAGATTCCCGCTTGAATCAAGGCCTTCGTGCAATTTAGGCAGGGGAAATGGGTGACATAGGCGATGCAGCCGTTGACGGCGATTCCCATTTTTGCACAGTAGAGCAGGGCATTCATCTCGGCGTGAATGGTCGCAATACAGTGACCATCCCGCATGGTGTGGCCCACTTCATCACAGTGGGGATTGCCCTGGATAGATCCGTTATAGCCCGTAGATACGATGCGGTGCTCCTGGTTGACCAACACACAGCCCACATAGGCACGGTCACAGGTGCCGCGATCGGCAACCATATGGGCTAGGTCCATAAAATATTCATTCCAATTTTTTCTCATCCTGTCCTCCCTCCATTCACCTGGTTTCATTATAGGACAAATCCAGCCAAATGGCTGCTTTATGGTATACTCAGAACGATATTGTGAGAGGAGAGGAGGACGCTGTGAAAGAGCGATTACATCTATATGGTCCCATTCCTTCCCGTCGCTTGGGAAGGTCTTTGGGGTTGAGTCCGATTCCGGGGAAGACCTGTAACTATGCGTGCAATTACTGCATGCTGGGAGCGACCAACCACATGGAGGTCAAACGGCAGGAGTGGTTTCCCCTGGAAGAGCTGCTCCGGGAGGTGGACGACTTTTTACAAGAGGAAATTGCCTACGATACCGTAACCATTTGCGGGGAAGGAGAGCCCACCCTTTACTCCCGTCTGGGAGACCTGATTCGGGCCTTGAAAGAGCGGCAGGACAAACCGATTGCCGTGATAACCAATGGTGGCAATCTGGACCGGGAAGAGGTTCGCCGGGATCTTTCTCAAGCGGATATCGTGCTTCCCTCACTCGAGGCGAGTGATGAGGCCTGCTGGCGGAAGATTCATCGTCCCTCCCCCCACATCTCCTACGAGAACATTATTGAGGGGCTGAAGCGGTTTTCCGGGGAGTTTTCCGGCCAGCTCTGGCTGGAGATCATGATGATCCAGGGCATGAATGACCAAGAGGACCAGCTTGTGGGGCTGAAACGGCTGGTCGATGAGATCAAGCCGGATCGACTCTATATCAACACGCCCGTTCGTCCTCCGGCGGATCCCACCGTCCAGCCTCCCGACCATGACCGGGTTAAGAAAGCGGCCAAGTATTTGGGGGGCATTGCCCTGGATTACCTCACGGACCGGGAGTTTCACAGTGCGGAGGAGGATCCCATGAAGGCGGTATTGACCATCTGCAAGAGGCATCCCATGAACCAGTATGAGCTGGCCCATTTCCTTCAGGAGCGAGGCGTTGAGGACGTGGAGAAATTCCGCCAAGGTCTGAAGGCTACCGAAGGGGTGGAAACGGTCAACTATCGGGGAATTGAGAGCTATCGGAATATCGGGAGGTAAGCCATGCCCAGACTACGCAGATGTTGTGCGATTCATGACCTGTCGGGCTTTGGCCGGATTTCCCTGATGGTGGTCATTCCCGTGCTTTCCTCCATGGGAATCCAGGTGGTGCCCGCTCCCACGGCGGTGCTCTCCACCCATACCGGGGGGGCCTTTCCGGGCTACTCCTTCTGTGACCTGACGGAGACCATGAAAGACACCTTTGCCCATTGGAAGCAGCTCCATCTGGGGTTTGAAAGCATCTATTCCGGCTTCTTAGGCTCTCCCAAGCAATGTGCCTTGGTGGAGAAAATGATCGAAGATTTCCGGAAGGAGGACACCCTGGTTTTGGTGGATCCTGTGATGGGAGATCGAGGAGACTTCTATGAGTCGGTTTCCCCACAGATGGCGCAGGAGATGCGAAAACTGGTGGGGCGGGCCGATGTGGTGACGCCGAACCTCACGGAGCTCTTTTTGCTGCTGGGAAAGCCGTATCATCCCCGGGTGGGGGAGGAAGAGTTTGGAGAGATGTTGGAGGAGTTGGCCTCTTTCGGGCCTCAGCGAATTGTGGTCACTTCCTGTCCGGGCAGGACGGAGAAAGAGATTGCCTGCCGGCTCTATGATCATGGGAAGATCTCCACATTTTCCACGTCCTATTTTGATGCCCAGTACCAGGGAACGGGGGATCTCTATGCAACCATCCTGCTGGGCCTGCTGATGCGGGGGACACCCTTTGCCCAGGCGGCGGAGATTTCCGCTCGGGAGATCCTTCATTTTATGCAGGACAGCATGGAAACGGGAGAGCCCATCTCCGATGGGGTTCTCCTGGAGGCCTATCTGCCGGAATTGGCCCGGCTTGTGGATCGAGAGGGAATGCTGATTCCGTGAAGGAAGGAAACATAGGGGAAAGGGACCGGAAAAAACGAATAAAAAGAAAAAGGAGCCCGCAGGGCTCCCTTTTTGTTGCCGTCTTATTTTCTGACATATTTTCGGAAGGTGTAGGTCCAATCCTTATACGGCTTGGGATCCGACTCCTCGACCATGACCCAGCGGTCTTCACTGTCCAAGTTGGGAATCCACGCATCGACCTGGTCAAAACGGTGCTGGACCATGGTGATATAGGCTTCCTTTAAAGAGTTAATGAGTTCCGCCACAAGAACCCCTCCGCCAATCACGTAGACTTCCTTCTCGCCCTGAGGATTCAACCGTTGGAGTAAGGGTTCCAACTCCTCCAGGCTGTGAATGACATAGAGGTTTTCTTGGCTTTCTAAGTTTCCGTGAGTAACGACAATACTGGTACGATTCGGCAGGGGCCGGTTGGGCAGGGATTCGTAGGTATTGCGTCCCATGACGATGATCTGTCCCGTCGTGAAACGCTTAAATCGCTTCAGGTCTTCAGAGATATGAAAGAGCAGTTGCCCTTGATATCCGATGGCAAAGTTTTGGTCTGTTGCGAGAAATAGTTTCATAGCACCTTCCTTTCCATGAAGTATATTATAATACAAAGAGAAGCGCCTTAGAGGGAGGAAAGCCATGCAGACAGAGGATTCGGTATATAATAGAATAATTTATAGTATATATGAATCAATTTTAAAGTCGGAGATTTCTCCTGGCCAAGCTTGGGATTCAACAGGCATTCGTATTCATTACCAGGCAAATCGGAGCACGATATCTCGAGTGGAACAACGATTGGAAGCGAAAGGCGTCCTGATAAAGCGGAAAGATGGTTTCGTTTTCACGGAATCAAGAGAAGTTAAGGAGGAAATTCAAGAAATCCTTCTTGGAAAAATTTCTCAAGAATTTTTTCAAAAAATTTCTCAATGGCATATTTCCCCCCAGGATGCCATTCGGTTTTTAATGCAACAAGGAGGCATCATTCATGAAACGGCCCAAGGATAAATACCCCCTCAAAGAACGTTCGCTCTCGTTGCGCAGCTCCGCCGCGATTCAGAGCTCGAAGGAACGCTTTCTGCAAAATCGGCGGGAAGAGCGGAGGAGGCGGCAGGAAGAGGAACCCTTCGCCGAAGAAGAGGCGGTCTTGCTGGAGGTCCAAGAGGTGGAAAAGGAGATCGGGAAAAAGACAGTCCTGCAGGACCTGAATTTTTCCCTGGTCCATGGCCATCTCTTGGCCCTGCTGGGTCCCAATGGAGCGGGAAAGAGCACGCTTCTGAAGCTTCTTTCCGGACTGAAGCCGAAGAGCCGGGGCCGGCTTCTTTGGGAGGGATCTCCCTGGAAGCGGTGCTTGCCGGGGCAGGTCAGCTACCTTCCCGATGCCGATTTCCTGGAGCGAGGGGGGACGCGGAAAGAGGCATGCCGATATTTTCAGCTCTTTTATCCCGATTTTTCCCCCGATTTGTTTCATCGTTTGGCGGACCGGCTGGAAATTCCGGAGAATGTTTCCCAAAAGCATCTTTCGCAAGGCATGCAAGACCGGCTTCATTTTGCGCTTGCGATGAGTCGAACCACGCAGCTCTACCTCCTGGATGAACCCCTCAGCGGGGTGGATCCCCTGATGCGGGAACTCTTGGTCGACGTGATGCTTCAGCGCATGGAGCAGGGAGCTTCGATCATCTTAGCGACCCAGCAGGTCCAAGAATTCGAGGTTCTCTTCGATGAGGTCTTGTTTTTGAAGGAAGGGACTCCTTTGCGGTATGGCCCTGCCGAAGGGCTTCGGGAAGAAGAGGGCCTTTCCATCAACCGGCTTTACAAAAAGCTCTACCAGCGGGGAGAGGCTTTTTTCCTGGAGGAGAGGAGTGCAAACCGGCCGGAGAAAGGAGGGCAGCGCTCATGATTCGGACAAGAATTTTTTGGCGATTTCGACAGGAACAGGGAATGACTCTTTTACTGGGTCTGCTCTTTTTGCCTCTCTTTTCCTATGCCCTCAATCCCGGGGAGGGACTCACCGTGGGCCTGCCTGCTTTCTGGGAAAAACAGGGAAGACTCTTGGCCATCCTTTTTGCGGGAGCGGGCATGGTGTTAGCGGCCGCTCGCCAGCTGCGACAACGGCAAAGAGAATTTCGCTCATCCGCCTTTCAGGGGATTCCCTGCCCCGCATGGAAGATGATCCTGGCTCAGGTCCTGCTTCGAGGAATCCTCTTTCTGGAGCTTATCCTTCTGCTGGTTCTTTTCACAGAGATCGGCTCCCTTTTTTGGAACGCCTTCCCCTCTTTCCTGAAAGCCTGGTCCAATGGAGGCTGGGAAGGACTGGTCGATCGGGCTCGGCAGCTCTTCCCCGACGGGGGAAAAGTCCTCCTGGTCTTTTTGCTTTTCCAGGAACTGGCCCTGCTTTTGGATGCCGCCTTTCTCTTTTCTGCCCGCTTTGGAAGAGGAAAGAGGATGAGAACGCTTCTCCTTGCCGGCGGATTTTTTGGGGGAGGTCTTCTCCTTCAGGAAAGTATCCGTCTTTTCGGCAGCTGGGGAATGGCAAAATGGCTTCGAGGGCCCCAGGGAACGCCAGGAGAATGGGCACAATGGATTTATCGGATCGGGGAACCAGGACCTTCCGGGGAGGTCGAACGGTGGCTGCTGGGGATGCATCTTGGAATTTTTCTCTTGTCGCTCCTCCTTCTTCTCTTCTTCGGAAACCGCTGGATTGCCGCGAGCGATCGGGGAGAACGTCGCGGAGATCGTGATTAGGAAAGGAAACGAATGAAGCTTTTTATTGTACGACACGGGCTGAGTCGGTCCAACCGACTCGCCACCTATAGTGAACCGGGGACGCCCTTGGCAGAGGAAGCGAAGGCCCTTTTGCAACCGGTGAAAGCCTATCTGAAGACCAAACAGTTTGACCGCGTCTACGCTTCCGATTATAAGCGAGCGATGGATACGGCAAGGATTTTAGGCTTTCCGGATCCGGTGAAGGAGGCACGGCTGCGGGAGCGAAACTTTGGCGTCTTTATTGGCAAAAATCACGAGGAGTGTTCCCGGGAATTGGGGGACGCCTATCGGGCTTTCCTGGAAGATCCCCTCTCCTACCGGATTCCGGAGGGGGAGAGTTTTGATGATGTTTGTGACCGAGTCTGGTCCTTTTTGGATGAGATCTCGGAGCAAGAGAGAAAGGCCGAAACCCAAGTTGTTGGATTTCGGCCCCAGGCGGCGAGTTCCGAACAGGTCCTCATCGTTTGCCATTTTAATGTGATGTGTGCTTGCCTCTGCTGGATCTTTGAAAACCGCCATCTGGGACCGCACTTGGTCACCGAGAATGGCGGTATTCTGCAGATTGAGGTTGCGGGGCCCTTGAAGACCCTTCATATTGAGTGCTTTAAAAACTAAGGAAGCGGTTCCGTGTGTTCAAAAAGTTCCTTATTCTTCTCGATTGCCTGAGGATTCCCGAAGACCACCAGGGAAGGATGCTGCAAGGCATCCGCTAACTGGCTGGGAAAGTCGGAAAAGTCCTCGGGCTTTGTGCGTTTCATCTCCTGGAGGAGCTCGTTATAGTAGGATAGGGGGCGCCCCTGGAGGTAGAGGCCGAGGTCTGCCATTCCCTTTTGCTCCTCGGTCATGGGCGGGTCGAAGGCCCCCACACTACCGATAATATAGCGAGTCAGGTCGGCTTCCGAAATGGTTAAGTTTCTGACCTTCTCCGGGAGTTCCCGAAAGGTTTGAAAGGTCCTTTGAATATGGGGATCCCGATAGCTGTATCCCGTGAATTTTCCCTTATAGGAAACCTGGGCTCCACATCCATAGGCCCCCCCCTTTGCGCGAATTTCCGAGTAGATGGGTTCATTGTTCAGCCAGTTCAGGAGCACCGCCAAGGAACCTCGATAAGTGAAATCCTTGGGAAGCCGTGCCGCCAGCGCGCAGTAGTTCACCTCAGAGCTCATGGAATAGGCTTCCGAACGGGGAGCGGCCACATCCTCCGCGGGAGCCGGGGAAACGGGGGCGGTGGGGAAGGCCCATAGCAACTGCAAGGATTTTTCCTTCAACCGGGTCATCGAAGAACCCTGGGTGGTGAGATTGACCAGTCGGCGGTCGGAGAGAAAGAGCCTATGGGCCATCTCCTCCAAACGCTTGGGCAGGTCACCGGGGGCCTGCGCAATCAGCTGGGAGAGGCTTCGATAGAAATCCAATCCATGAACCGCTTGGTTGTAATGTGCCATGGGAGAGATCTGCCCCAGGGCCCGGTCCCGGGCCATGCGATGACCCTGGTCGATGAAGGACCGTTGATAAGTGGACTTCATGATTTTGAGCTGTTCCATAATCCTGGGGAAATTGTCCCAACGGGTGTGGAGAAGCTGCTCCTTGACCAGGTCCAGGCCGGCATCCAGGGAGGCATCCCCCAAGAACTTGACCGAAACGACCAATTTCCGAAGGAAGTCCTCTCCCTCCGGCCGGCCAAATAGGCTGGGGGTCACGGTAATTCCGCCCGTGAGCGTTCCCTCGGCATTCTCGTAGTCCTGGTAGGAGAAGTGTTCGGTATCCAACCTGCCGAACAGCTCGCAGACCATGGCCATCAAAGGGGCTTCCTCCCGCGAGATGTGGGAGATATCGAAGACAAAATTCAGATAGTGAATGCCTGCGGTGGGCAGGTCATGGAGGAGGAAACGAACGGAGCTTTCCTCTTCCACCTTTCGAGGCAGGGTGGGAAGGGCGTCGGGCAGGTCCTTGCGGCTCAGCCGGGGAAGGCTCGCCAGCGCTTCCGGAGAGTCCGGCCGATTTTGGCGATCCAGCAACGCTTGATTTTCATCAATGAGTTGCCGGAGCTGCTCCTCGGACAGGTTCTCCTTGTAGTGGGCCAGGCGGTCAGCCTCCTGTCGGTCCAGGTCCGCATTTCGGCCTGCCTGAGCGGGCAATTCCAGAAACACCTGGCGGGGGGCTGCCAACAGCCGTTGGGCGAGGAAGGCCTCCATGGCCCCCTCTTTTAAGGCTTGACGGGTCTCTTTCAAAACGGGGAGCAGGTCCATGCTTTCCAGGGGATTTTCTCCATAGAGCCAATCCTCGTAGGCCCGAAGGGCAAAGATGATTCCCTTGTTGGCAAATCCCTCCTTTTCGCGGATCCGAAAGGCAAAGTGGTTCATGGAAGCCTCCATGGTTTCTCGGGAGAGTCCGTCCCGGACCATCTTCTCCAATTCTTCTTGGACAATCTGCCGGAAAAGATTCGCCTTTCCCGAGGGGGTGTTCTTCGCCACAATCGTGAAGGAAGGTTCCTTCACGGTGTTTAATGAGGCATATACATCCTCTGCGCCCAGCTCCTCCAGGAGCCGGCGACGTAGGGGGGAACTCTCCGCATCGACCAGGAGGTCGGGGAGGAGGGACATGAGCATCTTGTCCCGGGGATTCTTGGGCACGCCAAGCAGGTAGCTCTGGGTGAGGAAGGTGCGGCCCTCTTCGTTTTCGCCCTCCGCCAAAGAGTAGGGATGGCGGGCCTGTTCGGCTTCTCGGGGAATTTTCGTGAGATCCGGCTCGGAAGCGATGTCTTTTTTTGTAAATTGGGAGAGAACCTTATGGAGCAGGGAGAAGGTCTTTTCCTCGTCAATCGCTCCGTAGAGAAAGAGATAGCTGTTGGAGGGATGGTAGTAGGTTTTGTGGTACCGGCAAAAGTCCTCATAGCGAAGCGTGGGAATTTTTCGCGGGTCTCCTCCCGAATTCTCCGCATAGATGCTGTTCCGGTAGAGATATCGGTTAACCAGGTCATCCACCTGGTCCTCATCGGAGGAGGTTGCCCCCTTCATCTCGTTATACACAACACCCGCATAGCGAAGCGGTTCCTGAGAATCATGGATTTCATAGCGCCATCCCTCCTGGCGGAAGATGAGGGGATCCTCCACGGCACGGGGAAAGAAGACGGCATCCAAATAGAGGTCCATGAGATTCAAAAAATCCTTCCCGTTCCGACTCGCCAAGGGATACACCGTTTTGTCCGGATAAGTCATGGCATTCAAAAAGGTCTGTAGGCTCCCTTTAATGCAGTCCATAAAGGGTTCCTTGGTGCGGTATTTCCTTGAGCCATTCAACACGGAGTGCTCGAGAATGTGGCAGTTGCCGGTGGATCCCAAAGGCGGCGTGGGAAAAGCGATGGAAAAGCAGCGATTCTCATCGTCGTTCTTCATATAAAGAAGATGGGCCCCCGTCTGTTCATGCTCCAGGAGGAGCAGCTCGCCGGGTTCTCCCTCGAGGAAACCCCGGTCAAATTGGCGAAAGCCGAGAAAATGTTCTTGATTCATGGGTGATCCTTTCTTCGTTTGGTTATAGAATGATGAATGTATCATACCCTTTTTCCCTTTTTTCTGTCTAAGGGAGAAGCGAGGGGGAGGGAAGGGTGGCGCAATGTCCTCGGAAAATGGGACAGAAAGGCCCGGAATTTGCGGGAATCTTTCTTGCAATTGAGAAGATCTCAGGTATAATAGTAAAGACTCTTTCGGAATGACTTCGGACTTTGCCCGTTTCTTTCCTGAAGAGCAAAATCTCTGCTCCGTCAGCAGCGGGGCGAAATCCAGAGGGAGGTGAATATAGTGAATAAGTACGAGATGGTTCTCATTTTGAAACCTGAGCTGGAAGAAGCGGATCGTCAGGCAGTTTTAGACCGCTTGAAGGAAGCCATTACTCAGGATGGAAATGTGGGTGAAATTGATGACTGGGGCTCCAGAAAACTGGCGTACGAAATCAACTATATCAAGGAAGGTTACTACTACGTATTAAACTACGAAGCAGCACCGACCGTGGTATCCGAAGTTGAACGTCGTGCCAGAATTATGGACCAGGTTCTGCGCTACCTCACTGTGCGTAAGGAAGCGTAGTTGCGACCAAGAGGAGGTACCCGATGAATACTGTCACCCTAATGGGACGCTTAACCCGTGATCCCGAACTTAGTTATAACAACGCTACAGGCAATGCGATGACTCGATTTAACCTGGCGGTTGACCGCAAGCTCTCCCGCGAGAAACGGCAGGAGATGGAATCCAAAAACCAGGCTACCGCAGACTTTATCAATATCGTCTGCTGGGGAAAGTTAGCGGAAGCGGTGAATTCCTATACAGCCAAGGGCAAGCGCGTTTTGGTAGAAGGTCGGATTCAGACCGGAAGATATCAGGCACAAGACGGAAGTACTCGCTATACGACAGATGTGGTCGCCAATGCGGTAGAATTTATCGATTGGAAAGACCGGGCTGGCGGAAACAGCGGAAATTCTTACGAATCCCATCCCGACCAATTCCCGCAGAATCCGGAAGCGGATCGCAATGATTCCTCTTCGGATGGGTTCTTTGGCCAGGATTTTAAGCCTGTTGATGACGATCGCATTCCTTTCTAATCCATCCATTGAGGATAAAGGAGGTCAAAATGAACAACAGACGCTATCGTCCGAGAAAAAAAGTTTGCCAGTTCTGCAAGGAAAAGGGTAAGACCTTAGATTATAAAGACGTAGAACAGGTAAAACAGTTTATCAGCGAGCAGGGAAAGATTCTTCCCCGCCGTGTTACAGGAACCTGTGCGAAGCACCAGAGAGACGTCACGATCGCAGTAAAACGGGCTCGTCACATCGCTCTGATTCCTTATGAAGCAAAGTAGTTTTTCAGAGATTGCAGAAATGAGAAAGAGAAGACGAATTTCGTCTTCTCTTTTTTTCTCTTTTTTGCTCCCGTGGCGGGGTATGGTATGATTAGGGAAAGGAGTAACTATGAGTGAATCAATAAACAAAATATCCGGCCCCTTGAATGCCCTGACGGCAGCGGCGGTTACTCTGCTGCTGATTGCCGGCATCCTGGGGGGTCTTTCTCTCTTTTCCTGGCTCCTTCTCTTTCCTCTTCTCAGCCTCTATGTGGGGGAGCGAAGAGGATGGGCCCTGTGTGCCGGGGGAATCCTGGGAGCGGTTGGCTTTTTCCTCTTTCCGGAGGGTCGCTTTTTTCTGCTGACCCTGCTCGCTCTCCTGCTGGTCGTTGTTCCGGTGATGGGAGAGAGCATACGAAGAAAGGCAACCCCCTTTTCGCAGATTTTGTTGGGGGCCCTGGCTTTCTGGCTTGCCATCGTGATCGGCATGTTTCTTTGGAACATCTTTTTCATGGAAGGGAAGCTCTTTCAACAGCTGGAAGAGGGGATTTCCACCCTGCTCCGTCAGTCGGCGGACCAGTTGCAACAGGAGTTTCCAAGCGTGGAAATCGGAGGACCGGAAGGGGATCTGAGAATCGCGGAGATGTCAAAGGCCGCCGCAGAATCCTTCTGGGGACTTCTTTTTCTGCTTGCCCTGGCCTTTAGCTGGTTTAATGTGGGTTGCAGTCGTTCCTTCCTTTATCGAAGCAAGGGACGGCCCGGTCCCTTACCCTTCTGCCGGTTCCTGGTTCCCAGGGAATTCGCGATGGCGCTTACGCTGCTTCTGGCCGTCCTTTGGGGGTTCCCCTTGTTAGGAATCGCCATTCCGGACTTTGTCTGTCGCAGCGGCGAGCTGGCGATTGTAGGACTTTTTGTCATGAATGGGTTGGCTTTTTTAGACAGCCGCTTTGTGGAACGCATCCCCCTTTGGCTTCGGATTTTGGTGGCGATGATTCTTGTGCCGCTGCCCTTGGTTCCCGATATTATCGGGATTCTAGGCTGGAGTGATGCCCTTATGCGATTCCGCTTTGGTCGGAGTAAAGGAGACAGGTATGGAACCAAATAAGAAAATCGATCCCGGTGCTGAGGAGAAAGGCGCTTCTCGGGAGAGTCAGGGAAGAAGAAACCGGGAGGTGGATTGGCCAGACGTCCTGGTGGGACCCGCGATCTGCCTGCTTTTGAGCATCCTCGTCATGGTCAACAATCTCATCTTCGGCGTGCTTGGCCTCATTGCAACGGCCTTTCTTCTTTATCATTCCTACCGACAGGACCAGGAGAACCGTGAAAATTTGGTTCATGCGATCGAAGAACTGGATGTTTCCTTTGATTCTGTGACCAAGAATGCGGTCTTTGGGATGCCCTTCCCGATGGCGGTTCTGAATGAGGACGGGAACTTTCTCTGGTATAACTCTTCCTTTAAAGAGACCCTGCAGTTGGAGGAGAGTGCTCTGGGGAAGAGCTACCAGGAGATCTTTCCCAAGGTGGCCCTGAAAGAACTGTTGACCAAGGGTATGAAACCCTTCCGCCACCTGGTGGAGGATCGAATCTATCTCTTCTATCACAACGCCACCGATGCCAAACAGGGCAAACAGCGCATTCTTCTCTATGGCGTGGACAATACTGAAGATGAACAGGTTCGCCAACGGGCGCTGGATGAACAGATGGTGGTTCTCAGCGTGATCTTTGATAACTATGATGAGGTTCGGGCCAAGATCAAGGAATCGGATCGACCGATTGTGATGGCTCAGGTGGACCGGCTGATTTCCGCCTATGCCCAGCGCTACGAAGGACTTCTCGTGAAGTATGAGTCCGACCGTTACCTGATGGTGCTCAGCCAGATTGCCCTCAACCAGGCGAAGAAGGACAAGTTCAGTCTCTTGGAAAGCGTGCGAGAAATTGTGGATGATGCGCCCATCACGCCGACGGTATCCATTGGAATCGGCTACGGGGACCATGAACCCTACCAGTTGATGGAGGAGTCTCGGCAGGCGATTGATATCGCCCTGTCTCGAGGCGGCGACCAGGTGGTCTTGAAGAATCGGGAGACGCTGGATTATTACGGTGGGAAAACCCAGGCGACGGAGCGCTACACGAAGGTGAAGGCCCGGGTCATGGCCAACACGATTCGCTCTTTCATCGAAGAAGCGTCCAATGTTTTGATCTTGCCCCACCAGAATCCGGATATGGATGCCTATGGATCCGCCCTGGGAATGTTGACCCTGGTGGAAAACCTGGATCGAAAAGGCTATATCGTATTGGATGAGGTCAACCCGGCCATCGAAAATCTGTACAACAAGTCCATCAAGGACCTGCCGGATCTCAAAGAAAAGATACTGTTCGGGGAGGAAGGCGCCAAGAAAAGAGAGGCGGCGTCCCTCATCGTCGTTGTCGACAACCATCGCCATGATTCGGTGTCCCTGCCGGACCTTTTGGACCATGGGAATCGCATTATCATCGTCGACCATCATCGACGGGGAGCGGGTTACATCTCGAACGCCGAGGTGTCCTATATTGAACCCTACGCCTCTTCCGCCTCGGAGCTGGTCACCGAACTTTTCAGCTATACCATGGATGATGTCAATTTACCCCAGGTGGTTGCCGAGGGACTTTTGGCGGGAATCACCGTGGATACCAAGAATTTCTTTTACCAGACGGGAACTCGGACCTTTGAAGCCGCTGCCTTTTTGAAGCGGCAGGGGGCGGACTCGATCGTCATCAAGCAGCTGTTTAAAGATGATTATGATCTGATGCGCTATCGATCGGAGATCATCACTTCCGCGGAGCCGTTTGACCACCATACCATGATCGGAACCTTTCCCCAGGAGATGGAGGGAGGAAGCCTGATTGCCTCCCAGGCGGCAGATGATTTGTTGAATATTCGTGGGGTGGATGCTTCTTTTGTGCTGACCCCGGCCCATGGAAAGATTCATATTTCCGGGCGAAGCTTGGGAGATGTGTCCGTACAGTTGATTATGGAAAAGTTGGGAGGCGGAGGCCATCTGACGGCGGCTGCCACCCAGATGCCCCTATCCATGGAAGAAGCGAAAGAGAAATTAAAAGAAGCCATTCGAGAGTATATGAAGGAGGAGGAAGACGATGAAAGTAATCCTGCTTAACGATGTCAAGGGCATGGGAAAAGAAGGCGACTTGGTGAACGCCAAGCCGGGCTATTTCAATAACTTTTTGGCCAAGAACCAGCTGGCGGTGGAAGCTACCCCGCAGGTGGTGAAACGGTGGAAACAGGAACAGAAGGAGAAGGCCCAACAGGAAAAGGAAAATCGGGCCCAGGCAGAAGCCCTGAAGGCCAAGCTGGAAGCCTCGGAAATCACGCTGAAGGCGAAGAGCGGTTCGGAAGGAAAGCTGTTCGGCTCGGTGACGGCCGCCGATATTTCGCAAGCCCTGGAGGAGCAACTCGGCCTTTCCATCGATAAGAAAAAGTTAGAGCTTGCGGAGTCCATTCGCACCACGGGGACAACGGAGGTTGCCGTTCGCGTTTATCCGGAGATGCTTGCAAAATTGAAGGTCCGCGTGGAAGAGGAGTAGTTATGACGGAGGCAATGCCGGTACAGCCAGCGAATATCGAGGCGGAGCGCGCGCTTTTAGGCTGTATTTTTCTGGATAATACAAGCATTAATATTGTCTCCCAGACCTTGCGGAGTGAGGACTTTTATCTGCCCAAGCATCGGCAGATTTTTCAGGCGATGAGTCAGCTCTCCGGTGAGCATGAGCCAATTGAGATTCAGACCCTTAGTGACTGCTTAAATCGGGAAGGGATCCTGGACCGGGTGGGAGGCTTTGAATACCTGGTCGGAATCATGGATGACCTTTTTTATGTGAGCAGTTTGGATTCCTATATTCGGCAGGTTAAGCAGTATTCTTTGCTTCGCTCTTTGATCAGCTTTGGGGAGGATGTCAAGAAGCGTGCCTTTACCCTGTCGGAGAAGCCGGCTTCGATTTTGGAAGCCGCCGAGCAGCAGCTTCTTGCGATCAACCAGAACCAGTTCAATGAGGGACTGGTTCGGATTAAGGAGCTTCTGGACGATACGGTGCAACGCATCGTGGACCTATCCAAAAGTCAGGGGAAGATCACGGGAATTTCCACGGGCTTTCGAGAACTGGACCTCCAGCTCTCCGGCCTGCAGAAATCCGACCTGATTTTGCTGGCGGCCCGTCCCTCCATGGGAAAGACCGCCCTGGGCGTGAACATGGGCTATAATGCTGCCCGCTTCCGGGATGCGGAAGGGAACCACCCCTATCGGGTGGCGATTTTCTCCTTGGAGATGAGCAAGTACCAGCTCAATCAACGACTGCTCTCGATTGCCTCCGAAATCGATCTTCAGAAGATCATCTCCGGGGATATCCAGCCGGAGGAGTGGAACCAGCTCATGGAGGGCTACAGCAAGTTACAGGATCTTCCCATTTATATCGATGACACCTCGTCGATCTCCATCCAGGAGCTTCGGTCCAAGTGCCGCCGCATGAAGATGGAGGAGGGACTGGACCTGATTGTGATCGACTACCTGCAGTTGATGACGGTGGAAGACATGCGGAGAAACGAGAACCGGCAGCAAGAAATTTCCACCATCTCCCGGGGTCTGAAAGCCCTGGCCAAAGAGATGGATTGCCCGGTGTTGGCCCTGTCCCAGCTCTCCCGAAAGACGGAATCTCGGGAGGGACAGCGTCCGATGATGAGCGACATGAGGGAGTCCGGAGCGATTGAGCAGGATGCGGATGTGGTTATGCTTCTCTATCGTGAGGACTATTATGACCAGGATACGGAGAACCAGAACATCACCGACGTGATTGTTGCCAAGCATCGAAATGGTCCGACGGGAACGGTGCAATTGTATTTCCGCAAGGAGCTGACGAAATTCGGAGACTTGAGCTATGAGGATGATCCGACTGCCTGAGGAGGCCCTGCAGGGTCCCCGCCTTCGCTTGCGACCGTTGGAGCAAGAAGACTGTGATCGCATGCGCCTTTGGAAGGAGAATGTGTCGCCGCTGCTTCTGGGCTACAATTATGGGACCCTGACGCAAAAAGAGAGGGAGTTCTGGTATCGGAGCAAGCGGGAGGCGGGCAGTCGCTACCTTGCCATGGATATCGAGGACCATCCCTTTATCGGCTTTCTGGGAATCAAACACCTCCAACTTCTTCGTCGCCGGGCGGAGTTTGGCATTGTTTTGGATCCCGCCTTTCAATCCCGGGGATACGGGCGAGAGGGCATGGAGCTGTTCTTGGACCACTGCTTTCGGGTCTGGGAGCTCCGTGAGATTTATCTCCGCTGCAACCGGTTTAACCACCAGGCACAGGCCCTCTATCAGAAGTTGGGGTTCCAACGGCAGGGGGAGGAGGAAGAACCCTTCGAGAATCAGGATTTAGCAAAGGATCCTGCCCTTTATGCGGGGGAGGAGGATGCGTTTTTTCTGCATCACGGAATTGTATATGCCAAACTTTGGAAGATGACATTGCATCAAGAGGATTTTGCGTCCTCTTTGAGAAGGGAGCATTCCCATGGACATGGAGCTGGAATTTAACCAGCAGGAAACGGATTTTCGATCGACTCCTCTGGAAAATATGTTTTTAGATACGTTTCTTGCGCAGGCCAGCGGCAACCAGTTGAAGGTCTATCTCTATGGCTGGCGCTGTTGCTACAGTGGAGAGGACCGCGTGTCGCTGGAGGATCTTTCTTCCGCCTGCGGTCTGTCGAAGGAAGAGGTGCTGGAAGCCCTGGACTTTTGGAAGGATACCGGGCTTGTGATTGAGGTCCCCGGACAGGCGGGACCTTGTTTGCATTTCCAAAGCATGGTCCTCCTCTGGACGGGTTACTATGATCGCAAACATCCCGGGGAACAGGAACCTCCTTCTCCTTCCCCCGGCACGGGGACCAAAACGGAGCCCGATTTCGCAGGGGAGGGACCCCTTTCCCCACCTGTTCCGGAGGTTTCGGAGCAGGAGGCCCGGGATCGGAAACGCATGTTTGATGCCTTGGAGGATTTTCTTTCCTCGGGACTGAGCTACCGGGTGCGACTGAAGGAAAATGAGATTCGGGCCATTTTAGATCTTCTGGACCAGTATCCGATTTCTGCGAACTTCTTCGTGTATGCCTATGAGAAGGCCATCGAGCAGTCGGAGTCCAGCAGTCGGTCCTTTTCCTACATCCTTACCATCATCGAGAATTGGATTCGCTTTGAAAAGCTCACGGATATGGAGAGCCTCGACCAGTATTTGGAACGCCAGCAGGAGAAGAAAGAAAAACGAAAGACCGGTCGTCGGAGCCGCGCCAAGCAAAAGATTGCCTTTGCCCATGGGCGGCCCGGCGAAGAGGAAATGAGCCAGCAGGAGTGGCTGCGGAAGAGACTCGAAGCTGCGCGAAAGCGGGGACTGGAGGAAGTAGAGGATCATGAAAAAGACGGTGCATGATATTTTACAGGAACGCCGAAAGCGTGCTTTTCGCCTTCGTGATCGGCGCAGAGCCCTCTTGTTGGATCGGTACCCGGCCTATGCGGCTCTCGATCGGGAGAAGAAGGAGGCCGGGGCGCAATTTATGCAGGCGGGGTTTGCGGGTAAGCTTAAGGAAGCCGAGTCTTATAAAAACCGCTTGCAGGAATTGGAAAAGAAGGAAAAGAGCTTTTTCAAACAGTTGGGCAAGGGGGAGGATTACCTGGCACCCGCCTTTTTCTGCAAGGATTGTCAGGACAAGGGGTTTGTAAACGGAAAATCCTGTCACTGCCGCAAACAGCTGATGGTGGAGCAGGCCTATGACATGTCTTCCATCCGGCAGAAATTGGAAGAGCAGAATTTTCAGCATTTTGATCTGGGTCTGTTTCGCCGGGACCGGCAAGCCGGGGAGCCCCTCAGTCCCCGGGAGAATATGGCGGAGATTAAGCACATTCTTGAGAATGCCTATGTCTCCTCGTTCGGGAGGAAGGTGCGCAACCTCTATATTTATGGGGCAACGGGCGTGGGAAAGACCTATTTGGTCAACTGCTATGCCAAAGCAATCCTGGACCGGGGCTATACGGTCCTCTACCAGACCGCATCTGAGCTCTTTCGCTTCCTCATCGATTATTCCTTTATGTATCGGGAGGAGAAGCGGGAATATGAGGATCGAAGGGCCTTTTGCGATAGCGCGGACCTCTTGATCATTGATGATCTGGGAACCGAATTTATCAATGAGAAGACCCTGGTGGAGTTCTTTGACCTGTTGAACGGGCGTCTGGTCCATAACAAGGCAACGGTGATTTCCTCGAACGTCCAACCCCTGGAGCTGAAAAGCCTGTACGATGAGCGAATCGCCTCTCGGATCACGGGAGACTTTGTTCCGATTTATCTTTTCGGATCGGATTTACGCCAACAGATGGATTAGGCAGTTTTTCTGCCAATCTCTCTGGAAAAAGGCTACAATAGAGTAAATGGATCAACGAGGAGGTGCCTATGAGAGCAGTAACGGCAGAGGAGATGAAGAACATCGACCGCTACGCCATTGAGCAGTTAGGAATTCCTTCTTTATTGCTGATGGAAAATGCGGCGTTACGGACCATTGATGCCATTGATTTGGAAAAGAGACATTCTTTCGCGGTGTTCTGTGGAACGGGAAATAATGGAGGGGATGGTCTCGCCATTGCCCGGGGCTTGCATGCTCTCGGCAAGGAGGTTCGGGTCTTTTTGGTGGGAGATCCCAAGCGAGCCAGTGAGGAGTTTTCCGTCAATCGGGCCACTTTAGAGCATCTGAACCTGGAGGTCTCACAGGTGGAAACCCTGGGAGACTTAGACACGATGATGACCCAGTTGGGAAAGGTGAACACCATTATTGACTGCCTTTTTGGCACGGGACTCAACCGCGAGGTGAAAGGGGTTGCTGCCGTGGTGATTGAGCAGATCAACCAGTCCCGCATCTTTACCATTTCCGTGGATCTGCCTTCCGGACTGGATGCGGATCGGGGAAATATCTGGGGGACCTTCGTGGAACCGGGTCTCGTTGTGTGTCTCGAAATGTTGAAAAAAGGATTGGTGTCCAATCCTTATATTCATTGTCCGATTCGGCTCGTGCCGATCGGTATTCCCGAGGAAGCGAAAAGAGCCATTCTTGGGACATCCTATGAAAAGGAAGAACGGAGGAGGAGTCATGTTAGATATTAAGCGGATTCGACAGAATCCCCAGGCGGTTGTGGAAGCTTTGAAGAAGAGAAACGGGACCTATCCCATTCAGGAAGTTCTGGATCTGGATGAGCAGAGACGGTCGATTCTCTCCACGGTGGAGGAGAAGAAGGCAGAGCGCAACCGCGTATCCAAGGAGATCCCTGCGAAGAAGAAGGCCGGGGAGGATGTTTCGGAGATTGTGGAATCCATGAGGGTTCTCGGCGATGAGATCAAAGAGCAGGACCAGAAGCTGAGCGAGATTGATGAAAAGTTAAAAGAGAATCTTCTGGGAATTCCCAATATCTTAAATGAAGAGGTTCCTCTGGGAAAAGATGACAGCGAAAACGTGGAGCTACGAAAGGTAGGAAGCCCGAGAGAATTTGATTTTGCCTACAAAGCACACTGGGACCTGGGAACGGATCTCGGTCTCTTGGACTTTGACCGAGGAGTAAAACTTTCGGGAGCTCGCTTCACGGTGATGACGGGAAAGGGAGCGCGCCTCGAGCGATCCATTGTGAACTTCATGCTGGATTTGCACACGGTCGACCAGGACTACAAGGAGATGGAGCCTCCCTTCCTGGTGAATCGTGCATCCATGACGGGAACCGGCCAGCTTCCCAAATTCGAGGAGGATATGTACCACTGCGAGACGGATGACCTTTTCCTCATTCCGACCGCAGAGGTTCCCGTAACCAATTACCATCGAGATGAAATCTTAGACGGCAAGGACCTTCCGATTTACTACACCGCTTATACCCCCTGTTTCCGCAGGGAAGCGGGATCTGCGGGAAGAGACACGCGAGGACTCATCCGCCAGCATCAGTTTGACAAGGTGGAGCTGGTTAAGTTCGTGAAACAAGAGGGCTCCTATGATGAGCTGGAGAGTCTGACGGCGGATGCCGAAGAAGTGCTAAAGAGACTGGGCCTTCCCTACCGCGTTGTGCAGCTCTGCTCCGGGGACGTGGGCTTCTCTTCGGCGATGACCCACGACATCGAGGTTTGGATGCCTTCCTACGAGCGGTACGTGGAGATCTCCTCCTGCTCGAACTTTGAGGATTTCCAAGCCCGCCGCGCCAACATTCGCTATCGGGATGAGGAAGGGAATGTGCAGTTTGTTCACACCCTCAACGGATCCGGCCTGGCCGTCGGTCGTACCTTCGCGGCAATCCTCGAGAATTACCAGAATGCGGACGGCTCGATTACGATTCCGGAGCCCCTGGTGAAGTATTTTGGAGCCGATCGGATTGAAAAAGAGAACTAAGGATGGTCCCGGAATGAATCCTCGAATTGTGTTGACCGGCGGAGGTTCCGCCGGTCATGTCGTATTAAACCTCGCCCTGATACCGCGCCTGCAGGAGGCGGGATGGACGGTCGCCTACATGGGATCGGAAGCGGGCATCGAACGATCCCTGCTCTCGGACTTTCCCGAGGTGGAGTATCTTCCGATTCCCACCGGAAAGTTTCGACGCAGTCTCAATCTCAAGGCCCTGGCCAACAATATGCAGGACGTGGGGCATGTCCTTAAAGGAGTGGGGCATGCAAAGAAGTTGCTGGCCCAATGGAAGCCGGACCTGGTTTTCTCCAAGGGAGGCTTTGTGTCGGTTCCCGTTGTGATCGGAGCATCGATGAACCATATTCCGGCCCTGACCCATGAATCGGACATGACCCCGGGGCTCGCAAACAAGATTAACATGCGCTTTGTCAAAAAGATCTACACGACCTTTCCCAAGACCGCTTCCTACCTGCCACACGGGAAAGCGGAGTATTTGGGCCCCATCATTCGGGACAGCTTGAAGGGGGGATCCCGGGAAGAGGGACTGGCCCGCTTCGGCTTCTCCGGAAAGAAACCGGTCCTTGTGGTGCTGGGAGGGTCCCTGGGCGCGCAGGCAATCAACAAGATGATTGAACATAATCTGGACAGCCTGCTTTCGGACTTTGATATCCTCCACGGGGTTGGAAAGGGAAAGAGGCTCTCGGTGGATCGCCCGGGCTATGTGCAGGTGGAATACATCCGGGATGAGATGAGAGATGTCCTGGCCATGGCGGATCTTATCGTCTCCCGGGCAGGGTCCAACTCCATTTTCGAGTTCCTCTACTATCGCAAGCCCATGCTCCTGATTCCTTACGTAAAGGGAAGTCGAGGGGACCAGGTGGACAATGCGGCCTACTTTGAGGAGAAGGGCTATGGGAAGCTGCTGGATGAGCGAATCATGAGCAGTCAAAATTTCCTGGGAAGCCTGACCAACCTTTATGAACATCGGCAAGCGATGGTGGAAAAACAGCAGGAGTTTGAATTTCGAGATGGTCTCCGATTTTTATTGGAGGATTTTCGGAAGGAATGTGGGAAATGATGGATGCGAGCGATGGGAAAGACTTTCGGGAGGCGCTTCGGGACAGGGCCCGGCAGGATCATGTTCCCATCATGCAGGAAGAGGGTCTTGCCTTTTTAATTCACATATTACAAAGCGTTAAGCCCCACCGCCTCTTGGAAATCGGAACCGCCGTGGGATACTCCGCCATATCAATGGCCCAAGCTCTTCCGCAACTTTCCATTTGCACCCTGGAACTCTCCGAGGATCGCGTGCGGCAGGCGCGAGCGAACATTGCCCGGGCGGGACTTGCCCGACGCATCCGGGTGGTTCACACCGATGCCGGAAGCTATGAACCGGAGGGATGCTATGACTTTATCTTTGTGGACGGCCCCAAGGGACAATATGAGCGCCATTTAGATCACTTCAAGCCCTTTCTTGTGACGGGGGGATACGTTCTTTTTGATAACATGGAATTTCATGGGATGGTGGATCATCCGGAGCGGACGCACAATCGGCATACGAAAGATCTTCTCCGCCGGATTCGTCGCTTCCATGACCATGTGCGGAAACGCAACGACTTTGAGGTTCACTACTATAAGAACCTGGGAGACGGTCTTTTGCTTCTGCAAAAAAAATAAACCCGGTGGGTTTGACACACGCTTTCGAGGCGGTGTCGAACCCACCGGGTTTTTTGGATTAGGATTCGTGAATGCGGTGTCGGTAGGGACGGGCGGTGATGGTCCGAATCCCTTCGACCACTTCTTCCAGGCGCAGGGCCCGAGAGGCCTTCACCAGGACGAGGCTGGAGGATTCGATGAGATACTTGGCACGGTCGATCAGGTCCGCCTTACTGGTAAAGTGGAAAACATGATCCGGGGTGAAGTGCTCCAGGGCCCCTTCCATCATGGCCTTGGACAGGTCCCCAAAGAAGAGGACATCCGAGAAGACCTCCGGTTTGAGGGCACGACCGATCTCCCGATGGAGCTCTTCTTCCTGCTCTCCGAGTTCCAGCATGTCGCCCAGGATGGCAATCCGCTTTTTATATCCGCTGAGCAATTCCACGGTGTGAAGGGCTTCGAGAACGGATTGGGGATTGGACTTGTAACAGTCCACAAGGATGTCGAAGCCATCGCAGTGCATCAATTCCGTTCGCATGGCGGTGAGTTCATTCACCTGGAGACCCCGTTGAATTTCTTCCTCGCTGACGCCCAAATTCTCGGCCATCAGGATGGCCACGGCGGCATTGTACATCTGGTAGCCGCCGACCAGGTTTACCGTCCACTCCTTTCCATCCAGGAGGAAGCGGTTGCCACCGGCGTTGGAAGAAAGCAGCTTGATTCGGTGGTCACATTGGCTTCCACATCCATAGGACACGATCTTGGGGGCCATTTCCGTCCGGGGAATCACCGTGTTTAAGGTGCTGTCATCGCCGTTGTAGAAGAAGATGCCGGAGGAATCCATGGGGTGGGTGATTTCCAGCTTCGCCTTTGCCACATTTTCTCGGGTCTTTAACCACTCCAGATGCACGTCTCCCACGTTGGTGATCACGGCCATCTCGGGCTGTGCCATATCGGAAAGCCGGTCAATCTGGTGGAAGTTATCCATGCCCATCTCGACGATGCCCACCTCGGTATCGGGATTGAGTTTCAGAAGAGTGAGGGGAACGCCAATCTCGTTGTTGAGGTTTCCCAGCGTCTTTTGGGTGCGGTAGTGCTGTTTGAGCACGGAGTGCAGAATGTCCTTTGTGGTGGTTTTTCCGTTGGATCCCGTGATCCCAATGGTGCGAACGGGGAGGGAGGCCCGATAATTCTTGGCCAACCGCTGCAGGGCAAGCAGGGTGTCCTCCACCACGATGAGGTTTTGCCCCTGAGGCTTTGGGTGCTTGCGGTCAATAAAACTGCACCGTGCCCCTTTCACAAAGGCCTGGTCGATAAACCGATGTCCATCCAAGCGTTCCCCGAGAATGGGAATATATAAATCTCCCGGGGACAGGGTCCGGGTATCAATGGAAACCCCCGTTACCCGGCAGTCCTTGTCGCCGACCAGTTGGCCGCCCGCGAAGCGAGCGATTTGTTCCAGGGTCAATTCTTTCATTCTTTCCCCCAATCCGTGAGAATCTCTTTTCTGCGCCGGTAGGAGTCCAGGGCAAAGGTGAGGATCCGGTTGAGATATTCGGCAAAAGAAATGTGAGCAAGCTCCGTCCAAAGCTTGGGAGCCAGACTGGAGGGGGTCATGCCCGGCATGGTGTTAATCTCGTTGATGAGGAAATTTCCCCTCTCATCCAGGAAAATATCCACGCGGGCGAGTCCCTCACAGCCCAACGTGTGGTAGGCATCGAGGGCGAGCGCCCGGATTTTCCGATACTGGTCTTCGCTTAAGGGATGCGGGACATTTTCCACCAGGGTCTTGTCATTGTATTTTGCATCATAGTCCAAAAGCTCTCTCGTGCTGGTGTAACTGCCCGGAAGAGAGGCCTGCGCCTGATTGTTTCCCAGAACGGAGACTTCCAGTTCTTTTCCGACGATTTCCTGTTCAATCACGATCTTATGATCATAGCGGAAGGCGGTCTGAATGGCCTCTTCCACGTTGTCTCGGGTTGCGCGGTTTACGCCGACCGAAGACCCGTTGTTGGCGGGTTTGACAAAGCAGGGATAACCAAACTTGTCTTCCAGCTTTTGAAGAACGTCTTCCTTATTATCGGCCCATTCTTGGTCTCGGACCACAAGGAAGGGGGCCTTGGGAATCCCCGCTGCTTGCAGGATGTAATTGGCAAATGCCTTATCCATGCAGACGGCATTCGAGGTGAGGCCGTTTCCCGCATAGGGGACATCGAGGGTCTGCAACAGGCCTTGAATCTCTCCATCCTCTCCCGTCTGCCCATGGATCATGGGAAAGACAATCGGGTTGGGGATGGTTTCCAGGTCTTCCAGGAAGGTACGGAGGCTGGCCAACCGCGATTCTGTGGTGCTGGCCATCAGGTCTTCCGGAAGCTCAACATGATCCGGGGTATCCACGGAAATAAATTTTCCCTCTTTATCAACATAATAGAGTTTGAGAGCAAAGCATGACCGATCTAATTCATTGATGATGGTTCGGGCACTTCGAAGGGCAATCTCGTGCTCGGTGCTCCTTCCTCCATACAAGAGTAAAACAGTATTCAAAGCGAGTCCTTTCTGAGAGCGTTCTGCCAACACGCCGGCACATAAACAAAGAATTAGTACCATTATAATCAAAAGAAGGTCGCCTTCCAACAAGTAGGGGAAATTTATCGGAGCAAAGAACTGGGGTATACTAAGAGGGATAGGGAGGAAAAGATGATGAGTCAATCGGTCGAAGAATTTAACCGCTGGTTGCTGTCCCAGTTGAAAGATGGAGATCTTCAAAAAAAGGCACAAGCTCGGCTGGAATCCGCCCTGGTAAAAGATGTCACGGACTGGAAGGGCTCGGAGGTGCTGCCCCCTCGGCGCAAGGAGCGGGAGAGAACGAGAAATCTACTGGAAAATCACCGCTATGAGCCCGATGGTTATTGGAAGGGCCAGCTGGGGGATTGGGGGAGCTCCCAGGATCCGGGAAGAAGCTTTTTGGAAGAAAAGGCGGGTCTTCTTTTTGAACATGGGGCAAATTTCTTGAACCTTTTGCTCTATCGAAAGCGCTTTTCCAAAAAAGAGGCCAGTGAGGAAGAGGCCCGTTTTGAGGGAAACTTCATCCCCTATGTGGCGTTGCGCCGTCTCTACCATCTGGCCTTTCGCCTGGTGGAGTTTCATTATCACCCCGATCCGGAGCGAGAGGAACCGGAATTACCGGGAAATTATTTCACCTATCTTTTAGATTCCCCCTCCTGGGAGGACCTTCTGGCCCTTTTAAGAAAAAAAGCAGAGGACCTGCCCCCCTTCCGCCCCTTTCTTTATGCCTACTATGGATATACGAAGGACGGCTTTCCTCGGGTTTGGTGGGACCCCGAGGGGGAGTTACGATCCCACCATTCTTTTAGCAAGGTTCAACTTCACCGCTTTCGCGTGAAACCGGACCGCATGTCATTTTTCTGGCTTTGTCCCCCCTTGACGCTTCGCGCGCTGACACTCTATGACCGGCTCTGCACCGTGCTTGAGGAGGCCTTGGAATTGCCCCAGGTCGTCTGGAGAAATCTTTCCATGAAACGCTACCTCCACTCTGTGGTGCGGGGGGACAAACGGTGGAACAATCCCAAGCAGTATGACCTGATGGGACATGTGCTCCGTCTCTGCGAGGAGCGGGTTCGCTCAGAGATTTCCGGACTCCCTGGCATCCGGGTGGAGAGTGACCGGGAGGTGTTGGTTCGTCGCCTCCCGCTAACCGTGAGGAAGGCGGTCTTCGGCACGCTGGCAGTGAGTGAGGTACCCCCTCTCCGCTTTGCGGAAATCCTGGAATTAGACGAGCACTCCCGTTATGGAACGAGTCTTCTTCGACAGGTGTTGCGGCAGACCGAGGGAAGCGAGGTCCTCTCTCTTTTGAATGTCCTGGGCGAGCAGGAAACCGGCAAGCTTTGGCGACCGGGACGGAATGAGGAAGACTCGCTCCGCCGCCTCTATCTGCTCCTGAAGTGGAAGAAGGAGAAAAAACTTTCCCCCCGCTTCGCCAAGGAATTGCAGGGCTTGATTCATCCCGGCCGATGGAAGGACATTCCCGACTTTCTTTTGGCCTGGCGGAACGCCGCTTGTTTTCAGGAGAGCTTTGGCGCAAGAGAGGGAAAAAGGAGGCCCTACAGCAGAGCTGCCCTCTTCCCGGAGCTTTTTGAAGGCTTGACACCGCAGGAGGGAGACCGGATGACCGACCTCTTCGGAGAAGGGAAATGGGCCCATGCCCTCTGCTTCCTTTTTACCTGCTGGACCCGGCCGAAGAAGAAAAATTTACGCCTGAGTCGCCAGGCGATTTTCCAATCGAGAAAAGAGTTGGACCGCACCGTCGCCCTGGTGGACGACTTTACCGGGGAGACCACAGCCTCCTCGGAGGAAGGGGATTCCTCCGATCTCTTTGGGGAAGGTGAGGATTTTCAGGAAAAGCCGGGCAGAGCAGAGGCAGGAAGTCTGGGGGAGGGAGCCCTTTCGGAGGAAGAGCGATGGGAAGCGCAGGAAGAGCGGGAAGAGTTTCCTCCCCATCCCCCATCTCCGAAGCCGGAGGCTCAAATCGAGAAAAAGGGGCAAGAGGGAAACGAGCAACGTCTCTGTTTTCTGCAACAATTAAAGGATGGAAGGATGCATCTCCACCGGCCGGATGAACTGGCCGCTTTTGAAAGGGCAGAGGGGGTGGATCCCAAGCTTCTGATTCAGGAGATGAATGAGGAATATTTTCCGCGGATAGGAGATCGAATCTTCTACTGGGAAGAGGGCCACTGGAACCTGGAAGCCGAGGATTTAGACTGGCTATTGGAAGAAAATGAGGAGGGATAAGACCATGAAACCAACAAAGATTCGTCCCCGCGTGGCGCGACAAATTCTGAGTGCTCTGGAAGGCGGCGTTGTTCCCAAACAAGGCATCCAACACCTACTGGTGGGTCGCGCCGCGGAAACGGAAGAGATTCTCTCCATTTTGGAACAGGTGGAAGACGGCGCCTCGGAAGTGAGAATTTGGGTGGGAGATTTTGGAACGGGCAAGAGTTTCATGCTCCGCACCATTCAGCAGCTGGCCCTGATGAAGAATTTTGCATGCACCACGGCAGATTTGACGCCAACCAGGCGCTTTCAGGCCTCGGACGGAAAAGCCCTGGCCCTGTATCGGGAGCTCATCAAGCACCTTCAAACCCAGGGTGCGGAGGAGGGACAGGCCTTGCCCGCGATTTTGCTCCGCTACCTCAAAACACGGTCCGGCAAGCTCCCTGCCTTCTCCGGTCTCTCCCTGGACCGGGGGGAGGAATGGATGCAACTGGATTCTTCCATGGTACAGGACCTCCGCCGGGAGATTTTTCGAGACTTCTCCCAATTTCAAAGTGGCGGGCTGGCCTTCGAATTTTCCCAGGCCCTTGTGGGCTACCTGGAAGCCCTGGTGGAGAACCGGCCGCAGAAGCAATTTCAGATCCTTCGCTGGTTGGGCGGACTCATGGAGACGAAAACGGAGGCGAAAAAGGAGCTTCAGATCCACCGGATCATCAATGATGATACTTGGACCGACGCTCTGCAAAATTGGGCGGAACTGCTTCGCCGGGCCGGCTATGCGGGCCTTGTGGCAAACTTTGATGAGCTGGTGAACCTCTACAAGCTTGCCCGTGCCCAGAGTCGGGAGCAAAATTACGAGCGAATTCTCAACCTTTACAATGATTGCAAGGGAGGAAATGTGCAAGGCCTGTTTCTTAACTTTGCCGCAACCAGGAAGGCTGTCTACGACGAACGTCGGGGCATGTCTTCCTATGGGGCGTTAAAGGGACGATTTGGCCTGGCATCGGAGAATTTACAGGAGCTTGCCGATCAACGGAGCACGGTGCAACAGCTGAAGCCCCTATCCCCCGAGGAAATTTACACCTTGCTGGAGAAGCTCCAAGAGCTGTATCGCACCGTGTATCCCTTTGATCCCGCCTTTTCTCCCCAGGAGATTGCCCGGTTTATGCAGGCCCAGCTCAATCGTCCGGGTGCGGAGGAATTCTTAACGCCCCGGTCCGTGATTAAGGATTTTATCGATCTCCTGCAGCTGGCGGAACAGAACCCGGACAAGGAACCCAAGGATATCTTGCAGAGCCGCTTTGGCCGGCTGGGGGTCATGACCCGGGATGCCCAAGACCACGATGATGATCTTTCCATTGAAATCCTTTAAAAAAGCGCCTAAAAGGAGGAGTAATGAATGCCTATGACCGCTTGGCCTATCCCCTAAAACAGTATATTTATGAACAGGGCTGGAAGCGGCTTCGTCCCATCCAGGAAGCCGCCATTCAAATGTGTTATTCCTCGGATCACAACCTCATTCTCTGCGCACCCACGGCCTCCGGAAAGACGGAAGCGGCGTTTTTGCCGGCCATTTCCCAGGCGAATTTTCAGGGGGGAGGGGTCCGAATCCTGATGGTCTCTCCGCTGATTGCCCTTATCAATGACCAGTTTCGGAGGATTCATGAACTCTGTCAGGCGTTCGATTTGCCGATTGTTGCCTGGCATGGGGAAGCGAATGCCTCAAAAAAGAAAAAGCTTTTAAAGGACCCCCGGGGCATCCTGATGATCACACCGGAATCCCTGGAGGCAATGTTGGACCTCCATCCCGGCCGGGTGGAGACCCTCCTCTCTTCCGTGGAATTTATCATCGTGGATGAACTGCATGCCTTTTTGTCGGGGGAACGGGGCGTTCAACTTCGCTCCCTGTTGGAGAGGGTGAGGGAGACGACGGGCAGCTCCCCCCGGTATTTTGGGCTCAGTGCGACCTTGGCGGAAGAGAACTACCCGGATGCAAAATCCTTTTTTCCTTCGGATCGCCCCTGCGCTCTCCTCCTCGATCGGGGAGAGGCACCCCTGGAATACGATCTTCATTTTTTCCCGCGGGCTGAGGAATCGGAGGGGGACGATGCCGTAACGAGCCTGCAATGGGACGCGCTTTATCGGCAGGCAAGTGAGGAAAATCTGCTCGTTTTTCCCAATTCTCGCTCCCGCGTGGAGTTGATTGCGGATGCCATCAAGCGGAGGGCGGCAAAGGAGGGGAGAGCCCTCTCCGTTTTTGCCCACCACTCCTCCGTGGAGAAAGAATTGCGGAAGGAAGCGGAAGAATTCGTGCGAAGACCGCACGCCCGATATGTGATCTGTGCAACGTCCACTTTGGAGCTTGGCATCGATATCGGAACCGTGGATGCGGTCGCTCAGGTGGAAGCACCTTACTCCGCCATTCAGCTTTCCCAAAGATTGGGAAGAAGCGGCCGTGGGGAAGTCCTTGATCCGAAGACGGGCCGGCTTGTGCCCGCCCCTCGCCGGCTGCACCTCCATGTGTCCGATGATTTTTCTCTTTTGCAAAGTCTGGCGGCCTTGGCCATGGTCAAGGAGGGAAAGTTGGATGCCTTCCAGGCGATTCCCAAGCCCTATGACCTTTTCGCCCATCAACTGTTGGGCCGAATTCTTCAGTACAATGGTCTGACGGAAAAAGAGATTCATCGCTTTGTGACCCAATCGGCCCTTTGGAGTTTTTTGGAAGAGGAGGAGCTTGACCTGCTCCTGGAGGATCTTTTGGAGCGAGAGATTTTGGAGCTCCTTCCGGCGGAGGAAGCAGAATATATCATCGGCCTACGGGGGGAGTCCATCACGGGACGATACGATTTTTTTGCCTGCTTTCCCGTCGCCAGGGAGTACCGGGTGCTCCATGGAAAGCAGGAGATCGGGCACCTTCCCCTGTCCCCGGAGATGATTCCCGGGGCAAAGTTCCTCTTATCGGCCCGTGTCTGGAAAATCAGCTCCATTGAGGACCGGATTGGGGCCATCCATGTGGAGGAAGCCGGCCGTGGGAAAGCTCCTTCTTTTGGAGGGGGGGAAGGCACCGTGAGCAGTGCCCTCAGGCGGGAGATGGCCCAACAGCTGGTCCACCCGAGCCCGGATTGGTTTCAAGATGCCCTCTGTTCTCGTGCTCTTGACCGCTTGCAGGATCGCTACTGTCCGGGCCTTGTCTTGAGTCCGGAGGTGGGGCCGAGTGGGGAGGAATATTATACCGTTTTTTTGGGAACCGCCATGGAAAGGACGCTCTTCCTTCTCCTGCGGAGTGTTCCGGATGCCGAGGTCTTTTGGGATCCCCGGCAGGCTCGCCTATATGGAAAGGAGCTTGGGGGAAAATTGCACCGCTTACATCGCGCCCTCTTGGAGGATGAGGAGGCGATTTATGAACGGGTGGAGTCGTATTTAATGGAGCAGGAAACGCTGCGAAAGAGACTGCTCAATGGGGTGAAATATGCCTTTCTGCTTCCGTCCCTCCTGCAAGCGCGCTATATTCGCTACAATTTGATGGTGGAGGGCTGCGCCTGGGACTTTTTGCCCTAGGAGGCCGAAGCCTGTCCGCGTTCTTTGAACGTTGGACCCGCTTTTACCGAAAAGCGGGTCTTGGATGTTCCCTGCCATTGACCTCTTGCAAAAAGTGAAAATAAGAGGTAATATGGACAAACGTAATGAATCCATGGAGACGTATCGAAGTGGTCATAACGGGGCTGACTCGAAATCAGTTTGTCCCTTCCGGGACACGTGGGTTCGAATCCCACCGTCTCCGAATTCAAGAATTCCCATCCCTGAAATTTCAGGGATGGGAATTTTTTCATGCGCTCAAACGGAGGCATCCTTCCCGAAGAGGCCGAGTAAGGCCGTCCCCGATGCGTGGAGTGCGAACAATGGGTTCGTCGATACCGGTGGTCCATCTAAGCATCCGGAGTTTTCATTTTATTGCCTAAGCGGTGTTTTCTTTGCCCCCTTTCCGATACACTAGAGAGGAGAAGAAAGGAGGGCAAGATGCCGTTTCAATTGTTACAGGGAGACATCACGACCATGGAGGCGGATGCCATTGTCAATGCAGCGAATCCCACCCTGTTAGGCGGGGGAGGGGTCGATGGCGCCATCCACCAGGCGGCAGGACCGGACCTCCTCCGAGAATGTAAGGGCCTGGGAGGCTGCAAAACGGGCCGGGCGAAGGTGACGGGAGCGTATCGGCTGAAGGCGACCTATGTGATCCACACCGTGGGACCGATTTACCGGGATGGAAAGCAGGGAGAAGAAAAGCTTCTTCGCTCCTGTTATCGGTCCTGCCTCCAAGCGGCAGTGGATAAGGGTGCAACCAGGGTGCTTTTTCCCCTGATTTCTGCCGGGGTCTATGGCTATCCCAAGAAGGAGGCCTTTCTGGTCGCCGTGTCGGAAATCGAAGGATTTTTAAAAGAAAATCCTTCTGAGGAAGTGGGCCTGGTCCTGTATCGACAGGAGGATTTTGAACAGGCAAGGCACTGGAAGGAGGCGGCGGAATGATCCTTTACTTTTCGGGAACGGGAAACAGTGCCTTTCTTGCCCAAGAGTTGGCACAACGATGCCGGGAGAAGACGGTATCCCTCAACGAGAAGATCAAGCAGGGAGACTATTTTCTTCCGCCCCTTGAGAAACTGATTTTGGTCCTTCCCACCTATGGCTGGCGAATTCCGAGAATCGTGGAAGACTGGCTCACAAAGGCAGACCTTCCTTCGGGCTGTCGAACCTGGTTTGTCATGAACTGTGGGAGTGAGATAGGCAACGCTCCCCACTTCAACAAAAATCTATGCCAAAAATTAGGCTTGCTCTATCTGGGGACGGCCAAGCTTGTGATGCCGGAAAACTATATTGCCATGTTTTCCGCGCCCGAAGAGGAGGAGGCTCGGCGAATCATTGAAAAGGCCCTTCCCGCACTCCGGGAAACCGCGGCTACCATTTTTGCCGGAAGAGCCTTTCAGAGTCCCGGACCCAGTCTGATGGATCGCGGGAAAAGCCGGATCATCAACCCCCTTTTCTATCGATTTACGGTTCGCTCCAAGCCCTTTTACAGCAAGAACACTTGCATCGGTTGTGGGCTTTGCAGCCGGCTTTGCCCGGTCAATGGAATTCGGATGCGAAAGAATCGGCCCCAGTGGACGGGGGCCTGTACCCACTGCATGGCCTGTATCTGCCACTGTCCGGCAGCGGCCATCGAATACGGAACGAAGAGTCTGGGAAAGCCCCGCTATCTTTGCCCCATGGGCAAGGAGAAAAAGAAATCCGCGAAACCTCAAGATAGTTATTATAATAAGGGTGATTCGAACGAATAATTTTAAAGGGAGGAAGCTATCATGCGTGAGGAAGGATATGTACAAGTCTATACCGGAAGCGGTAAGGGAAAGACCACCGCTTCGTTGGGATTGGCCCTTCGCGCCAATTGTGCGGGAGATAAGGTGCTGATGATCCAATTTATGAAGGGGATGAATTATGCCGAACTGAAGGCCGGAGACTTTCTTCCCCATTTCACAATCGAGCAATATGGGTTAGACCACTTTATCATGAACCAGCCGACCGAGGAGGACCAGGCCATTGCCTTCAAGGGAATCGCCCGGGCTCAGGAAGCCATGAAAAAGGAAGAATGCGATGTGCTGATTCTGGATGAGATCAACAATGCCACCTTCTTGGACCTGATCAAGGTGGAGGATGTGCTGGGTCTGATTAAAAACAAGCCGGCGCACATGGAACTGGTGCTAACGGGTCGCTATGCCGATCCCAAGGTGATCGAGGCGGCAGACCTGGTGACGGAAATGAAAGAAATTAAGCACTATTACACCCAGGGGGTCATGGCGCGAGAAGGAATCGAATACTAGACAGGAAATATTTTACAGAGCGTTTACAAAATTTATGTTTAGATTTTAAGGAGGCGTTCTATCATAAGAGTCGAGGAGACGAGGACCTCTTTCCTCCCTCGATGATACCCTCCAATGTGTCTCGGACACCAGCTGTTGGGGATCCCCAACCCACAGCGGAAAAATTCCCGCCTAGCGCGGGATTTTTTTTGTCCTTTTTTCACAATGTATGCAGGCAAAAGGAGGGAAGAATAGCGAATGTCGACGGGACAATCTCAGTGGGAGAGGGGTTGGGAGTGGAAGGAGAATCGTGTCGCCGGTCCCAGTGGCAGGAGATGGAGGGCGGCCTTCTTGATGGCGTGGGCATCTCCGCTGGTGTAGATTTCCACGGTTCGGTGGTCGCGTTCGAAAGGAGGAAGCTGTCGATCCGGATGGGATCCGAAGGCCCGCTTCCATTCCCGGACGAAGGCCTCCAACATCCAATGGGCGGGATTGATCAGGACCACACTGGAGCCCAATACCTGCTGTAATTCCTGCTCAATGATGGGATAGTGGGTGCAGCCCATTACCACAACGGGAGGACAGGAAGATTTCCAGGAGGACAGTTGACGGTGAACGAGAGGAAGCAGGGGTTCCCCCTGCTTCCTTCCCTCAATCGCGGGAACGAAGAGGGGACAGGCCAATTCCTGGACCTTCAAATCCGGGTGAATCGCATGAATCGCCTCCCGATAGGCGTGGGACTGGACGGTTTTCGAGGTGGCAATGACACCGATCATGTCTGCCTTCGCGGGATCTTCCCCCTGCAAGGCCAGCCAGGCATCCACGGCGCCCTTCGCCCCGGGAAGGATGGTCCCAATCACCGGGAAGGGGAAGTGGTCCTTCATGATATCCAAGGCATTTGAAGAGATGGTATTGCAGGCCACCACGATGGCATCGACCTTCTGCCGGAGAAAAAAATCCCGCAATTCTCCCGCGTATTTTTGTAACTGGGTGAGCGATAGGTCCCCATAGGGAGCGCGCGCGTTGTCTCCATAATAGACACAATCCATCCAGGGGAACGCATCCATAAAGTACCGCAGAACGGTAAACCCGCCTAAGCCCGAATCGCAGAAGCCAACGCGAAGGGGTCTTTGCGAGTGAGTTGCGGTTTGTATTTTTTTTTCATCCTCCGTCATCATCCCGGCCTTCTTTCTTTTCTCTTGGCAAAGATAACTTAAAATTTGGGATTGTGCAAGAGAGATCCCTTTACCCGGTTCTGTTTTGTCTCTTTTTACCCGAATCTCGGGAATCCATGCCCTGAGGCGGTGCCCTTTATTCCTCTTTAATAAAGCTTTTGGCAGAGGTCCCCTTTTTTTTGATATACTAGTCGGAGAACTATTACCCGAGATCGGAGATTACATGAAAGCTTTATTGTTTGATATGGATGGCACCCTGGTAGACTCCATGAAGCATTGGAAGGACACCGAAATGGATTGTCTCCATCGGTTGGAAATGGACACCCGGCTCCTGGACTATGATTTGGTGGTTACGGCGGGAGTGAGTGAAGCGGTTCGCTTGATGAATGAGCAGAATGGGACACAGATTGATGTGGACCGGGTGGAGCAGGACATTCGAGACGAGATGGCCCGATTCTATGATGAGGAAGTGGAGCTGCGAAAGGGCGTAGAGGAGATGCTCCGGGCCTTTCAAAAGGCGGGTTTTGCCCTGGGTATGGGAACCGCAACCCCCCTGGAAATGGCGGAGATTGCCTTGGAGCACACGGGGATTCGCCCCTACTTTGATTTCGTCTACAGTTCTTCGGTGGATGGATATGCAAAAAACGATAAGCACTTTTTCCAAGCCTGTGCAACGCGTTTTTCCAGAAAGCCGGAGGAGGTTGTCTTATTTGATGATGCTCTTTATGCGATTGTGACCGCACGAAACACGGGAATGGATACGGTCGCCCTGATGGATCCCTCCTATGAACAGAACCGGGAAGCCCTGAAGCGGTTGGCGCATAAATGGCTGAATGGCTTTGAGGAGATGGACCTACCGGCTTGGATATCCTATCTCACACAAGAGAGCTCGGAAGAAGAAAGGCGATAAAAAGCCTAGAAAAGGAGAGTATCATGGCAGAATTTGTCGGCGGAAAGTGCCTGGTTTCTGATGAAGTAATTAACACGGTCATCGCCATGGCGGCTGCCCGTGTGGAGGGCATCACCTATGTTCGAGGATTGGATGCAAGAACCTCTGCCCTCCGGAGACATTATTATAAGAGCATTCACACCGCCATCGAAGGGCGCACCCTGATTACGGATCTCACCGTGGGCGTGGACCGGGAATCGGTCATCCTGGAAGTGGTGGCCAAGGTGCAGGAGCAGGTAAAAGAAGACGTGGAGACGATGTTGGGATTACATTGTGAGAGAGTAGATGTCACTGTGGAATAGTTTTTCAGCGAAAAATATTGATTTACTAAAGGGACCGATTTTTCCGTCATTGTTACGATTTTCGGCCCCTTTTATGCTTACGGCCCTGGTCCGCATGGCATATAACTTGACGGATATGATGTGGATCGGCCGAATCAATGCGGATGCCGTTGCGGCCGTGGGAATCCTTGGCTTCATCATGTGGATGGGGGAAGCGGTCTCCATGATTGCACAGACGGGAATGGGCGTGTACATGGCCCAGGCCTATGGGGCCAGGGATCGCAAGGAGACGGCTCACTGGATGCGGTCGGGCTACCAGCTCGCTTTCTGTGTCGCGTTCTTCTTTGTGCTGTTCATGGAGTTGATCATGCGCCCCTTTATCCAAGCCTATGGTCTGGGACAGGTGGTCAATGGCTATGCGGAGAGCTATGGACGGATTGTGATGATCGGCGTCTTCTTCGACATGCTGAACGTCCTCTACTCCCAGGCCTTTCAGAGCCTGGGAGATTCCCTATCTCCCTTTCGGATCAATGCCATCGGTCTCATCATCAACGTGATCATGGACCCCTTTTTGATCTTTGGTCTGGGTCCCTTTCCCCAATGGGGCATGTTTGGGGCGGGTTTTGCAACCACGTTTGCTCAGCTGGTCGTTTTTCTCCTCTTTGCGCGGGCAACCCGGACCGGAAATCCGATCCTCTCCCAGGCGAGATTGCAAGGAAAGCCGGATTGGGGACGGTGGCTGGCAATGACGAAGCTGGGCCTGCCGGTATCCTTGATCAGCATGGTTCATGCGGGAATCACCATGTTTCTGAGTCGAATCATCGCAGATTTTGGTGCGGCGGGCATGGCGGTGACCTCCATGGGCAGCGAGATTGAGTCGATTTCCTGGATGACCGCGGACAGCTTTGGATGGGCAATGACTTCCATGATCGGTCAGAATGTGGGGGCGGGAAGCAGGGAGCGGGTTCTTCGGATTATGCGTATCGGCCTTCGCACCGTCTGGGGGATCGGCTGTTTTGCCATGCTGATTTTTCTGCTTTTCCGCTATCCGATTTTTCAAATCTTCATTCCCAACAATCCGGAAACGACCCGGCTTGGAGGAGCCTACTTATTGATTTTCTCCCTGTCGGAGCCCTTCATGACCCTGGAAACCGGCTCTTCCTGTTCCTTTAACGGTCTGGGAAAAACTGTCCCCCCCTCGGTGATCAGCATTATTTTTAATGTGGCCCGTGTTCCCTTTGCTTACCTTTTTGTTCCTCATTTTGGGGTGAGTGGCGTATGGATGGGCATGAGTCTCTCCAGCATTTTGAAGGGCGTGGTCTGCCGTCTTGCGCTGGCAAGGGAGGTCTCCCATTGGAAGAAAACGGGGGAAATTTAGGGAAAGCAAAAGCCTCTTTGTGGGGGCGGTTTCCTTTTCAACGGAGAAGAGGAAGCAGCCTTCCTTGACAAGGGAGGCTTTTTTTCTTACAATAATTTAGCACTCATATTTAAAGAGTGATAACAACACCGAGCTGCCAACGACGGTTGGCTTTATGAGATAGAAAGTGAGGGCAAAGCGTGAAAAAGTTTAAGGCAGAGTCCGGGAAATTGCTGGACATGATGATCCATTCCATTTATACGGAGAAGGAGATCTTTTTAAGAGAACTGATTTCCAATGCCAGCGATGCCATCGATAAGATGTATGTGAAGAGTTTGGAGGATCCCGAGATTTCCTTTGACCGGGAGAAATTTTCCATCCGTTTGACGCCGAATAAGGAACAGAGAACCTTGACCATCTCCGATACCGGAATCGGAATGAATGCGGAGGAGCTGGAGAAAAATCTGGGAACCATCGCCCACAGCGGCACCCTGGATTTTAAGCAGGCCGATTCCACAAGGGACGTCTCCAACATCATCGGCCAATTTGGGGTTGGCTTTTATTCGGCTTTCATGGTGGCGGACCGGGTTCAGGTGCTCTCGCGTGCCTATGGTCAGGTGAAAGCCAATCTGTGGGAGAGTAACGGGATTGATGGCTACACCATCAAAGAAGCGGAAAGAGACCGGGTTGGCACCGATGTCATCCTTCACCTCCGGGAGAATGAAGAAGGGGAGGACATGGATGCCTTCCTGGAGGAGTATACCTTGCGGTCCCTGGTCGAACGCTATTCCAACTACATTCGCTACCCGATTCAGATGGAGGTGACCCATCGTCACAAGGTGGAAGAGGAGGAAGAAAAAGAAGCGGATGCGAAAGAGGACAAGGAAGAGAAAAAAGAGCCCAAATACGAAGAAGTGCAGGAGCTGGAAACCCTCAACTCGATGCAACCGATCTGGAACAAGACGAAGAACGAGTTGAAGGAGGAGGACTATATCAATTTCTACCAGCAGGAGCATTTCGGCTTTGACCGGCCCCTGGCCTGGACCCATGTGATTGCCGATGGTGCGCTTTCCTACCGGGCCATTCTTTACATTCCCTCTCAGCGCCCCTTCGACTATTACAGCAAGGACTATAAGGCGGGACTGAGCCTGTATTCCCGAGGGGTCAAGATCATGGACCATGCCGATGAACTCCTTCCCGACTATCTTGCCTTCGTGAAAGGCATCGTGAGTTCGGATGACTTCAGCCTGAACATCTCTCGCGAAACCCTTCAAAAAGATCGGCGGCTCCTGGCGATTTCGAAGAAGCTCGAGGCCAAGGTGGTGGAGGAACTCAAGAAACTGCTGAGAAACGATCGGGAAAAGTATGAAACCTTCTTCGGCACGTTCGGAACGGACCTGAAGGCGGGCATCTATCAGAGCTACGGAGCGAAGAAAGACCCCCTGGCGGACCTCCTCCTCTATTCTTCCTCCCAATCGGAGAAGAAGGAGACCCTGGAAGAACTGCTCGCACGGATGGAGGGAAAAGACCCTGCGATTTCCGAAGATACGGAAAAGGAAGAAGAGAAGAAGGCTCCCGAAACCGAGGACGAGACCAAGGAAAAAGATGACAAAAACGAAAGTGAACCCAAGCCCATCTACTATGCAACCGGCGAGTCGAGCCGGCAGATTGACCGGCTTCCCGTCATGGACAAGCTGAAGAAAGACGGCCAGGTCGTCCTATACCTGACGGAACGGATTGATGAGTTCACCATCAAGGCCATGCGGGACTATAAGGGTCACCCCTTCCAATCCGTCCTTTCCGAGGATTTCTCCCCCGAAAACGAGCAGGAAGAGCTGGGGGAAGAGGCCCAGAAAAAGGAAGAAGCCCTCTTTGCCGAGATGAAAGAGATCCTCAACGAGGAGGTTGTTGATGTGAAGCGGTCCCAGCGCTTGGCGGAAGATGCAGTGGTTCTCGTCTCCCAGGGGGAAATTTCCATTGAGATGGAGAAAGCCTTCCACGGGCAACCGGGTGCGGAGCACATGAAGGCACAGAAGGTGCTGGAAGTGAATCCCAAGCATCCCATCTTTGCGAAGATGCTACAGATGGTGGAAGACCGGGACAAGGACAAGCTCTCCGAGTACACCCACCTGCTTTACGAGCAGGCCCGCCTCATTGAAGGTTTGCCCCTGGAGGATCCCGTGGCCTTCAGTAAAAAGCTGCAGAAGCTCATGGAAAAGTAAATAAGGAAAATTGCCGGCAAAAAAGGAGCTCGAGAGAGCTCCTTTTTTTTGACCCCGTGCGGGTCACGAAAGCGGTTGGTAAGGTTGATACTCATGTCCCTCGGCGAGCTTATCGGGTCTTCCGGGAAGGAGATTGGCAGCGGAGGACCAGGGCGGTTCGGGAGGGCAGATAGATGTAGAGGCCATTGGAAAAGTCCCGGTTCTGAATTTCCCGGCTCTCGTAGGAGACCGCTTCGTCGATGCGCACAAAACCTCCGTAGAGGGACCGGTCGGTGGAAAAGATCGTTTGGAAGACACCCGACCGCGGAAGGGGAATCTGCAGGTGTTCATAGGAGTTCTGGGGATGGAAGTTAAAGAGAAAGAGATGGTCATGGTTTTGGTAGACCAGGAGCATTCTCGCCTGGTCCAGAAGGAGCAGCTCTAACCCTTGGGGGCCCATCAATTGGTGGTCCTTCATCAGGGCAATCATGTCCCGATCAAATTGCTGCAGCTGTCCGTATTTAAGATGCTCATCGTCCGCCAGGTGCCACTGTCGGCGACAAAATTGGTAGGACCACTGGTTTTCTGCCCGGGGGAAATCAATCCATTCCGGATGGCCGAATTCATTTCCGATGAAATTCAGGTAGCCGTCGGATCCCGTGGAAATCGTGAGCAAGCGGATCATCTTGTGAAGGGCCATCGCCCGATCGATTCGCCAGTTGTCGTCCTCCTTGTTCATGTGCCAGTAGAGGTCCGGCTCGGCCAGCCAAAAGAAGAGGGTTTTATCTCCGACGATCGCCTGATCATGACTCTCCGCATAGGCGATTTTTTTCTCTCGGGGGCGGCGCGTGGTGAACTCGTGGTAGAGCTCCCCCATATTCCAATCATGATCATCCGTTTTCATGTAGCGAATCCAGAGGTCCGGCATGCCCATGGCTAAGCGATAGGCAAAGCCAAAGCCTCCGTCTTTGATCGGAAGACAAAGGCCGGGCATGCCACTCATGTCTTCCGCGATGAGGAGCGCGTTTCTCTTCACGCTGTGGACGAGCTCCGTCGCCAACATCAGATAGCAGCAGGCATCGTCATTGGTGTTGGGGGAAAAGTACTTCTCATAGGAGTCAAAGGCCATCCCATCCCCATGATTCCAATAGAGCATGGAACTGACTCCGTCAAAGCGAAAGCCATCCAGGTGGTACTCCTCCAGCCAGTATTTCAGGTTGGAAAGGAGGAAGTGGAGCACCTGATTTTTTCCGTAATTAAAGCACATGGAGTCCCAGAGGGGGTGGTAGCCCCGATCCCCGGGATAGAAGAATTGCTCCTGCGTGCCGTCAAAAGCGTTGATGCCTTCCTCCATATTTTTTGCGGCATGCGAATGAACCAGGTCCATGAGAACACCGATTCCCATCCGGTGGGCCTGATTTACCAAATATTTGAAGTCCTCGGGAGGGCCAAACCAGGAGGTGGCGGCAAAGAAATTGCTGACATGATAGCCAAAGGAAGCATAGTAGGGGTGTTGCATGATGCCCATGAGCTGGACATAGGTATAGCCTGCCTTTTTGATGCGGGGCAGGATCCGGTCTGCAAATTCTCGGTAGCTGCCGATTCCCGCCTTCTCCTGGGCCAGTCCGACATGGGCCTCATAGATAAAAGGGGCCTGTCCTCTCTTGTGGTGATAGTTTTGATCGGACCAGGGGTAGGAGGCTTCGGGATCGGTGATCAATCCGATCCAGTCAATGGAACCATCGTCATGGACGACCTGCTCCACCCGGTGAATATACAGGGGGATTCGGTAGAGATCCCTGCCTCGGGAGCGAACAAGCACCTTAATCCGCTGTCCTGCCTGCAGGGCGTCTTTTCCGGGGAGGGAGATGACCCACTCTCCGTTTTCTTTGGGGGTCAGGGGATGAGACTTCGGATTCCAGGAATTGAACTCTCCCACCAAGAACAGGGCTTCTGCCTGGGGAGCCCATTCTCGATACACCCATCCCTCGGGGGTGCGGTGAAAGCCGAAATATTTGGCGCCGTTGGCAAAATCTTTCAGCGTTTGGCCTTCCGTGAGGAGCTCTTTTCGCTTTGTCCGATAGACCTCGCTGCGTCGCTCTAACTCACTTCGATAGGGGCGTAACCAGGGATCGATTTCCAGGATCCGGTCGACGGGTCCTTGTCGCTTTTTTAACCGCATCTCAAGCCTCCTTCTTTCGGGGTTTCTTTTGCCCTCAGTATATCACGTAGCCTGTTTCCGGGTTCATTCTGGTCCTGTCTTGTGGTAGAATATTTTCGAAATCCCGAAAAGATAAGGGGGCAATATGTCATTACGAATTGGACTGTTAACCAGCGGGGGGGATTGTCAGAGCCTAAACGCCACCATGCGCGGTTTGGCAAAAGCCCTGTATCATAATGATCGCAAATTATCCATTATCGGTTTTACCAATGGTTATTATGGTTTTATGTATAACGAGTACCGAGAGATGAAGGCGGAGGATTTTTCCGGGCTGCTCTCCATGGGCGGTACCATTCTCGGAACCAGCCGACAGAGCTTTAAGTATATTCAGGATCCGGATGAGTATGGCAACGATAAAATCGAACTCATGAAGGGCAATTATGAGCGGAACCACTTGGACTGCCTGGTCGTTCTCGGGGGCAATGGGTCCCTGAAAACGGCAAATCTCCTCTCCCAGCAGGGAATGAATGTGATTGGTCTCCCAAAAACCATTGACAACGACATCTATGGGACGGAGATGACCTTTGGCTTCTACAGTGCGTTGGATATTGCGACCAACACCATCGATTGCATTCACACCACCGCGGCCAGCCACAGCCGGGTCTTCATCGTGGAGATCATGGGTCATAAAGTGGGTTGGTTGGCCTTATATGCGGGGATCGCCGGAGGGGCCGACGTCATCCTGCTCCCCGAAATCCCCTATAGCGTGGATAGCATTTGTGAAAATATCGCCCGCCGGCGGGAGCAGGACAATAAGTTCTCCATCATCGCCGTGGCAGAAGGAGCCCAGTCGGTCGAGGAAGCGGCGATGAGCAAGAAGGAGCTGAAAAAGCTGCAGAAGGATACCAGCTATCCTTCCGTGGCCTACCGGGTGGCGGCATCCATCGCGGAGAAGACGGGTTCGGAGGTGCGAGTGACCGTTCCGGGCCACATGCAACGAGGAGGATCTCCCAAGCCCTTGGACCGTGTGATTGCAAGCCGCATTGGCGCGAGAGGCGCCCAGGCGGTGGTCGAGAAGGACTATGGAAAACTCATCGTGGTAAAGAATAACCGGTTAGAAACCATTCCCTTGGAGGAAACCGCCGGCCGCTTAAAGTTGGTGCCCAAGGATGATCCCATGATTCAGGAAGCCAGAATGATGGGAATTGGTTTCGGTGACTAGTCGATAAAGGGGGAGGAAATGACAGAGAAGAATCCGAAGCGGGCAGAGGATAAAAAGAAAAAACAGGTGGGAGAACCGGATGCCGCCGGGATTATCAGCGTCGTCATTGGGGTCATCCTGATCCTGTTTATTCTTTGGTTCCTGGCCAATCAGTTTATCAACATGTCCAGCCGACGCAGTGGCAACAAGGCCCTGCCCACGGCCACCGAGCAAGCTTCTTCGGGAGAAGAAACGGGTCAATCCCAGGCGGCGTCCACGAGCAGTGCCCCCGCCCCGGATAAGGCGGCAAGCGAGTCCGCCGTTAAACCCTTGACGGATGGAGAAAGCGATAACACCAAGCCGGATACTTGGGTCGGTAAAAAATTTCAGATCGTAAAACGGGCGAACATGAGAGAGGGAGTGGGCACGGCCAGCTCCGTTTTGGGATCGGCGATTCCCGGCGAGACGATTTTTGTGAAAGAGGCGCAGATGGAGGGAGATGCCGTCTGGGTCCATGGGACGATTCAGAAATCGGATGGCGGTCAGGTGGACGCCTGGCTCTATTCTTACGTTCTTTCTAACACGCCCCAGGAATAAGGGAAGGTGCAGTCGTCCAGGGCGACTGCACTTTTTTTATGAGATCAGCCCTAAAAAAGAAAGAGGATTGTGATGTATCAGATGATTCGAGTGGCTTGTGCTTCCCCACTCTGTAAAACCGGGAATCCCGCTTATAACGGGGAAAGGATTCTTGAAATTTTGGAACAGATGGAACGGGAAAAGGTGGAGCTTGCCCTGTTTCCCGAACTCAGCCTCTCCGGCTATAGCTGTGGGGACCTTTTTTCCATGCCCTTTCTTGCGAAGAAATCATGGGAAGCTTTGGAAACGCTAGTCGATGAGAGCAGCCGCTTTTCCTTCCCGTTTTTTGTCGGTCTGCCCGTGATCCATCAGGGAGAATGCTACGATTGCATGGCGGGAGTTTGTCGGGGGGAGCTGCTGGGGCTGATTCCCCGACCGTCCTTTTCGCTGGAGGAGCCCCTATGTCGGACGTTTTCACCGGCACCGAAGGAGTCTTGCTACCTTTCGCAGGAGGGCGGGGAGGAAATCCTGCTCGACTCCCGGCTCTGCTTCCGTGAGGAAGGAGTTCGGGATTGTGGCTTTCAAATTCAGTTCTCGGTAAGTGAAACGGATCCGGAAGAGATGAAACGATGCCGGGAAGAGAACTGTGACCTGATTCTCTGCCCCACCGCACTCCCCTGGGAGGGAAACAGCCGCATGGAAAATGAGGCGCGTTTTCTCGCTTGGTCTTCGCGAGGCCTTGGTCTTGTGGTAGCCTCCAGCCGGGAGAGCGACTCTGCGCGAGATCTTCTCTTTTCGGGAGAGCAGTGGATCGTGGAGGGAGGAAAAACCCTGCGCGCCGCTTCTCTTGCCACGGAGAAGGCGAGAGGGGAGGATCTCTTTCTCTTTGCGGATATCGATCTGGACATTCTTCGTGCAAAACGGCAAAAGAAAAACAGAAGGTGGGGAGAAAGTGTGCGGGAAGGGGACCATCGTCCGACCATCTTTCTTTCGGTCGACCCCCTGCGGACGCTTGATGCCCCCTGGGAGAGACCGATGAACCCCTTCCCCTTCGTTCCTACGGAGGACCAGGGGAGGGAGGAGATTCTTCGCATTCAAGCCGCGGGGCTTGCCCATCGAATTCAGGCAATCTCCGCCACAAAAGTTTGGCTCGGAATTTCCGGGGGCTTGGATTCCTGCCTTGCCCTTCTCGTCTGTCGGCGCGCCTTTCTTCGCCGGGGGCTTCCCCTTTCCGGGATCCATGCGATCACCATGCCGGCCTACGGCACGGGAAGTCGGACCCATTCCAATGCAAAGACGCTGTGTGAGAGTCTCGGCGTCTCCTTTCAGGAGATTTCGCTGAAACCGGTGCTGGACCGGCATTTTGCAGACATTGGTCTCTCTCAGGGAGACTACTCGACCGCCTTTGAAAACGCGCAGGCCCGGGAACGCACACAAATTTTATTGGACCTGGCAAATAAGGAGGGGGGGCTTGTCGTGGGAACGGGAGACCTGAGCGAAATCGCCCTGGGCTGGTGCACCTTTAACGGAGACCAGATGTCCAACTACGGCGTCAACGGCAGCATTCCCAAAACCCTGGCGCGGGCCCTGGTTCGCTATGAAGCCGAACACCTGATGGAAGCGCAGTCTGTCCTTCTGGATATCGTGGCGACCCCCATCTCTCCGGAGCTGCTTCCGCCCAAGGAGGGGGAGATCACGCAGAAGACCGAGGAGCTGATCGGATCCTATGAACTTCATGATTATTTTCTGTATTATTTTTCTAAGTATCGGTTCTCGGTCCGCAAGCTGTTAACGGGTGCCAAACAGGCCTTTGGGAATCGCTATCCGGAAGCCGAGATCAAACGAACCCTGTGCCTCTTTTTCCAACGCTTCCTTGGCAATCAATTCAAAAGAGCCGCCATGCCGGATGGAATCGGGACAGGTCCCATCTCCCTCTCTCCTCGCGGAGGACTGGTAATGGGTTCCGATCTGTCTCTGCCGGAGCTCTTGGAGGAAATTGATTCCATCGATGTGGACGAATCAGAACGAAATGAAGATTTGTGGTAAAATAAGACTGGAAAAGAGGAAGCATGAAGGGCTTATTTATTGCGCTTGAGGGCTCGGATGGGTCCGGGAAAAGTACAATCCTAAACACTTTAAAGAAATATTTCCGCCGGGAGAGCTGGGATGTGGTCTATACCCGGGAACCGGGAGGCACCCCCATCGGAGAAAAAATCCGGGATATCCTGTTAGACCGGGGAAATGTCGCCATGGATCCCCATTGCGAAGCCCTGCTCTATGCGGCCTCTCGTGCGCAGCATGTGCATGAAAAAATTATTCCAAATCTGGAAGCCGGTCGCATTGTGGTGACCGATCGCTATATATTGAGCTCCTTAGCCTACCAAGGTTGGGCAAGAAAGCTGGGGATTTCTGAGGTATACGACTTGAGTCGCTTTGCCTGTGGGGGCGTGGAAGCGGATCTCACCATCTTCTTAGATGTGGATCCGATCACCGTTCTAAAGCGGAAGGCCCGACACCAGAAGCCCGATCGCCTGGAAAAGGCGGGGAATGACTTTCATCGCATGGTTTATGAAGGGTATGGGAAGGCCCTGCCTTTTCAAAAACGAGTGGTGAGAATCGATGCCAGCAAGCCTGCCAATCTTGTTGCCGAGGAGGCTTGGGCTGCGATTAAAAAAGCTTGGGAGGAAAAACAATGAAACTGTTAATCTGTATCGTTCAAGATAGTGATGCGACGCCGCTCATGGAGGACTTGGTGGAGCATGAATTTCGGGTGACAAAGCTCTCTTCGACGGGAGGCTTTTTGAAGAGCGGAAACACCACGCTTTTCTTGGGTGTCCATGATGACCAATTGGATGACGCCCTGGAGATTATTCACAACAACTGCCAGCGGAGAAAGACCATCACGCCGATGATGAACCCGCAGCTGGATGCGAGCGTGTATCCCTCGATGCCCATTGAGATTGAAGTCGGTGGGGCGACGGTCTTCCAGCTCGATATTGATGCCATGCACCGGCTCTAGTCGCTGTGCCGGCGCAAGAACAGCGGGAAACGGGGACTTCCTTCTCCTCGATTACCGGGAAGAATCTCTCCCATGCCTACCTTCTCACGGGAAGCTATCCCTCGCTTCTTACGGCGGGGCAAGTGCTCGCACGACGGATTTTGGTGGACTTAGGGGGAAGTGATCCCCTCCGCTTTGACAGTGGAAACTGTCCCGATTTTATTCACGTGGAGGAAGAGACCATTCGTGTGGACCGCATTCGTGAGATGATTCGCAGCCTCTTCGTGCAGCCCCTGGAAGGTCGCTATCGTGTCTTTTTACTCGACTATGCGGGGGACATGAGTGCGGTTTGCCAAAATGCCCTGCTGAAGTCTTTGGAGGAGCCTCCCGGCTATGTGGTTTGGCTCCTGTTAAGCAATAACCGGTCGAAACTTCTCCCCACGGTGCAGTCTCGGCTGCAAGAGGTGAATTACCGGATCGACCGTTCCCGGGGACGGAGTCTTGAGGATTTATTTCCGCTCCTGGAAGGAGCTCTCCGGGGGAATTTAGAGCCTGTTTTTTGCAATGACCGTGGGATGAAAACTTGGAGTGACCAAGAGGATATCTTTGACCGAATTTTACTCTATTTTCAAAAGTTGTTGGCGTTTCAAACGGGAAGTTTGGAGGAGACACTTGCCTTTCCCCTGCAGGCTTCTTTGGAAAAGGTCGCCCCGGATTTGCCCTTGGCAAGAATCAGTCGGGCGATGGATTGGACAGAACAAACGAGACAGAGAGTCAACCGGCTCCATCTTAATCGCCGGTTGGCTTTGGAACATCTACTACTCATGTTGGGACCTTCGAGTCCCTTTCAATAAAATTAATGGATGACCACCTGCGGATGCAGCGTAGTCAGGAGGACTGAATGACTGAAATCATTGGGGTTCGGTTTCAGCGTTCCGGAAAAGTTTACTATTTTGATCCTGAGGGAAGAAAATTAAAAAAAGAACAAGGGGTTATTGTAGAGACAGAGCGGGGCATGGAATTTGGAACCGTGAGCATAGATAATATTGAGTTACCGGAGGAAATGATTCCTCAAGCCGTGTTGCCGATTCTCCGTATTGCGGATGAAGAGGATCAACAGCAGCGGGAAGGAAATTGGCAGAAAGCCCAGGAGGCCTTCCTCATCTGTGAGCAAAAAATCCTGGAACATGGACTGGATATGCACCTGGTGGAATCGGAGTATACCTTCGACCGGAGCAAACTCACCTTTTACTTCACCTCCGAAGACCGGGTGGATTTTCGAAAGCTCGTTCGGGATCTGGCGCAAACCTTCCGGACCCGCATTGAGTTGCGCCAAATCGGCGTTCGAGACCAGGCCAAGATGATCGGGGGGATTGGCGCCTGTGGCCAGGAAATCTGTTGTCACCGCTACATGACGGACTTTGCTCCCGTTTCCATCAAGATGGCCAAGACGCAGGGGCTCTCCTTAAATCCCACCAAGATCTCGGGAATCTGTGGTCGCCTCATGTGCTGCCTAAATTACGAGCAGGATGTCTACCTGGAAAATGTGAAAAAGGTTCCCGCGAAGGGCACCCTCGTCCTTACGGAGGACGGTCAGGGCTATGTGCTGGATCGAGACGTCCTTCAGAAACGGGTACGGGTTCATGTCTACAAGGAAGACAACACGGAAGATGAGCACTACTACCCCGTGGATGAGATTGAGGTCTTGGCTCGTCGCAAGAAGGGCCTGCCGCGACCGGACCTCCTTCCCAGTTTAGAGGGTCATGTTTTTGTCACGGAGGGAGAGAAGCGAAAGCAGCGTGAGGCCGAAGCACAACAAACCCGGGATCGCTGCGGGGCTTGCTGTGGAGGATGCACGGAGGATCCCCTGGATTCCGCAGCGGTGGTTTGTGATTCCCTGGATGTCGAAAGCGAGGATTCCAAAGCGACCGCGCAAAGCGAGCCATCGGAGGACCGCAAGGATGCACCCAGCAGTGAGCAAGCGGCACCGAAGGAAAAAGAAGTTCCCTCGTCGTCCCGGGCGGAGTCATCGAAGTCGGACTGTTTGACGGAAGAAGGTCCGTCCGACCGTCCCAAGGACAATAGGAAAGAGAATTCCGGCGCCTCCCGTGCTCCCAAAAGAGAGAACAAGAAGGAGCAATCACGGGCGAAGCATCGCGGGGCGACCTACCGGGAACCCTACGCGATGAAGGGGCGAATCAAAAAATCGCGGGGCCGTCATTAAGGGATAAGCGTCGCTATTTTCCTCTATTGTGCTTTCTTTGAGACCGTGTTATTATGAAGACAAACCAAGAAGGAGGATACTTAGATGGCTTATAAAATTCAAGAAACTTGCATTGCTTGCGGATCTTGTCAGGGAGAATGCCCGACAGACTCTATTACGGAAGGCGACATCTACAAAATCAATCCGGATACCTGCATTGACTGTGGTGCTTGCGCTGCCGTATGCCCGACCGATTCCATCATTCCGGAATAAGTCTAGCGAACCGGAGAAGTCCCCATTTCGGGGGCTTCTTTTTTTATGGAAAGGAGTTCTTATGAGAGCAGGAAAATTAATCCTTCTTCCGACGCCCATTGGGAACCTGGACGACATGACCCTGCGGGGGATCAAGTTGCTCCGGGAATGCGATGTGATTGCCTGTGAGGATACCCGGCACACATCGGTGCTCCTTCAACACTATCGAATTCATAAGCCCCTTCTTTCTTACCATAAGTTCAATGAGCAGGAGAGGTCCCACGACCTCCTGGATCGGGTGGAGAGCGGTCAGGTGGTTGTCCTGGTGTCAGATGCCGGGATGCCGGGGATTTCCGACCCCGGGACCATTGTCTTGCGGGAGGCACAAAAGCGGGGCCTGCCCTACACGGTGTTACCGGGACCGTCGGCGGCGGTGACGGCATATGTAGCCTCCGGGATTGGGGATGGCAGCTTTCTGTTTTACGGCTTTCTGCCAAGAAAGGGAAAGGAGCGAAGGGCGGTCTTAGAGGAACTGGATCATGCGTCCCACACGGCCCTGATTTATGAGGCTCCCCATCGCATTCGAAAGAGCCTTCAAGAATTCGGCAAGCGGTGGCCGGACCGGGAGATGGCCCTTGCCCGAGAGTGGACCAAGAAGTATGAGGAGCTCATCCGTTTTTCGGGGAAAGAGGCAGGCACCCTTCCCGTGGAGGAGCGAGGGGAGTTTGTTCTCATCCTGGGACCGCAGGCAACGGACGCGGAGGCGGGAGCGGAGGATTTTGAACAACTCTGTGAGCGCGTTGCGACCAGGGTAGAGGCCGGAGCTTCCTCGCGTGATGCCGTCAAAGAGGTTGCCCAAGAACAGGGGGTCTCCAAAAATGAACTCTACCGGTCCTTTATCGAATGGAAGCGGTCGAATTCCTGAGGCAAGGGGATAGGTGCAGAACTTGCGGCTTTCATGTAAAATGAGAAAAAAGGCAATGAAACCTGTGGGAGGAAGTTTATGAAATATTTTGGAACCGATGGATTTCGCGGGGAAGCTAATCAGAGTTTGACGGCCATCCATGCCTACCGGATCGGCCGATATTTAGGCAATTATTACCGCAAGGAAGGAAAGCGAGCCCGGATTGTCATTGGCAAGGATACCAGACGGTCCAGCTATATGCTGGAGAATGCCCTGGCGGCGGGAATCACGAGCAGTGGGAGTGATTGCTACTTGCTCCACGTGACAACGACGCCCAGCGTGTCCTATATTGTACAGGCGGATGATTTTGATTGCGGAATCATGATTTCCGCCAGCCACAATCCCTTTCATGATAACGGGATAAAGCTGATTGGTGCCAGCGGCACGAAGATGGAAGAGGAAATTTTGGAGAAGATCGAGGCCTACATCGACCGTCCCCAGGATGATCTTCCACTGGCACAGAGGGAAGAGATTGGGGAGACCAAGGATTATGTCTTTGGACGCAATCGCTACATTGGCTACCTCATTTCGACGGTGCGGCGTTCCTTTAAGGGCAAGCGTGTGGCCTTGGACTGTGCCAACGGCGCTTCTTTTACCATCGCGAAAAATGTGTTTGATGCCCTAGGCGCGGACACCGTGGTGATTCATGACCAGCCCAATGGACTGAACATCAACGTGGACTGCGGGTCGACCCATATCGATTCCCTGGTGGAAACCGTGAAAAAGGAGGGCCTGGATTGTGGCTTTGCCTTTGATGGCGATGCCGATCGCTGCCTGGCGGTGGACGAAAAGGGACAGGTTGTGAATGGCGATGCGATTATCTACATTTCGGGAACCAACCTCAAGGCGCAGAACGCCCTTCCGAAGAACACGGTGGTCACCACGGTCATGTCAAATTTTGGCCTGTATAAGGCCTTGGAACGAGCGGGCATCGACTACATTCAGACGCCGGTAGGAGACAAGTATGTGGCAAAGGAGATGCTCAGCAATGGGTATGCCGTGGGCGGAGAACAATCGGGCCATATCATTTTCTCCAAGTATGCAACGACGGGGGATGGGGTGCTTACCGCCATTCGCCTGATGGAAATCATCGTGGAGGAGAAGACGAGTCTGTCCAAGCTCTACAGTGACTTCACGGCCTATCCCCAGATTCTGAAAAATGTCAGGGTAGCGGATAAAAATGCGGTCTTGGAAAATGAGAAGGTGAAGGAGACCATAGAAGCGGTGAATCAAAAGCTCGGCACCGAGGGGAGAACCCTGGTTCGTCCCTCCGGCACGGAGCCCCTCCTCCGGGTCATGGCGGAGCATCCGGAGGAAGCGGTCTGTGAACAAGCTGTGGACCGGATCATCGCCACCATCGAGGAGGAAGGCCTGCTTGTCGAAGAGGCCAAGTAGGAAGGAGACCCTTTTGCAGACGAAGACGGAAGAGCGACGGGTGCTTGGCGAAGAGTCTCTCCATTTTTCCGCCCCGGCGCTCGCCCTGCTGGACCGCTTTAAGCAGGCGGGCTACCGGGCCTGGTTGGTGGGCGGTGCGGTTCGGGATGGGCTTCTGGGCATCCCCAACCATGATGAGGATATTACAACCGATGCCCTTCCCGAGGAGATCGAAGCCCTCTTTTCGGACTGCAAAACGCTCGATGTGGGCAAGGCTTTTGGGACGGTTCGGGTCTTGTTTCAGGACCGGATCTTTGAGGTCACCACTTTTCGCCGGGAAAGGGGGTATTCCGATGGACGGCATCCCGATGAGGTCTCCTATTCCTCTTCCGTGGAAGAGGACTTAAAAAGAAGAGACTTTACCATGAATGCCATGGCCTGGAATCCGCAGCAAGGGCTTCTTGACCTGTTCCATGGGCGCAGCCATCTGAAGGAGGGGCGCCTGGTGGCAGTGGGAAATGCCCGGGAAAGAATGGAAGAGGATGCTCTTCGCATGCTTCGTGCGGTTCGCTTTGCTGCCCGCTTTCAACTCTCCATGGACGAAGACCTCTTTCTTGCCCTTCGGGACCAGGCCCCCGCCCTGGCTCGCGTGAGCGTGGAGCGGAGTCTGGAGGAATTGGATCGTTGTTTTCTTGGGAGCTCGCCTTCCCTGGCCATCGAGCTCTTGGAGATGAGTGGGCTGTTTGCCGTTCTCTTTCCGGACTTACATCCTTTTTCGAATCCCCGCTTCGACCGGCTTCCCCAACAGCTGGATCTGCGGTGGGCGAGTTTTGTATTCTTTGCCGAGGGAGGGGAAAGAGCCCCTTCTCCCGGCTTTCCCATGCTGGCGAAAGATGAGGCAGCCCTCCAAGCGGAACAGGGAAAGAAGCTCTTACGTCGTTTCCACAGTTCGAGAGAGCGACAGGAAAATCTGGCCTTTCTCCTTCGGTCGTGCGGTGAGCCGCTTCCCCGGAGCCGGGAAGAGGTGCTGTGGTGGATGAACCGATACGAGGGGAAATGGTCCCTGCTTTTTTCCTGGATGCAGTTTTTTTCGCCGCAACAGGGGCATCTATTACAGCGGCGGGTTGGGGACTATGTGGACCAAAAACTCTGCTACCGTCTTCAGGATTTACAGATAACAGGGAAAGATTTGTTAAAAATAGGGTATAATCGAGGAAAAGTTCTTGGCGAAACTCTCCAAGAAATGCTCCGGTTGGTAATACAGGGGAAGTTGCAGAACGAGAGACAGGAGCTACTGGCATTCGGCAGAGAGCGAGGGAGAACAAATCAAGGAGGAACACAATGACGGCAATTATTGTTGCGGATTCATGCAGTGAGTTAAATGAAGATCTGGAAAAGCGGATCGATCTTCGCCGTGTTGCCTTTCCCATCACGCTCGAGGGGCACTCCTTTCTGGATGATGGCTCGATGGACATCCCCTCTTTCATTAAAGAGATTGCCCGGGCTTCGGAGATCCCCAAGACCGGAGGACCCTCCCCGCAGTCTTTTATCGATGCGATTGGTGATGCGCAGGAAGGGTTTATCGTTACCATCTCCAGCAAGCTCTCCGGGACCTACTCCAATGCCTGCATGGCAGTACGCCAATTGGAGGAGGAGGAGGGGAATCGGCGCTTCCATGTTTTTGACAGTCAATCCGCCAGTGTGGGCGAAAGCCGCATCTGTTGGAAATTGGGGGGATGGCTGGAAGAAGGACTTTCCTTTGAGGAGATTGTTCAAAAAGGGGAAGCCTACATTTCCCAAGGGAGCACCTATTTTGTGCTCGATGATCTTTCCTCGATGATCAAATCCGGTCGAATTCCCAAGTATGCGGGCAAGGTCGCCTCCAAGCTATCGATTCATCCCATCTGTAAAGGCGTGGAGGGAGAAGTCAAGGTGGCAAAAATCAAGAGAGGCATGAACAGTGCCTTACAGGCCTTGGCGGAGTTGGTCCGAGAAGAGATTGCCCAAAAAGAGGAGAAGCGTCTGTGGATTTGCCACATCAACCGACCGGACCGGGCGGACTATTTTTGCTCACTGGTGGGACAGGACACAGGAGCGGAGATTCACGTTGTGGAAGGCACTGGGTTAAGCACGGTCTATGCCAATGATGGCGGAATTATCATTGCCTTTTAAGTCAATCTTTTGCAGAGAAAGTCGGCTTCGGTCGACTTTTTTATTTGTGCAGGGACCGATGGTGTAATTTCAGCGATTCTATGTTAAAATAACTAAATAGATTGCGTTCTTGCCCGATGGAGGGGAACACATTGGAATTTTTATAAAGGAGTAGAAAGATGACAGTCGAATTAAAATCAAAAGAAGAGAATAAAGCCGTCTATACGGTTGATACAGATTGGGATTGCTTTGAAGAAGAGGTTCAGAAAGTTTATCAGAGGAGCCGTGGCCGTTTTTCCATTCCGGGTTTCCGCAAGGGTCATGCTCCCCGGCAAATCATTGAAGCCAACTACGGGAGTGGGGTCTTCTATGAGGATGCACTCAACGCCATTCTTCCGGAGTTATTGCAAAGTGCGACGGAAGAGCTGGAGCTGGAACCGATCGGACGTCCGGATGTGGATGTAGCAACCTTGGAGAAGGGCAAACCCGTTGTCTTTACGATCACCACGGAGCTAAAGCCGCATCCCCAACTCGGTGACTATCACAAGATCGAGGTGGAAAAGAAAGAAGCCAAGGTGAGCGATGAGGCCATCCGGCAGGTCATGGAAAATGAGCAGAAAAAGAACGCGGTCGCTCGCCCTGTGACGGACCGTCCTGCAAAAGACGGAGACACCGTGGTTCTTGACTATAAGGGAAGCATCGATGGCGAAGAATTCCAGGGCGGCTCTGCCGAGAAGTATGAGCTTACCTTGGGGTCCAAGACCTTTATCCCCGGCTTTGAGGACCAGGTGGTTGGCCATGAGTCCGGAGAGGACTTTGTGGTCAAGGTGACTTTCCCGGAGGACTACCACGCCAAAGAGCTGGCGGGAAAAGAAGCGGAATTTGCATGCAAGCTTCATGAGATCCGCGAGAAGGACCTTCCCGAACTCAACGACGAATTCGCCCAGGATGTTTCCGAGTATGACACCCTGGAAGAATACCGGGAATCCATTCGCAAGGACCTGATGGAGGAAGCGGAAAAGTCGGTAAAGGCACAGCAGGAGAACGAAGCTATTGAAAAGCTCATTGAGATCTCCAATGTGAAGGTACCGAAAGCGATGATCGATGACCAGGTGGAGGACGAGGTTCGCAACCTTGCCAACCAGGTGCAGCAGATGGGTCTGAAACTGGACCAATACCTGACCTACACCAAGATGACCATGGAGCAATTAAGAGAACAGTACAAGCCGATGGCCGAGGTTCGCGTATCGGGCGACCTGGTTCTGGAGAGCCTGGCGGAAGAGCAGAAGCTGGAAGTCACAGATGAGGAAGCCGAAAAAGAGATTCGCCGTCTCGGAGAGGTTTATGGGGCGAAGGATATCGATGATTTCGCAAAACGGGTAAAGGACAGTGGAAACACGGTCTATGTAAAAGAAGACCTGAAAAAGAGAAAAGCGATCGATTACCTGATGGAACAGGTCCAATATGTGGAGCCGAAAGAAGAGGCCGACAAAGAGGACAAGAAAGAAGAAAAGGTAGCGAAGAAGTCTTCCAAGAAAGAAGCAGAAAAAGAGGACGCTTCGGTGGAGGAGAAGGAAGAGAAGTAGGCTTTCTTCTCTGAGTCGAGCTTGGGTTCTTCGAAGGAAGAACAACTTAGAAAGAAGGTTACCATGCCATTAATTCCTACAGTAATTGAACAGACCAATCGGGGAGAGCGGGCGTACGATATCTATTCGCGCCTCCTGGAGGAACGAATCATTTTCGTCTCGGGCCCAATTGAAACGCATATGGCAGACTTAATTGTTGCTCAGCTCCTCTATTTGGAGCATGTGGATCCTGCCAAGGATATTCAACTCTATATCAATTCGCCGGGTGGGGAGGTCACTGCCGGTCTGGCGATTTACGATACCATGAATTATATTCAGCCGGATGTCTCCACGATCTGCATCGGGATGGCGGCCAGCATGGGGGCGGTTCTGTTGGCAGCGGGAGAGAAGGGGAAGCGCTTTGCCCTTCCGAATGCCGATGTGATGATTCACCAGCCCTCGGGCGGTGCACAGGGTATGGCTTCCGATATTGAGATCACGGCGAAGAAAATCCTGGAAACCAGAGAGAGGATCAACCAGATTCTCGCGGATGCCACGGGCCAGAGCAAGGAAGTGATCGCAAGGGATACGGATCGTGACCGCTGGCTGAGCGCTGAGGAAGCCATGAAGTACGGCCTCATTGACCGTGTGATTGACCAGAGAAAAGAGTAGGAGAAAGTATGGCGAAATACCAGGAAGAGCAGGTATATTGCTCTTTTTGTGGCAAGAGTTCAGAGGAAGTTGACCGGATGATTGCGGGACCCGAGGGAATCTACATCTGCAATGAGTGTGTGGACCTCTGTGCGGACATTATTGAAGCCGAACGCGCTGCCATGCCCGCAGAAAAAAGTCACAAAGAGCTACCGAGTCCTCGCGAAATCAAGGAAACGCTGGACGAATATGTCATTGAGCAGGAGAATGCCAAAAAGGCACTCTCCGTTGCTGTCTATAACCACTATAAGAGAATCTATCGGCAGGAAGAGGCGGATGTGGAGATTCAAAAGTCCAATATCTGCTTAATCGGCCCAACGGGGTCCGGCAAGACCCTCTTGGCCCAGACCTTAGCGAGAGTCCTTGACGTCCCCTTTGCCATTGCGGATGCGACGACCTTAACGGAAGCGGGCTATGTGGGAGAGGATGTGGAAAACATCATCTTAAAGCTGCTTCAGGCGGCTGACTTTGATGTGGACCGCGCCGAGCACGGCATCATCTATATCGATGAGCTGGATAAAATTGCTCGCAAGTCCGAGAACCCATCAATCACTCGGGATGTGTCCGGAGAGGGTGTGCAACAGGCTCTTCTGAAGCTGGTGGAAGGAACCATTGCGAATGTTCCGCCCCAGGGAGGAAGGAAGCATCCCAACCAGGAGTATATCCAGGTGGATACGTCCAACATCCTCTTCATCGTGGGAGGGGCCTTTGATGGCATCGACCGGGTGATTAAAAAGCGGCGGGACAGCAATTCCATCGGCTTTGGACAAAAGATTAAACCCGTTTCGGAGGAGAGCCTGACGGACACCCTTAAGTCCGTGATTCCCGAGGACCTGATGAAGTTTGGCCTCATTCCGGAGCTGATCGGACGGATTCCCGTCATTGTCACTTTGGAAGAACTCACCGCCCACACCCTGGAGCGAATCCTCCTAGAGCCGAAAAATGCCCTGGTGAAACAATACCGGGAGCTTTTCCGGCTGGACGGGGTGGACTTGGAGATCACCAAAGAGGCAATTCATGCCATTGCGGAAAAGAGCTACCAACGCAAGATGGGGGCAAGAGGACTTCGGTCCTTGATGGAAAGCCTGCTGATGGAAACCATGTATGCCTTACCGGATGAGAAAGAGGTAACCGACTGCGTGATTACCGACAAGGTGGTTTCCGGAGAAGAAAAGCCACAGTTAAAGCGTTCTTCGAAGAAGGCGAACAAGAAGGAAGCTACTGAAGAAAAATAACGATAACAGCCGGGGCACCGGCTGTTTTTTATCAGGAGGTAACGGATGACCCAGAATTATTATGAAACGACAAAAACGGTCCGTCCGATTTTAATGGTCCAGAACACCGTAGTGTTTCCCGGCGAGACGACTTACTTTGACCTGGATTCGGAGGAAGCGGAGCGGACGGTGGAATATGCGGCCAAGCAGAAGCAGAAGATCCTATTGATCACCGGGAATGGGCCCTTCCAGGACCCGGCGCATCGAGAAACGGAGGGCACCTTCGGAACCGTGATCGATATTCATCAATCGGTGCGGGTTCCGGGAGGCTACAGCAAGGTGCTTGTGGAAGGGCTCTTCCGCTCCCGCCTCACCCAGATCGCCCGCAGGGAGCCGATCCTGGAAGGGGAGGTGCAGGATTACATCTACCATCCCGAGAAACTCCGCTTATCGGAGCGGGATCATATGATCATTCAGCTCACCGCCAAGGAGGCAATCTCCTATTTTAAGAACACCACCAGCATGCCCGAATCCTTCCTTACTCCCCTGGTGGAGACCATGGACCCCGGGAAGCTGGGTGACCAGATCGCCCACAATCTGGGGGTGAGCCTGGCGGTGAAACTTGAGATTTTACAGGAAACCGATGTAATCGACCGTCTCATCCTCATCCAGCGGCAGTTGAGTTTGCAACAGGGCCTGGCAAAACTGGATCAGGAGCTCATGGAGTCCGCAACGGAACGACTCCAGCAATCTCAGAAGGAATATCTGCTTCGGGAGCAGATGAACATCATCAAAGAGGAGCTGGGAGATGGCGGTGGCGATCCGGACTCCCTGGTGGATTATTACACGGAAAAAATTGAAGAGCTGGACCTCGATGAAGAGGTCGAAGAACCGATTCTCCGTGAGATTGAACGCCTTGGCTATGTTCCGCAGATGTCCCCGGAGATGAATGTGACCAGGACCTATCTGGACACGATCTTGGATCTGCCCTGGCACGAATATACCAAGGAGACGAAGGACATCGCTAAGAGCCGCAAGATTCTTGACCGACACCACTATGGCCTAAAAGAGGTGAAGGAACGGATTCTGGAATTCATTGCGGTGCGACAGCTGAGGGATGATTCCAAGGGTTCGATTCTCTGCCTGGTGGGCCCTCCCGGTGTGGGGAAAACCTCCATCGTCCGTTCCATTGCGGAAGCCCTGGGTCGAAAATTCACCTCCATGCGCCTGGGCGGAGTGACGGATGAATCGGAGATTCGCGGCCATCGCCGGACCTATATCGGGTCCATGCCGGGGCGCATCATCTCCCAGATGATCAAAGCGGAGTCCATGAACCCCGTCTTTCTCTTTGACGAGGTGGATAAGATCGGCAGTGACTTCCGCGGCGATCCCGCCAGTGCGCTCCTGGAGGTCCTGGATCCCGAGCAGAATAACAGCTTTCAGGATCGCTATCTGGAGATTCCCTTTGACCTCTCCCGGGTCATGTTTGTCACCACGGCCAATAGCATGGATACCATACCGGCGCCTCTCTTGGACCGCATGGAAGTGATTCGCATTCCCGGTTACACGGACCGGGAGAAGTACGAGATTGCTCGGCGCTTTCTCTTGCCCAAGCAGCGGAAAGAAGCGGGCCTCATGGCGAAGCAGCTCTCCGTATCGAAGGGGGTGCTGGAGGATATCATCTACGAGTACACTCGGGAAGCGGGCGTGCGCGAGCTGGAAAGACAGATTGGAAAGATCTGTCGGCGAGCGGCCAAACAGATTGTGGAAGGCAAGAAGAAGGTTGCCGTAAGTAAACGCAATCTGGTCGACTTCCTCGGTGAGGCAAAATATCGGGATGAACTCATTGACTCCAAACCGGGTCTGGGCACGGTCAATGGTTTGGCCTGGACGGAAGTCGGTGGGGAAATCCTCCGCATCGAAGCAAACTTGATGGATGGGCACGGCCTCATTCAGCTCACGGGATCCATGGGGGATGTGATGAAGGAATCGGCACAGACCGCGATTTCCTTTATTCGTGCCAATGCGAAACGCTATGGAATTTTCCCGGGCTTTCATGCCATTCAGGACATTCACATCCACATGCCCGAGGGAGCCGTGCCCAAGGATGGACCCAGTGCCGGCGTTTCCATGGCCACCGCTCTTGTTTCCATTCTGACCAAACGGCCGGTGCGCAACGATATTGCGATGACCGGAGAGATCACCCTTCTCGGGAAAGTTCTCCCCATCGGAGGCGTCAAGGAGAAGGTGTTGGCGGCGAAGCGCTATCACATCAAGACGGTTCTCCTCCCCAAAGAGAATCTGCGGGACTGGAAGGAATTGGAAGAGGAAGTGCGAGAGAATCTCCGGGTAATACCCGTTGAGACCATGGACGATGTGCTTCGTGAGGCACTCTTGGATCCGGTGGAGGTCTCCACGGAGGTGGTCTTCCAGGAACCCCATCCCAATGGGAACCTCGGCTTCTATCTCCCCACGGGAAAAGGCGGTGAGGGAAAGAGGAGTCGGCTATGATGAAGATTCTCCGGTCGGATTTGGAACAGATGGCGGGTCGCCCTGACCAGTATCCCGGCGAGACGTTGCCGGAGTTTGCCCTGGCCGGGCGGTCAAACGTGGGAAAATCCAGTTTCATCAACCGCTTCTGCTTCCGAAAGAGATTAGCGTACACCAGTCAAACGCCGGGAAAGACCCGAACCGTCAACTTTTATCGCATTAACGACTCCTTTCGTCTGGTGGACCTTCCGGGTTATGGCTTTGCCCGGGTATCGAAGGCGGAGCAGGATCTCTGGGCGGAGCGGATTCACCGATATTTGACGGAGCGAGAAAATCTCCTTCAGGTATTTCTTGTCGTCGATAGCCGCCATGAACCGAGTGCGGGGGATGTTAAGATGATGGAGTGGATTCGTGCCTCCCACTTTCCCCCCCTTGTTCTTTGCAGCAAGTTGGATAAGATTCCTCGGACCAAGCAAGCCGCTGCTCTGAAGAAGATTCGAAACACCCTGGGGGTGGACGATGACCACCTCTTTCCCTTCTCCGCACAAAGCGGGCAGGGAATCGAACGGGTTCAGGATTTGGTTGCCACGTGTTTAAAATCCGCCGAAGACCGAAAGGAATGAGCATGGCCCCTTCCGGGCCGCTCTCCGGTGAGCAAGGCCTGTCGTGAAGTCGAAAGGTCCGAAGGGAAAACAGCATACAAAAAAAAGGACAGAGGGAATTTTCCCTCTGTCCTTTTTCTTTTCTTCTTCTCTTATTGGAGAAAGCGTCGAAAGAGAAACAAAACTCCATCGCTGGCCTTGTCGAGAAAGACCGTATAGAGCAGAATGGTTGGGATTTTTGTCCAGGCAAGGTGAAAACAAAAATATTTCAGATCCATGTCGGACAAACCCGCAATCATGCAGATCAGGTCGTCAGGCATCCCGGGAAGGGCCATGGCGATGATAAAGAAGTGATTGAAGCGCTCCTGGTTTTTCTCCAGCATGTCCGTGTATTTTCGGTAACTTTGCTCGGACACCAGGGACCGCACAAAAATCCGACCGTAGTAGCGTGCGAGGAGGAAGGCGGCGAGAGAGCCCAGGTAGATACCCACATAGTTGAGAAGAAAGCCCTCCAGGGGCCCGAAAACCATAACGCCGATGAGCAGGGAGACCCCGCCGGGAATGATGGGAATGACACATTGAATCACCTGGATCAGGAGAAACACAATCGGGGCCAACCAGCCCGCTTTTTCCAGAAATCTCTGCAAGACCTCCTTATCGGTGAAGAGACCCGCTCGCCAGCCCCATATGGAGAGGAGGATGGCAAGCAGAATTCCCACGACGGTGATCACGTTCATCCACCGTCGTCTTCGTTCGATTTTCCGCTCTTCCTCGGGAGAGGAAGCGGGAGAGGCCGTGTTCTCTTGGGACACAGGCTTTTTCCGGGAATGGGAGTCTTTTTTCATTCTTTGCCCTGCCTTTGATTTTTCTGTCGCCGCTGCGCTCTTTCAAAGAGGGTGCGGCGAAGCTTGGATTCTAAGGTAGCATAGAATCGCCCGTAGTCACTGGAATCGGATCGAACCTTCATCCGGCGGAGGACCTGTTTCCCCAGCCGCTTTTGTTTCCAGCGGGGCTCGGTCCCCCGGGAGAGGACCTCTTGGTAGAGGGATAAGACACGCTTTCCGAAGAGCTTCGTCCCGAATTTTTCTCGGGAGGCGCGGGCACCTTCCACCAGCTTCTCGTAGGTGGCATCGTCTTCGAGAAGCTCATGAATGTAGTGGTCAAGTTCCTCGACGTTGGTGTATTGGTAGCCATTTTTCCCATGCTCCAGGACACCCAGAAGGGCGGAGTCCTTTCGAGCTAGCACGGGAATGTTGTTAGCCAAGGCCTCGATATAGGTCAGTCCCTGTGTCTCCGAGACGGAGGCGGAAATGAAGAAGCGAAGGATTTGGTAATAAGCACCGACGTCTTTGGGAGCGACCATGCCCGGGAACTTCACATAGGGGAGGATCCCAAGGTTCCGGGCTTCTTTTTCCAGCCGGGCTCGATCCGCCCCATCCCCCGTGAGAACCAGGTAGGCGGTCACTCCGGATTTTAGGAGTCTTGCATGGGCGTGTAGAACTTCCGAGAGATTTTTTTCGGCGGCCAAGCGTCCCACCGAGCCATAAATCAAGGCGCCTTCCGGAATCTGCAGACGAGAAAGAATGGCCTTTTTTTCCTCGGCGGAGTAGACCTTTTCATACTTGCTGAGATCGATGCCGGTGGGAATGATCCGAATTTCTTCCGCAATTCTTCCCTTCCGAAGGCCCTCCGCGGTCTTGGCGGTGGGGGCGATCACCACATCGGCGGTTCGAAGTCGCGTGCGCATCACGGGAGCGACCGCCTTCTTCCAATCACCGATGGGAAAAAGGTAGTTCACATAATATTCATAAAGGGTGTGATAGGTGTGGATAATTGGCGTGTGACAGCGTTTGGCGATATGCTGGACAATCGTATAGGTGATGAATTCACATTGGGAATGTATAATATCCGGTTTCCATTGAATAAGCTCATCCACCAAGGGATTTAGAATGGGCAGGGTGGTACGGATATCCGGGTAGATGTGAAAAGGAATGGAGCCGATGCAATAAAAGTCGGGCTCGGGTTTGATATTTTCCAGAGTCGGAGACAGACACAAAAAACGCACATCGCACCCCGACTTTTCTAATTCTTTCTTTAGGTTTAAAGCGGAGATCATAACCCCATTCACGCTCTGATAGACATGGTCTGTGGTAAGCAGGATCTTCATTTTTGCCTCCTTATATGAATCAATATACCTCAGTATACCATAGCAAAAAGTTCCCGGACAGCGAGCGATTCCAGGGATTCCGGCAAAGAAAAAAGGAGAAGCGCTCCCGCTCCCCCTCTCTTTCCTTGCTGCTGCTTATTCTGCTTCGTTGAATTCTTCCTTGGAAGCGCCACAAACGGGGCATACCCAATCTTCGGGAAGATCTTCGAAAGCGGTTCCCGGCTCTACACCGTTGTCCGGATCGCCTACTTCGGGATCATAGACATAGCCACAAACGTCACATTCATATTTTTTCATAATCGATTCCTCCTATGGTTTGCAAGATTTCGTGTTTCCACGTAATCCTTATATACCCAAATTTAATATTTTATCCAACAATTCAAAAAACTTGCCGTGGGAGGAGGATTTTACCCGGTACCGGGACTCCCATCTCCTGTGGCTGTGACAAATTTGTTTTATTTGCCGATTTCTTATGTCTCTGTTATGTTCAAAGGACTTCGGGTATATAAAAATTGTCGAAGGAAAGGGGATTCATGGTGGACATTATTTACGCAGAAAGCGTTCCGAGCGAGATTCGTCTCGTCTGCAAGTCGGTTGCTTACATCATCGATCAATTGCATAATAGAGCCGATCTAAGTGAAGACCAACTGATGGATGTCCGGCTGATTCTCAGCGAACTCATGATCAACGGATGTGAGCACGGGAACGGAAATAACCCGGATAAGTTGATTTCTGTCCAAGTTGCCGTTGATGAGAAGCGGATTACCTTTGATGTTAAGGATGAAGGGCGGGGCTTTGTTTTTGATTTGGCGAATTATGATCCCCATTGTTTGGATAGCTCAGGCCGCGGACTGAAGATTGTCAGTTCTCTTTGCGATATGTTGTCGGTGCAGGAGAATCGGGTGGTCTGTGTCCTGTCTCGTCATCGAGATTGAAGGAGTCCTTCCGAAAGGCTGACGAACAGGGCATTTGCCCTGTTTTTTTTATGGAAGAGCTTGGGTGTGATAGAATGGAAGGTAGTCAAATTTAGTAAGGAGCGAACGATGACGCAAAGAGAAGATATACGTAATATCGCAATTATTGCCCACGTTGATCACGGAAAGACCACCCTTGTGGATGCTCTTCTCAGGACCAGCGGAACGATTCGTGCCAACCAGGAAGTTCAGGAACGAGTGATGGATTCCAACGATCTGGAGCGGGAACGGGGCATTACTATTTTATCGAAGAACACAGCCATTCATTACCGGGGGGTGAAGATTAATATTATTGACACCCCGGGCCATGCGGATTTCGGTGGCGAGGTGGAACGGGTTTTGAAGATGTGTGATGGGGTTGTGTTGGTGGTGGATTCCTTTGAGGGACCCATGCCACAGACCAAGTTTGTTTTGCGAAAGGCGGTGGATTTAAAGCTGCCGGCCATTGTCTGCATCAATAAAGTCGACCGCCCCGATGCCCGCGTTGCCGAGGTGGAGGACGAGGTGCTGGACCTCTTCATCGCCTTGGATGCGCCCGAGGACTACTTGGATAGCACCTTTATCTATGCTTCGGCGAAAAACGGCTGGGCCTCCGCGAGCCGGGAGGAGGAAGGGGACAACATGGAGCCCTTGCTCCAAGCCATTCTCGAGAAAATCCCCATGCCGGAGGGGGACTTAGAGGCTCCCTTCAAGCTCTTGATTTCCACCACGGACTACAATGACTATGTGGGCCGTATCGGCATCGGCAAGATTGAACAGGGAACGGTTCATGTGAATGACGAGGCGGTCATCTGCAATTACAACAATCCCGAAAAGAAGTCGAAAATTCACATCACGAAAATATTTGAGTTTGATGGTCTGAACCGAGTACCGGTGGAGGAATCCCGGATGGGATCCATCGTGGCGGTTTCCGGGGTAGAAGGCATCGAGGTGGGAGACACCCTCTGCAACCCACAAGACGTGGATCCCCTGCCCTTCGTGAAGATTTCCGAGCCCACTCTGGCCATGCGATTTTCCGTGAACGATTCTCCCTTTGCGGGAAAGTCGGGCAAGTATGTGACCTCTCGCCACCTTCGCAACCGTCTTTTTAAAGAGTTGGAAACCGACGTGAGTCTCCGGGTGGAGGAAGGGGCCTCCACGGACGAGTTTAAGGTCAGCGGCCGTGGGGAGTTGCATCTTTCCGTCCTTATTGAGAATATGCGCCGCGAGCAATATGAGTTCCAGGTCTCCAAGCCGGAAGTCCTCATGAAAGAGGATGAAAAGGGGAAGAAGCTGGAGCCGATTGAGTTGGCGACGATCGATGTGGACCAGGAGTTCTCGGGAGCCGTGATTCAGGCCCTGGGGCAGAGAAAGGGAGAACTGGTGGAGATGACCACCTCTCCTTCGGGTTACACCCGACTCATTTTCCGCATTCCGGCAAGAGGACTCATTGGATATCGGCAGCAGCTACTGACCGACACCCGGGGCACGGGAATTTTGAACAATGAGTTTGAGGCCTATGAACCCTATAAGGGAGAAATTCCCCGCCGGACCATGGGATCCCTGGTGTCCTACGAGACGGGGCTGTCCTCCACCTATGGTCTCCATGCCGCACAGGAAAGGGGCACCCTCTTCATCGGGCCCGGCGAAGAGGTTTATGAAGGACAGATTGTCGGCGAAAATCCCAAGGGAGAGGATTTGGACGTGAACGTCTGCAAGAAAAAACAGCAGACCAATATCCGCTCCTCCGCTTCCGATGATGCGTTGAAACTGACGCCGGCAACCAAGCTCAGCTTGGAGCAGATGATGGAGTTTGTGGAATCGGATGAATTGATTGAAGTCACCCCGGCTGCCTTCCGCCTGAGAAAGAAGATTCTGAGCGGACAGGCGCGATATAAGTCGAAGAAATATCAGAAATAGGGACCGGCAAGCCCGGCAGAGGTGGTTATGCCCTCTGCCGGCTTTTTGGAAAGGAAGAGAGAGCATGATCATCTTCGATGGCTTTATTTGGCTGTGGAGCCACTTTGGCTGGCTGAACATCATTATTGTATTTGCCATCATCTACCTGGGAAGGCGAAAGCCGGCAAGGTCAACCATGATGTGGATCATGGTCATGGCCCTGCTTCCCTTTGTGGGCTTCGCCTTTTATCTGATGATGGGGCTGGACCGCCGGCGGAACAAGATGTTTCGAAAAAAGGGGGAAAGCGACCATGCCATCCAGCAGCTCATTGCCTACCAGCAGTCGGAACTGGTGGCCGGGAAGGATCCCTTTCTGGGGTCCGACTTTGAGCAGTACCGGGACCTGGTCTGCATCAACCTCAACATGGACGAGGGGGTCTTCACCGACGGGAATTCCTGCCGGCTGTTCTTCGATGGACGGGATAAGTTTCAAGCCCTTTTTGAGGACCTGGATCATGCCAAGCGTACGATTGAGATTCAGTACTATATTGTTCGATCGGATGGCCTGGGCCGGCAGCTGATGGACCACATGCTGGCGGCGGCGAAGCGAGGCGTCCGCGTCCGCTTTTTGATCGATGCGGTGGGGGGAAGGAAATTGAAGGATGCCGATGCCAACCGGATGCGGGATGCGGGCATTGAGATGGCGGTGTTCTTCCCTTCCTTTTTCAAGCAGATCAATCCAAGAATCAACTACCGCAACCACCGAAAATTGGTGACCATTGATGATCACATCGGCTATATCGGGGGCTTCAATGTGGGCGATGAGTACCTGGGAGAGAGTGAGAAGTTCGGCTACTGGCGGGATACCCACATGCGCATCGAGGGGCCTGCCGTCCTGGATTTAAAGATCCGAATTTTGCAGGACTGGTTCTATGCCAGCGGTGAGGATCCCGTGAAAGAGCCGTCCTTCCGGATCCCGAAGGAGAGCTCGGGTTCTGTCGCCATGCAGCTGGTGACCAGCGGACCGGACACGAACTTCCCCAACATCAAGTATGCGATGATTGAGATGATTCACACGGCGCAAAAGGTCATCTACATACAGTCACCCTATCTGATTCCGGACCGGACCATGATGGACGCCTTGACACTCGCCCGCCTTCGCGATGTGGAAGTGAACGTGATGATTCCCAATAAACCGGACCATCCCTTCACCCTTTCCGCCAACATGTCCTATGCGGGGGAACTGATCCAACTGGGTGCCCACGTCTATCGCTATGAGAACGGCTTTCTTCACGCCAAAACCATGGTGGTGGACGATGCGGTTTCTTTTATTGGCTCGGCGAATCTGGATGAGCGGTCCTTTTCCCTGAACTTTGAGGCATCGGAGATGGTCTACTCCCGCGAGGTGAACCGGACCATGTGCCTGCAATTTCAGAGGGATGTGAAGGAATCCACCTTACTCACGCCGGAAATTTTCAGAAGAAGGCCAATGATTGAGAAACTCAAGGAGCCGATTGCCCGACTTTTTTCCCCGATTTTGTAAAAAAATATGGTAGGATAAGAAAGTTAGGAGCAATCTTACTTAGAGCGATACAGGAATCCGGGTTTTATGGACGGAAAACAGCAATAAAACCCAAGACTGTGAGAGGAGAAAGAGTCGATGGGCAAAGTAATCTCGGCGGCAGTCATTCGCCGTCTTCCTAAATATTATCGGTATCTGGGCTTATTGGAAGAGAAGGGAAAGGAACGGGTTTCTTCCCAGGAACTCAGTGAAATAACCGGCTTCACCGCTTCCCAGATCCGACAGGATTTCAACCATTTCGGGGGATTTGGTCAGCAGGGATACGGCTATCGCGTCGAAAATCTTCGGCAGCACATTGCGGAAATCATCGGATTGGATCGCACCTATAAGGTGGCGATTGTGGGCATGGGGCATCTTGGCCTCGCCCTTGCGAACTCCACTCTCTTTCAACATAGCAGTTTTTGCCTCTGCGCCCTCTATGATAATGATGAAGAAAAGGTAGGCAATCAGGTTTGTGGCCTGTCGATCTCCGGGGTTTCCGATCTGAAGAGAGACTTGGCGGCCAAGAAAATTGATATTTTGACGATCACCACCCCCAAATCCGTGGCCCAGACCATGGTAGATCTTGCGGAAGATGCCGGGGTCAAGGGAATTTGGAATTTTGCCCTAACCGATCTAAAGAGATCGGGCAAGGCCGTGATTGAGAACGTCTATCTCAAGGAGAGCTTACATACCTTAAGCTATTATATGGGCAACCAGCAGGACTATAAGGATTAGTCATGAGGGCGGACCAAGAGGGTCCGCCTTTTTTTAAACGACCTTTTCGTTTTGCAGAATACAGAAAAGAACGGAGAAAGGAAGAATCATGGCGCAAATTACAATCAGCGATCTTTGGAAGAGTGCTGGGATTACACCGATTCTTACCGGAGTTTCCGCAACCATCAATGAGAAGGATAAAATCGGGATGATTGGAACCAATGGTGCCGGAAAGACCACTCTCATGCGGATGTTGGTGGGAGAATTGGACTGGGACCAAGGGGATATCTTTAAAAAAAGCGATCTCCGCATGGGCTATTTGAAACAAAATGTACACATTACCTCCGAGGACAGCCTCTACGAGGAATGCAAGAAAGCCTATGCGAGGGCCTTTGAAATCGAAGCCGAACTTCGCCGTTTGGAGGAAAAGATGGGGGAGGTCGCCGGGAATCCCCGGGAGCTAGAGGAGACCATGACCCGCTACCAGCTGTTGACGGAACGGTTTGAAGAGGAGGGGGGACTCTCCTACGATTCCGAGATTCGAGGGATGCTGAAGGGAATGGGGTTTTCGGAGGACCGGTTTCGGGATCCCGTGAATGTGCTTTCCGGCGGAGAAAAATCGAGGATGGAGCTTGCCATGATGCTGCTGGGTCGGCCCCAGCTGCTCCTCTTGGACGAACCCACCAACCACCTGGACATGAAGGCCATCCGCTTTCTGGAGGGTTTCCTCCGGGACTTTTCGGGGACGGTGCTCTTGATCACCCATGACCGTTATTTTTTGAATAAAGTGGTCAATCGAATTTTTTTGATTGAGAACCACAAGCTTTTTAGCTATGATTGCGGTTACCGGGAGTATGCGATGCGGAGGAAAAAGGACCTGGAGGTGTACCGCCACGCCTATGAGAATCAGCAGAGGGAAGTGGAACGCCAGAAGGAGATTATCGAGCGCCTGTCGAAACTGGGGGGCGCCAAGCGGAAACGAGGGATTTCCCAGTCCCGATCTCGGCAAAAGCTTTTGGACAAGATGGAGCTCTTGCCGGCACCACCGCAGGATGCGGCACATATGCAGCTGTCCTTCACGCCGCGCTATGAGAGTGGCCGGGATGTATTGAAGGTAGAGTACTTGGGCAAGAGCTTTGGCGACCACCTCCTCTTTCGGGACGTTTCCTTTGAGATTCAGCGGGGAAACCGCGTGGGCCTGATCGGTGCCAATGGGGTGGGAAAGACGACACTCTTTCGCATCCTGCTGCGCCAGGAAGCGGCAGACCGGGGACAGATTGCCTTTGGCACTGCAGTTAAGATTGCCTTTTTTGACCAGGAGCAGAGGACCTTACATCCCGAGAAGACTGTTATCGATGAGCTCTGGGATGCCTATCCCCGGATGGATCATTTCCAGATCTGTTCCTACTTGGCAAAATTTCAGTTTGTGGGAGAGGATCGGTTTCGCTTTGTCGATGAGCTTTCGGGAGGGGAGAAGTCCCGCCTGGCCCTTTTGAAGTTGATGCTGTCGGAAGCCAACTTTTTGCTGTTGGATGAGCCCACCAATCATCTGGATATCGAGTCCCGAGAAATTTTGGAAGAGGCCCTCCGTGAATACCAAGGCACGGTGTATGTCATAAGCCATGATCGCTATTTTCTCAATCACGTATGCGATCGAATCTTCCATTTAGCCCATGGGGGCATGGAGACCTTTTCGGGAAACTATGACGAGTATTTGGACTACCAGGCCCGACAGGTTCCCTCGGAAGCTCCCCAGGCAAAGAAGGAGAGCCCGAAGAAGGCGCCAAAGACCGGCAGCCCCTCCCAGCGGAGGAAGCAGAAGCAGCGGGCCCGGCAGATTCAGGACCGATTGAAGCAGAAGGAAAACGAGTTGGAGGGAATGAAGAAGGAATCCTACGATGCCAGCCTTTACGAAGACTATGAGAAAGCCCAGGCACACCATCAGCGGATTCAGGATTTGCAGGAGGAGATTGACCAGATGACCGATGAATGGTTGGAACTGGCCTTGGAACTGGAGGATGAGGAATGAAGGTTTTTGCCTATCGGGGAGAATCCAGAAGCTACCCCGAAAACACGATGCTGGCTTTCAAAAAAGCGAGTCAGTCCGGAGCGGATGGCATTCAGCTGGATGTTCATTTTTCGAGGGAACGGTATCTCGTTGTCTTCCACGATGATTCTCTTTCCCGGGTCATGGATGCGGTGGGCTTTGTCCGCCACCACAGCATCTCGGATTTGAAAAACTACAACTATAAAATGCAATACGAGGGACCCCGCCAACACATTATCACCCTCGAAGAGTATCTCAACTGGGCGAAGGAATTGCCTTTGCAGACGGTGATTCACCTGAAAAATGACCAGTTTTTTTATCCGGGCATGGAAGATCAAATTTGTCAGATGATCTCCCGCTTTGGCTTGGAAGACCGGGTTCTGCTGAGCTCCCAGCGCATGGACAGCCTGGGCTTGATTCGCAGCTATCATCCGGAGATGAAAATTGCCTGGCTGACCCATTCCTCGTCGGACAGCTTGTTGGAAAGAGTTCAGGCCCTGAAACCGGATTGGGTGATTCCCCACATTACCCTCATGCACCCCGGCTTTGTTCAAAAGATGCGGGAGATCGGGGTCAAGCTCATGCCCTATGTGATCAAGTCCGATGTGGAAGCCCAGCGGATGGAGTCCATGGGAGCGGAAGCGATATTGACGGATGAGGTGCAGCCCATTCGCCAGAGCCTCGGTCTGAAGAAGAATCCATACAGTGAGAGCGAATTGGAGCGGGCGAAGACCGCGGAGGACCTCATCGGGGACCAGGATGGGGAGCAGCCGCTGACGGCGAAGGCCAAATTAAAACTCGCCAAACGGTCTTCCAATCTGGGAAGCGGTCTCCTGGGAATTCTGTTGAGCATGGCCATTTCCGTGGGCGCAGCCGTGCTTGCGGGGATGTTGGTCTTTAATTTATTAAAAGGATTTTTAAAGTAGGAACCGGGAGGAGCAGGGTCTCCTCCTTTTCTTTATAAATAAGGTCAAAGAAAGTCAAAATTTTCTTGCTTGAGAAGGGAAGCCGTTGTATAATGAAATAGTCAGAGATAGTCAAATCATAAAAAGAGGAATCCCAACCAACCGGGAACGCCCTAAGAAAGGAGCCAAACCATGCAATATCGTGACTATTATGAGCTGTTGGGCGTAGATAAGTCGGCTTCATCAGCGGAGATCAAAAAAGCATATCGAAAATTAGCCAAAAAGTATCACCCGGATCTTCATCCCGATGATAAGGAGGCACAGGATAAATTTAAGGAAATTAACGAGGCCTACGAGGTTCTCGGCGATGAGGAGAAGCGGAAAAAGTATGACCAATTTGGCCGGAACTATAACTTCCAAGGAGGACAGAATTTTGATCCCTCGGCCTATGACTTCGGTCCCTTCCAAGGAGCCGGAGGGAATGGGGGATCCGGATTTTCGGATTTCTTTAATCTCTTCTTTGGCGGAGAAGCGGGAGGGCGGACCACGTCTTCCCGGGGGATGTCCTTTGACCTGGGCAGTCTCTTCCACGGAGGAAGGGGAAAAAACGCCAAGAGTCGGGCCCGCTATGACACAGAGATCACCATTTCCCTGGAGCAGGCTTTTCACGGGGGAGAAAGAGACCTTCTCTGCCGAATCGGCGGAGAGGAGAAGCGGGTTTTGGTCAAGTGGCCGCAGGGAATGAAGGATGGGAAAAAGATTAAGATTCGGGGAGAAGCCTTTGGCATCTCCGGAGACCTGTTCGTCACGGTCCATGTGTCGGACTTTTCGAAGGTAAAGGGCTTGGATTTCGAAGTGCCCTTGTCCCTCTATCCCTGGCAGGCGTATTTCGGCTGCAAGAAGACCGTGGAAACCCCGGAGGGACGAATCAAGATTCGCGTGCCGGCGGGAATCAACAGCGGAAAGAAAATTCGAATTCCCGGCAAGGGATTTATCAACCGGAAGGGAGATCGCGGCGATCTATACTTCGTGGCGAATCTGGTAAATCCGACCGAATTGAGCAGTGAACAGAAGAGACTTTACCAAGCCTTAAATCAGGAAAGTGAACGATAACCATCCCAGCTGGAAAGGGGGAAAAAGATGACATTGGATTTTACACAAAAGAGTGCGCAGGTCATTAAAGATGCGCAGAATATGGCGATTAAAAACGGAAATCCGGAGCTCACCGATCTGCATTTGCACCTCGCGTTGATCATGGATTCGGAGGGCTTTGTTGCCCGGGTTTTGGAAAACATGAAGATTGACCTTCCCGCTTATCGGGTCCGGGTAAAAAGGGCGGTTGAAAATTTGCCCACACAGGCAGGAGCCTCCCAGGTTTACCCCAACGCCGTTTTTCAGCGCATTCTTTTGAATGCGGAGGATGAGGCAAAGAAGCGGGAGGATAGCTTTATCTCCGTGGAACACATCTATTTAGCGCTGTTGCGGGAAAAGAATGTTCCCTCGGAAGAAATCCTCCGAGAATTTCAGATTCGAAGGAAAGATTTTGAAAGGGCTCTCAATGAGATTCGGGCGAGCCGAAAGGTCACATCGGACAATCCGGAAGAAGCCGACGATGTATTGGAGAAATACGGAAAAGACCTGACCAAGGAGGCACGTTCGGGGAAACATGATCCGATTATCGGACGCGATGACGAAATTCGAAACGTGATTCGCATCTTGAGCCGTCGGACCAAGAACAACCCCGTTCTCATCGGAGACCCCGGGGTCGGGAAAACCGCCATTGTGGAGGGTTTGGCCCAGCGAATTGTGAACGGAGATGTGCCCGAGGGGCTGAAAGACACCACCATCTTCTCCCTGGATCTGGGCCAGCTTCTGGCGGGAGCCAAATTTCGCGGAGAATTTGAGGAGCGACTGAAGGCGGTTCTCAACAAGGTGGAAGAATCCGAGGGAAACATCATCATGTTCGTGGATGAACTCCACCTCATCGTGGGAGCGGGAAGAACCGATGGAGCGATGGATGCCTCCAACCTGATGAAACCCGCCCTCTCCCGGGGACAGATTCGCATGATCGGGGCAACCACCTTAAAGGAGTATCGAGAGTATATTGAGAAGGACGGGGCCCTGGAACGACGGTTTCAAAAGGTCATGGTCCGGGAGCCTTCCGTGGAGGATACCATCTCTATTCTGCGTGGAATCAAGGAAAAGTATGAGCTTCACCATGGCCTTCGCATTTCCGATAATGCGGTGATCGCCTGTGCGACCCTGTCCGATCGCTATATCACCGACCGCTTCCTTCCCGATAAGGCCATCGACCTGATGGATGAGGCGGCGGCAATGGTGAGGACGGAACTGGACTCCATGCCCCAGGATCTGGATGATCGCAGAAGACACATCCTTCAGCTGGAGATTGAGAAGGCGGCCCTGTCGAAGGAAGAGGATGAGGGGTCGAAGAAGCGCTTGGAGAATCTTAAGGAAGAACTTGCACAGGAGCAAGAAGAGTACAACGAAGGCTTTATCAACTGGCAGAATTCGAAAAAGGCGTTGGAAGAGCAGACCAAGATCAAGGAGGAGATTGACAAGACCCGTCATGAGATTGAGGAGGCGGAAAGAGCCTATGATTATGAGCGGGTATCCAAACTTCGTTATGGTACCTTGGCGGAGCTGACGGAGAAACTCCAGGAAAGCGAGCGCCATCTGGCAGAAGAAGAGGATGCCGCCAAGGAAGAAGTCACGGAAGAACAGGTTGCGGAAGTCGTGAGCAAGTGGACGGGCGTTCCCGTCACAAAACTGGTAGAGACGGAGCGACAGAAAATCTTGCAGCTTCCCGAGATCCTTGCCAAACGAGTTGTGGGCCAGGAAGAGGCCGTCCGGGCCGTTTCCGATGCGATTATTCGGGCACGGTCGGGGCTGAAGGATGTGAATCGCCCCATTGGAAGCTTCCTCTTCTTAGGACCGACGGGCGTCGGAAAAACGGAGCTCGCTAAGGCCCTGACCGAGGCAATGTTTGACGATGAGCGAAACATGGTCCGCATCGATATGTCCGAGTACATGGAAAAGTATTCGGTTTCACGGCTGATTGGATCCGCTCCCGGTTACATCGGCTACGAAGAGGGAGGCCAATTGACCGAAGCGGTGCGCCGCAAGCCCTATTCCGTGGTGCTCTTTGATGAAATTGAAAAGGCCCATCCGGATGTCTTTAACATCCTGCTTCAGGTCTTAGACGACGGCAGACTCACGGACAATCAGGGTCGGACCGTTGACTTTAAAAATACGATCATCATCCTGACTTCGAATCTGGGATCGGATTTGATCCTGGAGAAGATGGACCGGGGCGGAGAACTGGATGAGGAGACCCGACAGGCCGTGGATGCCCGGCTAAAGCAGGCCTTCCGTCCGGAATTCTTAAATCGTATCGACGACATTGTCATGTTTCGATCCCTGCAGAAGGAGCAAATCTATCGGATCATCTCCCTGCAGGTGGCAAAGATTCAGGAGCAGCTGGTGGGCCGAGGCATTGTGCTGCAGCTCAGCAAAGAAGCCCAACAGTATATTCTGGATCATGCGTATACGCCGCAATTTGGAGCCCGCCCGGTGAAACGCTATCTGCAGAAAGAGGTGGAGACCAAGCTGGGCCGGGAATTGCTCCGGGGAACCATCGGTGATGGAGACCGGGTCATGATCACGGTTGACGAAAAAGGACTTGCCTTTCGGAGTGAGCGCCAGCAAGAGAACGGTGATGAGGAATCGGACCGGTAAGCAAAAAAGGGGGAGGCGAAAGCCTCCCTTTTTTTAAAAAGAATAAAAATCAAAGTAAAATTTGACAAAAGTGGGATTCTTCCCTATACTATCTTGGTAAACCTTTTGGAGAGTTGTCCGAGTGGTCGAAGGAGCATGATTGGAAATCATGTATACGTGTATGCGTATCGAGGGTTCGAATCCCTCACTCTCCGCCATAGCACTATATGGGGAGTTAGCGGTGCCCTGTAACCTGCAATCCGCTATAGCAGGGTAGAAGTCCCGGCCGAGGTGATTCGAAGGGGCATTTCGGCTTTTGTAAGTGGCGTTGACGATGCGGTCTTGCACAATGGAGCGCCATGAACCATGTCAGGTCCGGAAGGAAGCAGCATTAAGTGGTCCCCTTCATGTGTTGCAAGAGTGCCGCCTCTGAGTTAACTGCTTGAGCCCGTGTTTTTACGGACCAACAGAGCCGGGTGTGCGGAATTATTGAAGAAGCCCTCCGGGCTTCTTTTTTTTGCAAGTTTCGGGTATGAATAGTACGAAACGTTTATATGCGGGAGCAATTCCGCTGGAAGATCGAAAGGATACCGGTATGCAAGAACAGATGTATTACAATGGGGAAGTCAGTAAACTCTTTGATGCCCTCAAGAAGGGAGACCAGGAGGCGATTCGCCACCTTACGATTGTAGAAGACTATGGATCCCACCATACCACCGCAGACGGGCAAGAGCTGCCCCTCTTTCAATGGGAGGACGGGGGAAGAAAACTGGCCCGTTACGAAGAAGATAGGACCCTCTTTTTGGTGCAGACCTCGGTGGTCTATGAGGAAGAGGACAGCAGCGAAGATCGGGACTGGTTCCAGGTCGCCTCTCGGGAGCAGGCGGAGTGGCTCAATGAACACCTGGATGGGCATAAGTTAGCTTATGAGTATAAGGCTCCCCATGCTTGGTCGGCGGAGGGAAAGATCCTCTTTTCCCTGGCTTCGGATGCACAAAGCCGTCACTGAGAGAGCATAAAAAAAGAGCCCGGGCGCAGCCCGGGCTCTTTTTTTTATGAAAGAAATTCTTAATCAAATTTTTCTTTTTCTCCGATGGTCTCACAGTAAACGCAACGGTAGGTCTTCTTCTCCGGGTCGGTGAGCTTAAAGACCTGGGGAAGTTCCTGTTCGATGGAGGTGATGCAACGGGGATTGTGGCAGTGGAGGATGTCGGTAATGGTCTCCGGAAGACTGGGATGCGTCTTTTTCACGATGGATCCGCCCTGGACAATGTTAATGGTAATGTTGGGGTCAAAATATCCCAGCAGGTCTAGGTCCAGTTCAATGGGCTCATTGATTTTGAGAATGTCCTTCTTCTCTCTTTTGTTGCTCACCGCGTTTTCAATGATGGCGATTTGGCAATCCAGTTTGTCTAATCCGAGATAATGGTAGAGGACCATGCCCTGTCCTGCCGGAATGTGGTCAATAACTACGCCCTCGGTAATCGATCCGATAATCATGCTTCTACCCCCAATAGTTTTAAAATCAGTGCCATACGAATAAATTTACCATTGCGAACCTGACGGAAGTAGGCGGCCCTGGGGTCGGAATCTACTGCCGTGGAGATTTCGTTTACACGAGGAAGGGGATGCAGGATGCGCATGTCTTTCTTTGCTCCCTTCAGCTTGTCCGGAGTGAGGATATAGGTGTCCTTCAGCCGAATGTAGTCCGCCTCGTTAAAGAAGCGTTCCTTCTGGACACGGGTCATGTATAGGATATCCAGCTCGGGGATCGCCTCTTCCAGATCTCGTACCTCTTTGTATTCAATGCCTTCCTTCTCCAGGATTTCCGTGCGCACATGCTCGGGAATCATCAGCTCTTCCGGAGAGATGAGAACGAAGCGGATTCCCTGGTAGCGACTCATAGCGGTGATCAGAGAGTGTACCGTTCTTCCGAACTTCAGGTCGCCGCAGCAACCAATCACCAAGTTATCCAACCGGCCCATTTCACGATGGATGGTTAAGAGGTCGGTCAGAGTCTGCGTGGGATGGTTGTGCCCCCCGTCTCCCGCATTGATCACGGGAATTTGTACCGCTTTCGAAGCGACATAGGGAGCCCCTTCCTTGGGATGGCGCATGGCGATGATGTCGGCAAAGCACTCTACGGTTCTTGCGGTGTCTGCCACACTCTCCCCCTTTGCTGCGGAGGAAGCCTTTCCCGAAGAGAAGCCGATGACACTGCCGCCCAAATCCAACATTGCGGATTCAAAGCTGAGGCGGGTCCGGGTGGATGGCTCATAGAAAAGAGTCGCAATTTTTTTGTGGGCACAGAAGCTGTTGTAAGCTTCCGGGTGCGCGATGATGTCCTTGGCCTTCTCGATCAGTTGATCGATCTCCTCGGTCGAAAGGTCTTTGATGTCGATTAAATCTTTCATTCGGATACCTCTCCTTTATTGATTTTTCCTCGCGGCAATCCAGCTTTCATCCTCCGGATGATCGCGAAACTGCTTGAGATGTTGAATATCTTCCTCGCTGATTTGACCGATTTCCACGGCGACTTCCAGCGTTGCATCAAAATCCGTCAGGCTGTAATTCTTCACGTTTGCCCGGGCCAGTCGATCGATGCTCTTCTGCATTCCATAGGTATAGATGGAGACGATCCCCAAAACTTCCGCCCCCTCCTCCCGAAGCGCTTCGACCACGTCGAGGACGCTGCCCCCGGTGGAAATCAGGTCTTCGACAACGACGACTTTTTCTCCCTTTTCCAAGCGACCTTCAATCTTGTTTTTGCGGCCATGGTCCTTGTTGCCCGATCGCACATAGCCCATGGGAAGGCCCATGAGTTGCGCGGTGATGGCGGCGTGAGCGATTCCCGCGGTGCTGGTTCCGAACAGGGCCTCCGCCTGCGGAAAGTGCTCCTCCACCAAGGCCTTCAGCCCCTCCTCAATATGGGTCCGCACCCGGGGATCCGACAAGGTCAGGCGGTTATCACAGTAAATGGGGCTGTGAATTCCGCTTGCCCAGACAAAAGGATCATCGGGCCGGAGAAAGACCGCGCCAATGGATAAAAGGTCTCTGGCAATTTCTTTTTTCATGATTCCTCCTTGTGTTCTTCTTGGAAAAGCCTGCAAACCACGCTTGCCCTATTTTTCACAAAATTCTTTTACCGCTCGATGATAGGCGGCCTCAGGATCCGAGCTTTGGGTAATCGCCCTTCCCATCACGATAAAGTCCGATCCCAATTCTTTCGCCATTTCCGGGCTCGTGACCCGCTTTTGGTCCTGCCGGTCTCCCTCGGGAAAGCGAATCCCCGGCGTGACCGTTAAGAAGGAAGAACCACAGTGGCTATGTACGGTTTGACTCTCGAGTGGGGAGCAAATGACCCCGTCCAGCCCGGCATCCTTCGCATTCTTCGCATACCGGGCAACGACCTCTTCCAGCGGCGAGGGAATCAGCAGTTCCTCCTTCATCATCTGTTGGGAGGTGGAAGTCAGCTGCGTAACCGCCAGCAGGTAGGGGTGCTTTCCCTGTGCATCACATAGGCCTCGGAGGGCCGCTTCCATCATCTCCTTGCCCCCCGCGGCATGAACATTGACCATGTCCACCCCCATGTTTCGAAGGCGGGCCATGGCCTTTTCCACCGTGTGGGGAATATCGTGGAGTTTTAAATCCAAGAAGATTTTGTGGCCTCGCTTTTTGATGGCTTCCACGATGGAGGGACCCTCCGCATAGAAGAGTTCCATTCCAACTTTTACAAAGAGCGGGTCTCCCGAAAAGCGGTCAAGGAACTTGATACATTCCTGACCGGAGGGAAAATCGCAGGCAATAATGACGGATTGGGTCATAAGTTCTCCTTTCTGGCCGATTTCGGCCTCAAAAAATCCCTCATTCCCAAGGAATGAGGGATTTCCCCCTAACTTTCATGGGCCATACCAATGGCTTCCGCGAGGGAATCCATTCGGTAGGTTTTCATCGTTTCCGGTAATTGTTCAATAATTTTTGGGCAGGTGAAGGGCTCTACCAAGTTTGCCGAGCCGATTTGCACCAGGCTGGCCCCCGCCAGCATCATTTCCAACACATCCTCAGCGGTGAAGACACCGCCGCCTCCCATAATGGGAACCTCCACCGCCTCGTAAACATCGTAGATGGCTCTTATGGCAATGGGGAAGATGGCGGGTCCCGAAAGACCGCCGGTGCGATTGGCGAGAAGGGGCTTCTTTCTCTTTAAATCAATCCGCATTCCGAGAACGGTATTGATGAGGCTGATTCCGTCGGCGCCGCCCTCGACGCAGGCCTCCGCCACCTTCACGATATTGGTGTCATTGGGGGTCAGCTTCATGAAGACGGGCTTTGTTGTCGCTTCCTTTACCGCCTGGGTGATTTCCTTGGCACAGGAAGGGTCGGTTCCGAAACTCATGCCTCCGTGTTTGACGTTGGGGCAGCTTACGTTGATCTCCAGGATGCCCACGGCTTCTTCCCGGTCAAAGGCCTTGGCAACCTTGACATATTCTTCCGTGGAAAAGCCACAGATATTCGCAATCACCTTCTTGGAGAAGACCTTTTTCAGCCGAGGGAGCTCCTTGTCCAGCACCTCTTCGAAGCCGGGATTTTGCAGGCCAACCGCATTGAGCATGCCGGATGGGGTTTCGGCGATGCGGGGGATGGGGTTGCCATAGCGGGCTTCCTCGGTGGTTCCCTTTAACGCCAAGGATCCCAGACAATTTAAATCGTAGAGGTCCTTAAATTCCAGACCGTATCCGAAGGTGCCGCTGGCGGGAATGATGGGATTGTCAAAGTCCAACCCGCACACGCTCACCTTCAACGCCTCGCTACTCGTGATTTTCTTTTCCTCTACCATTGGATCACCTTCCGATCAAATACCGGACCTGCCTTGCAGACCCTGCGGGGACCTTTTTTCGTTTCGATGGTGCAGCCACGGCAAGCACCGATGCCACATCCCATGCGCTCTTCCATGCTCAGTTCGCCCGGGATGTCATACTCGTCCAGCATTTTATCCAGCGCCTTCAGCATGGGGGGAGGTCCACAGCTATAGACATAGGGCGGAAGATCGGTGCCTTCGCCTTCCTTGTCCAGCCAGAGCTTCAGGGCATCGGTCACGAAGCCCTTACTTCCCACGGATCCATCAACGGTGGCGAGAAGGACTCGGCAGCCCAATTCTTCAAAATCTTTTTGCAGCAGGATTTCCTCTTTTTTGTTGTATCCGAGCACCACAACGGGCTTTCCCGTGGGCTTGTCGGAGTCCTTATCCTCTTCTCTCTGCGCGAGAAGCTGTAATGCCAGGGCATAGAGGGGAGGAACCCCAACGCCGCCTCCGATGAGGAGCGGCGTGTGACCGGGAGCTCGGTGAAGGCGGAAGCCGTTGCCCAGTCCGGTGAGCAGGTCCACCTTATCCCCTTGCGCCAGTTGTGCGAGAAGCATGGTGCCCTTTCCCATAATCTTAAAGACCAACTTCAGCCTGTGATCGTCCCAGCTCTTCACGGAGATCGGTCGCCGGAGAAAGTAGGGAGGGACCTGCACCTGCACGAATTGGCCCGCCTTGGTCAAGCCTTCCGTATTTCCTTCCATTTCCACCTCAAAGGCATCCGCCGTTAGTTGGGTGTTTTTTGTGACGGTAAACACTTCCTGTCTCATAAGGCCTCCTTTACCGGGAACGGTCCGTTCCCTCTGCTGGGCCCAAAGTGACGAGAATGACTTCTTTTGTCCCGTCCACTTCAGGCACGTGTACTTCGATGGATTCTTTTCGAGAACTCGGAACATTTTTCCCGACAAAGTCCGGTCGAATGGGAAGCTCTCGATGGCCCCGGTCAATCAGGGTGGCCAAGCGAATGCATTTGGGTCTGCCCATCTGCATCAGGCAGTCCATGGCCGCTCGAATGGTACGACCGGTAAAAATCACATCATCCACCAATATTACGTCCTTACCCTCAATTGGGCTTTCGGGAACAAGGGAGGATAAGATTTCCGGCGCATCCGCCCGTTCGGTGCGATCATCCCGATAGAGGGTGATATCGATGGATGCGGTTTCCACGGGAATCGAACCGATCTTTCGCAGATTTTCCGCGATCTGCTCCGCCAGAGGGACGCCTCTTCGACGAATGCCGATCAGGAGAAAGTCCTTGGCGTCCTGCTCTCTCTCCAAGATTTCGTGAGAGATTCGCATCAGCGACCGGTCCATCTGTCCTTCATCCATTAATTTCGTCTTAAACTGCATAATTGCTCCTGACATAAAAAAAGCACCTCACGGGAGACCGTAGGCGCAAACTCACAAGGAACGAAGCATAGAAGCTTCGCATCACACTTCTTATTCAGTCTTAGGGTCTCTCTGTACCGCATTAAAGATTCTTTAGGAAATCATACTCGAAGGGAGAGGACCCGTCAAGAGGGAGAGAAAGATTTCTTCGGAGAATCGAAAATTTTCGTGGGAACAAGGATGATATAATAGGGAAGGACCCGGAAGCAGGCACTTTCTGCCGGGGCCCCTTTTGTCACGATATCGAAGAGAAAATCACACGACAGCCGGCTGTCGGAGAAAGGACCGAAGATGGAAAATGGAGTAATGATGCAGGTGTTTCATTGGGACAGTGCAGCGGACGGGCAATTTTATAACCGCCTCGCCGACCTTGCTTCCCGGTTGAATAAGCTCGGAATCACCGCCGTCTGGATGCCCCCGGCAGCCAAGGGCACCTCGGACCGGGACGTGGGCTACAGCAGCTATGATTATTGGGATTTGGGGGAATTTGATCAAAAGGGAACCGTACGCACGAA
>CALAJY010000027.1 GCA_937923265.1 uncultured Tissierellia bacterium
GGTTCGCTTTCAATTTGATATCTTTGAGCTGGATCTTACGGCAAAGAGATATCGCGTTGTGGAAAATGCTTTTTTCTAGAGGAGGGGTCATGGAGCTCGTACAAACCTATTTAAGGATGCAACGTGTTTGGAAAAATTTATCGGGAAAGAGCGCGAAAAAGATTCTCGCGGAGGAGCAGGTATGGATGGATGCCCATTCCCAAGATCCTCCACAAAGGGAGATGGAGGCTTGGCTACGAAAGACGGAAAAAGATGAGAAGGTGCGCTCTTTTCGGGAATGGGTGAATCGGAAGAAAAACTTTGTTCTTTTTCCGGAGGATGATCTGTTTCCCAACCTGCTTCGAGAGATTCCCGATCCGCCCGCCCTCCTCTATGGGAGAGGGGAACCCGGCGGGCTGAATCGGTTTCTCATGGCTGTCATCGGCACAAGAAGGCCCTCTTCGTATGGGCTGGATGTGGCGTATCGATTTAGTCGGGAAATGGCCGGGGAAGGAGTCGGCATCGTTTCCGGTTTGGCGCTGGGCATTGACGGTTCCTCTCATCGGGGCTGCCTCGACGGAGGAGGATACACGGTTGCCGTCCTGGGTTCGGGTCCCGATAGAATCTATCCCTCTGCCAATGCCGCCTTGGCCGACCGGATCCTATTAAAGGGCTGCCTTCTTTCCGAGTATGGACCCGGCGTTCCTCCCCTGGCGTATCATTTTCGGGAAAGAAACCGCCTGATTTCCGGTCTGTCTCGCGGCGTTTTGGTCACGGAGGCTCGTAAGAAGTCGGGGACCATGAACACGGTAAGTCATGCCGCTTCCCAGGGAAGAGACGTCTTTGCCGTTCCGGGAAACATCAATCAGCCCCGCAGTGAAGGTTGCCATGAACTCATTCAAAACGGCGCCAAGCTGGTTGCCTCCCTGGAAGATCTTCGAAGAGAATTTCCCGACTGGCCCAAGGATGAGGCCCGGGAGGGGAGGGGGACCCCGTCATTGACGAAGACATCGTCTCATGTATATGATATGCTTTTGAACGGACCCAGGAGTTTTGAGGAGATTCAGCAGGCTGGAAACTATGAATATTCGCAGCTCTGGATGGTTCTTACCAAGTTGGAAATGACGGGGCGGATTTTTCGAAATTCCTCCGGCTTTTATGAGATTTATAGCAGCTAATTCCTCACGAAGCAGGAATCCGGATGAGAAAATGGGTGGATGATGAGTAAGAATTTAGTAATTGTAGAATCGCCGACAAAAACGAAGACCATATCGAAACTGTTGGGGAAGAACTACCAGGTGTTGGCCTCCAAAGGCCATCTTCGCGACCTTCCCAAAAGCCAGTTTGGCTTGGATATTGAAAACAACTTTGAACCGAAATACATCAACGTGAGAGGGAAGGGCAAAACCATCAACGAGCTGAAGAAGGCTTGCAAAAATTCCGATACGGTATATCTTGCCACCGACCCGGACCGAGAGGGAGAGGCCATCTCTTGGCACCTCCAGCATTTGCTGCAGTTGGATCCGGAGGCGGAAAATCGTGTCGCCTTCAATGAGATCACCGCGGACGGTGTCAAGAATGGCATGGCACATCCTCGAAAAATCGATGGAAATTTGGTGGATGCCCAGCAGGCGAGACGGGTCATGGACCGAATCGTCGGTTATGAAATATCCCCCATTCTTTGGAAAAAGGTGAAGAGCGGTCTTTCGGCAGGACGTGTCCAGTCCGTGGCTTTAAAGCTGGTGGTGGACCGTGAGCGGGAGATTGATGCCTTTGAGCCCCAGGAATATTGGACGGTTCATGCTCTGCACAATAAAGACGGAATCTCTTTTCACTCCGACTTTCAGGGCTTTCTTCAAGAGAGTGGAAAGCTGGAAAAGAAGAAACTGGAAAATAAGGCGGAAGCGGAGGACCTGCGAACCGGCCTGAAAAAGCCCTTCCGGGTGGGAAACGTCTCCAGACGGCAACGCAGCCGGAAGCCCTTTCCTCCGTTTACCACTTCGACGCTGCAGCAGGAGGCCTCTCGTCGCCTAGGGTTTTCCACATCGAAGACCATGATGATTGCCCAGCAGCTCTATGAAGGCATTCACCTAAAAAGGGGCGGGCAAGTCGGTCTTATCACCTACATGCGTACCGATTCCACCAGGTTATCCCATCAATTTACCGGACAAACACTTGCCTATATTACGAAGAATTTTGGGGAGGAGTATTCCAAGGGGGAAATCAGTTACGCCGGAAAAAAACAGAACAGCCAGGATGCCCATGAAGGAATTCGACCCACGGAAGCGAGCCGAAGCCCGCAGTCGATTCGCGGAGATTTAAGCGACGACCAGCTTAAACTCTATGATTTGATTTGGAGGAGGGCCATTGCCTCGCAGATGAGCCCCTCGAAAACCATGTCCACTTCCGTGGATCTGCTTTCCGAAAGAGCGGTTTTTCGGGCAAAGGGGTTGCAGGCACTGTTTGATGGCTTTGAGCGCGTCTGGTATTCCACCGATAAAGAGGAACTGCTTCCTTCTTTAAAAAAAGGAGAGGAAGTGGATGTCCTTCGCTTGGAGAAGAAACAGCACTTCACTCAGCCCCCTGCTCGCTATAGTGAGGCATCCTTGGTCGCAACCCTTGAAAAAAACGGAATCGGCCGTCCAAGCACGTATTCTTCTATCATCCGAAGCATTCTCTCTCGTCGCTATGTGGAAATGGAAAAGAAGCAGTTTGTTCCCACCCGGCTGGGCAAGAATGTAAATGAATTCCTAGAGAAGAATTTTCCGGACATCATCAATGTTTCCTTCACCGCATCCATGGAAGAAAAGCTGGACAATATTGCCGAGGGAAAGGTGCCCTGGAAAGAGCTGATGGCTCATTTCTACGAAATTTTCTCGAAAGACTTGGCGAAGGCGAAAAAGGATGCGACGAGCTATAAAATTCCGGATGAAAAGACCGGAGAAAAATGCCCCGTGTGTGGCCATGAGCTGGTCATCAAACATGGCAGAAACGGGAAATTTATCGGGTGTTCGAATTTTCCGGCTTGCACCTATACCCGAAGCATCGTTAAGACGATCGGGGTGAAGTGCCCCCAATGTGGGGGAGAGCTGGTTGAAAAAGTTTCGAAAAGGGGCAAGGTGTTTTATGGCTGCTCCAATTATCCGAAATGTGACTTCGCCTGCTGGGATAAGCCGACGGGGGAAACCTGCCCGGAATGCGGCAGCTTGCTGCTCCACAAAAAAAATCGACGCGAAGATCGCATCTATTGTTCCAATGAGGATTGCCCGCGCCATAATGATTGAAAGAAGCGTTGTTTTTCTAAGCCCTCTGTGGTAACATAAGAGGGTATGTCACACACCAATTGAATATGCTTTTTAGGTTCTTCCTACTCGGAAGCTAGGGGGCATTTGAGAGCGGTGGAGGTTAAAAACAGGAGGAAATTATGTCAGTAGTATCTATGAAAAGTTTGTTGGAAGCCGGTGTTCACTTTGGACATCAGACGCGGAGATGGAACCCCAAAATGGCGCCCTACATCTTCACGGAGCGCAATGGGATTCACATTATCGACTTGCAGAAGACGGTTCGCTTGATCGACAAGGCCTATGAGGCTGTTCGTCAGGTCGCGGAAGACGGCGGAAAGGTGCTTTTCGTGGGAACGAAAAAGCAGGCTCAAGACGCGATTGAGGTCGAAGCAAAGCGTTGCAATCAGTATTACGTAAGTCAAAGATGGCTGGGCGGCATGCTGACCAACTATCGGACGATCAAGAAGAGCATCGAGCGCCTGGAAGAGATTGAGAATATGGAAGAGGACGGTACCTTTGACCTTCTCCCCAAAAAGGAAGTCGCAGAGTTAGAGCATGAGATGGAGCGCTTGGAGCGTTTCTTGGGCGGCATCAAAGAGATGCATGGTCTTCCCGATTTGATTTATATCGTAGATCCCAAGAAAGAGCACATCGCTATCAATGAAGCACAAAAATTGGGAATCCCCGTTGTTGCCATTTTGGATACCAATTCGGATCCGGATGAGGTAGACTATGAAATTCCGGGAAATGATGATGCGATCCGTTCGGTAAAGCTGATTACCAGTGTGATTGCGGACGCCGTTCTGGAAGGCCGCCAGGGGGAGCAGCTTGAAGATGAAGAAGGCACGGAAGTGACCCCGGAAGAGGCTCCTGCTGAGGAAGAAAATCAGGAAGCTTCCGAAGAAGAAGCTACCGAAGAATAGAAATTAAATCATTCGCGAATAGAAGGAGGTTGTCATGGACATTAAAGCAAGTGATGTAAAAGCACTAAGAGAGATGACCGGAGCAGGGATGATGGACTGCAAGAAAGCCCTTGTCGAAGCGGAGGGAAATATTGATAAGGCAGTCGATATTCTCCGGGAGAAGGGCGAGGCAAAGTCCTTAAAGAAGAGCAACCGAATCACGGCGGAAGGTCTTGTGGACAGCTATGTTCACAATGGACGTATCGGCGTGCTGGTAGAGGTCAACTCGGAAACCGACTTCGTGAGCAAAAATGAGGAGTTCAAACAGTTTGTTCATCATGTCTGCATGCAGATCGCTTCGCAGAATCCGAAATATGTTTCCCGGGAAGAGGTACCGGAAGAAGTGGTTTCTCATGAGCGTGAGATTCTCATCCAGCAAGCGATGAATGAAAGCGAAAATGTTCCCGAAGACAAGCGGAAGATGGTCGCGGAGAAAAAAGTTGAAGGTCGCTTGAACAAGTACTTCGAGGAGATCTGCCTTCTGGACCAGATTTATATCCTCGACACGTCGAAGACCATTGAGCAGGTTCGGAAAGAACTGGTTGCCAAGATTGGTGAAAACATTGTGATTCGTCGCTTTACCCGTTATGAAGTTGGGGAAGGCTTAGAGAAAAAAGAAGAAAACTTTGCTGAGGAAGTTGCAAAGCAGATGGCTCAATAATTTTTTTGAAATGAGACCCATGAGCGCTCGCTTGTGGGTCTTTTTCTTTGCTTTCTCATCGATTGAAAGCCCTGAGGATCAATGATAAAATCTAGGTAGATAGGGGGTTGTCATGTTTGATTACAAACGGGTAATTATAAAGCTAAGCGGAGAAGCACTGGCCGGCGAACAACGCGTCGGGTTGGATGATTCCACCATTGAAGATATTTGTAAAGCCGTAAAAGAGGTTCATGAATTGGGCGTGGAAATTGCCATCGTCGTGGGTGGGGGAAACTTTTGGCGAGGCCGGTCTTCTTCAAAGATTGAACGCGCAAGTTCGGACCACATGGGAATGCTGGGAACAGTGATCAATGCTCTCCGCATTCAGGCTTCGTTGGAAGCCATGGGGGTGGAGACCCGGGTGCAGACCGCCATTCAAATGCAGGAGGTTGCAGAACCCTACATCCGTCGTCGGGCCATTCGTCACATCGAAAAGGGGCGCATCGTTATTTTCGGTGCGGGAACCGGTCTTCCCTACTTCTCCACGGACACCACGGCAGCCCTTCGTGCCTGCGAAATCAATGCGGATTGTATCCTTCTGGGCAAAAAGGGAACCGATGGGGTATACGACAAGGATCCCAACAAGTACACGGATGCCGAAAAGTTCACGGAATTAACGTATCGTGAGGTTTTGACGAGAGGACTGGGTGTCATGGATGCAACGGCGACTTCTCTGTCCATGGATAACAATATGCCTCTCATTGTCTTTGGAATTGATGACCCCGAGAATCTGGTGCGAATTGCCAAAGGGGAAAAACTGGGGACCCTCATTCATCGAGCGGAAAACAATTAAAGGAGCGGATCATGTTTAACACGAAAGATTATGAAAACAGAATGAAAAAGACCATCCAAACCCTGGAAGGAGATTTTCAAAACATCCGAGCAGGTCGGGCAAATCCAAAGGTGCTGGAAGGAATCACCTTCTCCTACTATGGGGTGGACACTCCTTTGAACCAAGCGGCAACGATCCAGGTTCCGGAGGCCAGAATGCTCACCATTCAACCCTGGGACGCGAACAACCTTAAACCGATTGAGAAGGCCATTCTTGCCTCTGATTTGGGCATCACTCCCAGCAATGATGGTACCCTCATTCGTCTTCCTTTTCCCGCTTTGACCGAAGAACGAAGAAAAGAACTGGGAAAAGAAGTGCGAGACATGGGAGAGGCTTCCAAGATTGCCATCCGCAATCTGCGCCGAGAAGCCATGGATGATGTGAAGAAAGCCGAGAA
>CALAJY010000028.1 GCA_937923265.1 uncultured Tissierellia bacterium
CTATCGAAGAGGGACTGCGTTTCGCAGTTCGTGAAGGCGGACGTACGGTTGCTTCTGGCGTTGTTTCCAAGATTATCGAATAGTGGAAGAAAATCTCTTCAGTTACGAGGAAAAGACCTGCTGTGAATCTTCACAGTGGGTCTTTTTTTGCATAGTAAAATGAATAAAAATCGGGGGTCGATTGCTTCTCCCCTTTTTTCGTTTGGTAAAATTTGTTTTAATACAAATGATCTTTTTCACTTTATTTCCAACTTGATATCTAGGACTTGACGGGCTTCCAATTAGGATATAATAAGCTTATCGGATAAAAAATCTAATTATTTTAAGATGAAATATATAGTTATATATCTTCAAAATACATCTATGTTTAAACCCGGTGGATGCCGAGAAAGTGAACGAGGTGCGAGATGAAAACAAAGAGCTCGAAAATATTGGCTGTCTTACTTTCCATGGTTCTTCTTTTGCAAGCCCTTCCGCTTCCTTCCTATGCGGAGGAGGCAGAAGAGAAAGTCTTTTCTTCTTTGGAGGATAGGCAAGGATCCGGCAAGGAGGAGAGCACTCTTTTAGTGGTTCCCGGAAAGAGGGAAGCCAATCCGACGGAAGCATCTCCGGGAGTCATGGAGACCGAAAGAAGTGCATCATCGAAGGAGAACGGGAACGTGCGTGAGGAGAAAGAGGCCTCTTCGAAGGATCTTCGGCAGAAACCGGAAAAAAAAGAACCGGCATCTTCCGAGGCCGAAGACACAAAGATGGAGGATCCCGGGACAAGAGACCAGCAAGCCCCGGCCAGTTATGCCTTCCAGCTCCTCAGCAGGGAAGATTCCCAACCGATCCCCGGCGCGGAATTTATTCTGTTACATCGCAAAGAGGGGGCGTCTCCTCTTCTGATTTATTTCATGTTTATAAAATTAATGAATAAAATGTTTAAAATTTAAAGAAAAATGGAAGATTATTGAATAATAGGGACCGATTTCGCCTTTCTTGGGAAACAAACTGGGTATCCATGTAATGTCGGAAGTTCTTTTACAGGGAAAGGAGCTCATATGAAAGGTTATGCGATGTTGAAGATCGGGGAGTCCGGTTGGATTGAAAAGGACAAGCCCCAGTGCGGTCCCATGGATGCAATCTGTAAGCCTTTAGCGGTTGCCATCTGTACCTCGGATGTTCATACCCTGTGGGAAGGAGCCATTGGCGATCGCCACAATATGATCCTGGGTCATGAAGGCTGTGCGGAAGTGGTGGAAGTGGGGGGGATGGTCAAGGACTTTAAACCAGGAGACCGGGTTTTAGTTCCGGCAATCACCCCGGATTGGAATTCGTTGGAGGCGCAGGCTGGCTACAGCATGCATTCCGGAGGAATGCTGGCGGGATGGAAATTTTCGAATTTTAAGGATGGTGTGTTCTCCGAATATTTCCATGTGAATGATGCGGATGGAAATCTTGCCCTTTTACCGGAGGAAATTAACACAGTGGAGGCCTGCATGCTGTCGGATATGGTTCCCACAGGGTTTCATGGTGTGGAGCTCGCAGATGTGCAATTTGGAGATACCGTTTTAGTGGTAGGAATCGGGCCTGTCGGTTTAATGGCGGTGGCAGGAACCAATCTTCGAGGGGCAGCTCGCATCTTAGCGGTTGGAACTCGCCCCGTCTGTATCGAAGCGGCCAAGGGCTATGGAGCAACCGACTTTATCAGCTATAAAGAGGGGCCCATTGCGGAACAGGTGTTACAGCTCACGGATGGCAAGGGCGTGGACAAGGCGGTCATCGCGGGAGGTGGGGTAGATACCTTTGGCGAGGTGGTGAAGTGCTTGAAGCCGGGCGGAAAAATTGGAAATGTAAACTATCTGGGTTCCGGGGATACCATCAATATTCCTCGTGTGGAGTGGGGCGTCGGTATGGGGCATAAGCAGATTAACGGGGGTCTCATGCCGGGAGGCCGACTGCGGATGGAAAAACTCTCTGCCCTGGTTACCCACGGAAAACTGGACCTGGCTCCCCTGTGTACCCACGTTTTCGAGGGATGGGAGCACTTGGAAGAAGCTCTCTTTTTGATGCGAGATAAGCCAAAGGACCTCATTAAGCCAATTGTGAAGTTGGCGGACTAACGATGGATATTCTGGTCGTCTCCGGGCTGTTAGGAGCAGGCAAAACAACGTTTTTAAAACATCTGGTGAAGAAGGGAGCCCATCAGTTTGCAATCTTCGAAAATGAATATGGGGAGATTGGGATTGATGGCAACCGCCTTCGCGATTCGCAAAGCGACACCCGCCCGGTTAATATTTGGGAGATGACGGAGGGCTGTATCTGTTGCTCCAGCCGGGCCGGATTTGCAGACTCCATCTTGACGATTGCGAATACCGTGAATCCCGAGATTCTCTTGGTGGAACCAACGGGGCTTGCCTATCTATCCAATATCCTCAAGAGCCTGGAGAAGATCACCTACGATCGAATCCGACTCTTGGCTCCGATTACCCTGGTGGACGGTCAGAGTCATCAGGCCTATGATCCGGCGTATCGGGGACTGTTCCAAGATCAAGTGCAATCCGCAGAGACCTTAATTGTCACAAAGATGGATCATGCAGAGGCAGCGGAAAGAGATCATTGGAAGAGGAGGTTGCAGGCGTTAAACTCGGATGCCGACCTCCTCCTGCAGCCCTATGAGGCCATGGATGACTCCTGGTGGGACCGCCTTTTTCGGAAACGGCCCCATGGAAGGATGGATCCCCTCCACCGGGAAAGCGGACCGCTTCCGGATTCCTTGAGCCTGGAAGGCAGTGAGCTTTCCTGTCCCGAAAAGCTCCTCTGTTTTTTGGAAGACATGATCCGGGGGAGATTTGGAGAAATTTCCCGTGCGAAGGGCTGCGTGAAGGCGGGAAGCGACTGTTTCCACTTTGACTTGGTGGATAGGACCTATTCCGTCACGGGAGGTCAGGAGGGGAAAATCGCCACGGTGTTTATCGGTTTTTCTTTGCAGAAGTCGGAAATTCAAAAGACCGTAGGGGGCAGGAAACAGTCCCATATCGGAACCCATGATCCTGAGAAGGAAAAGGAAATGTGAGTGATTCCGGAAGAGCGACACGCAGAAGATGCGTGCCGCTCTTTTTTCGAAAAGCAAGTTCATAAAATCAATCTCCTTGTGAAAAGGATTTATGTACTATAATTTAACCAGAATAAACGCGGTGCAATCTGCGCCGGTTGGGCGTGTAACAAGGTATTTACGAAAGAAAGGATGACAAGTGATGGCACAAAAAAAGCATGCTTGGCTTACCGCTGCTCTCATCCTGTCCTTCTCCCTGCTCGGAACCGGATTAACGGTTAATGCCAAGGAGTCGGGAGAAAGCATGCGGCTGGAAGACAAGACCTCCTCGGAAGGAGCTTCCGGGGAGTCGGGAAAACCTGCGGAAGTGACTCCGGAAAAGCCGGAGGAGACAGAGGAGACTTCTCCGGAGGAAACGACTCCCGCAACCGCTTTGCAGATCATCCGGAATTCGGATGGGACCCGGTCCGTGTATGATCCGGCACAGAAGAGAATCATCGAGGAGCAGAGGTGGATTCAGGTGGGAGACCGGTGGGTGTTCCCGGGGCCGGGGGGAAGGCTCTATCAGGATCGCTTCATCTCCTTTGGCCCCTCTCATGTGTTCTATCTGGACCATAACGGCTACCGTGTCCTTGGTTTCCTGCAAGTGGGTTCGGAGATGTATTATATGAATCCGGAGAAAGACAAGACATTGACCCTTCCGGGCGGAGCTATGGACCGGCGAAATGGTTGGCTCGTGGTGGATGGAAAATACTATTTTCCCAATGCACAGGGCAAACTCTACCGGAACCGGAGGATCCACTTTGGGGACAAAGCCCTTTATTTTCTGGGAGAGGATGGCAGTCTGCAAACGGGCTTTATCACCGTCGATGGAGACCTCTACTATTTTGATCCAAAGAACCAACCCCGAAAAACGCTGCCGGCAGGAGCTGCGAACATGTCCAATGCTTGGATTTCCGTGGCGGAAAAGTACTACTTTCCCGATGCCCGGGGCAGGATTTATCGGAATCGGCGGCTTTTCTTCGGCAATCAAATTTCGTATTCCCTGGCCAAGGATGGAAGCTTGGAAACGGGATTTCAAACCTATGGGGAGGACCTCTACTATTTTGATCCCGGCTATCAACCGGGGAAGGGTTTTCCGGCGGGAGCCGCGAACACTTCCAATGCCTGGATGCAAGTGGGTGGGAAATTTTACTTTCCCAATGCCCAAGGAAAACTCTATCGCAATCGGCCGATTCATTTCGGAAAGCAGATCACCTATTCCTTGGGGGAAGATGGAAGCACCCAGACAGGTTTTATTCGCTATGGACAGAATCTCTATTACTTTGATCCCTCTTTTTCGCCAAGTCTCCGGCTGCCAAGTGGGGCGGCCAATACCGCGAATGCATGGATCACCGTCGATGGAAAAGAGTACTTTCCCAATGCGCAGGGGGTAATCTATCGGGACCGTTTCCTTTACTTCGGATCAAGTGCCACCTACTATGTGAAAGAGGATGGATCCAAGGCGGTGGGCGAGACCTACATTAATGGGAACCGCTATCGGATGGATCCCAAGACGGGAAGGATTTTAAAGCAGAATGGCTGGTATGCAGACCAGACAGGTCGCTATTTCTACAATGACCAGGGGGTTCCCTATAAGAATCGCTTTATCAGCTTTGGCTGGCAGAATCGCTATTACATGGATGCCCTAGGAAGAATGGTCACCGGTTTTCGGAACATCGATGGGAACCGCTACTTCTTTAATGATCAGGGGCTGGCACAACGGGGCTGGCTCAATCATGGGGGACGCTACTACTATTTCTCGCCCTTAGACAGCAAGATGTATCGTGGCATGAACACCACCGGGGAATCCATCTATTACTTCGATCGAAGCAGCGGAGCCCTTCGGACGGGCTACATCACGGTAGCCGGCAGCACCCACCGCCATTCCTATACCTTCTATCCCCCAACAACTCAGGATTTAAGCAATCGCTGGCTTCGCAATGATCGGAGTGCTTTTTTGGGGCAGGAACTTGTAAATCAGGGAATGAAGCATAACGGAACAGCCTTCCGTCAATTTGGTACAGATTTGGATCATGGGGCCGATTCCAGCGGTGCAGTCTGGAGGATTTTCCACGATGGGGGAATCGTCATTCCCGGTGGTAAGGTGGACTCTGCCGGAAATGATCCCTATGGCCGGGTGCTGTCCCAGTATTTTGAAGCCGAAAAGTACGGTGGAAGATATCTGCCCTTTGCGTTGGAGGAATTAGAGCCGGGCGATCTGATTTTTTCTCACTATCCGTCGGGTCATCCGGAGCATCGTCGGGTCAACCATGTTGCCATTTATGCGGGCCTCCTCGGGGGAAATCCCATGGTCTTTCATGCGGGAACTTCGCGAGGGCTGTCTTTGGACCCGTTGCAGTCCATCCCGGCTCGTCAGGGAGAGACCTTCCTGGATCAAATCGTTCGCTATCGGTGATGCGTTCGATTACGGTGTAGAAATCCGATGGGGAGGGATATTTTCCCTCCCTTTGTAGCAAGGAGTACTTTATGTGGTTGATCTATCCCAGTCCCGTCGGGGATTTGTTCTGTCAGCTGAATCAAAAATCCATCGAACGAATCGATTTTGTCACAACGTGTCCCCTTCCGGCATCGGAAAGGATGATGCCGTTGACGGAAAGCACCAACCCTGCGGCGCAATGGTTGGTCGAGAGACTTCGGGCGTATTTTTTGCAAAAAGATCTTGTGCTCCCAGCCTCCGTGATGGGAAAATGGCTTCGCCCCCAGGGGACTTTCTTTCAAAAGAGAGTCTGGAAGGCCTGTCTGCAGGTTCCTTTCGGGGAAACCATTTCGTATGGCGAGCTGGGGGAGCGGATCTATGGCCCGGGTACGGGAAATTCCTATGCCAGAGCCGTGGGTCATGCCCTTCACCGGAATTCGATCTGCATTCTGATTCCCTGTCATCGCGTTTTGGCGCAGGATGGAAAGCTCACCGGCTATGCAGGAGGCTTAGATAAAAAAATTGCCCTGCTTCGTCATGAGGGTGTCTTACCGGATCCGGGCCTGTTGGCGGAAAAGATTCCGGGGGATCGGATCCCATCCTGATCCGAGTCCCATCAAAAAAATAAAAAAATTGCATGAAAAAATCCTCCACGCGCATCCTGTCTTTTTCGCGTGGAGGGTTTTTCGATTCCTTGAAACGTGCTTTTACTCTCTTTCTCTTCGTTTCCACAGGAGATAGCGAGCATATTCTTCCACCGCTTCCCTCTCTTGGGAATCGAGCAGGTCGAAAATTCCCGTTAGTTCACTTTCCTGCCGCATCTCGTTGGGAGAGAGGGCGTAAAGATCACGGAGACTGCAGTGCAAAATCTGAGCAATGAGGGGCATGTAATCGGAATTGATGGAATTTTTGCCGTTTTCCCAGGCGGAAATCGCATTCGACTTATATTCTGTATGTAATAGTTTATTTAATTCCTCGGCAAATTCCCCCTGGGTCATTTTATTCTTTTTTCGAAAATGCCTGAGGTTGTTTGCGATTGCTTTACGAAATGAGATTAAGGAACGATTCATTGTCCACCTCCGATTAAGTAAATTATAGGGGAGGCAAGTTTGCTTTTCAAGCAAGCTAATGGGAGTATTGAATGATGTTTTCTTCTTAAAAACCATCTCGGAACGAAATGGAACACAAAATATGGGAAAATGTTATATAATTGCATAAAAAGTGGGATTAAGGAGGATGCCATGATTCAAAAGCTGGGGCCGAAAATTCAAAAGTATTTGAAAGAAGAAGGAATTTCTCAGGATTTTCTTGCCGAGAGGCTGGAAATTTCGGTTAGCAGTCTGAATCAGATGCTCACGGGAAGGAGCAAACTGCCTGCAGAAGTCTACCTGAAAATCTGTCAGCTTCTGCATCGACCGGTGGACTATTTTATTGAACCGTAACCCATTTTACTTTTGAATCGACGTTCCACAATCGGGGCAGGGATGAGCGAAGGCTCATCCTTTTTTTGTGGAACAAAGCCCGCGAGGTCTGACACAAATGGCCTGCGGGAGATGAATACAATGAAGGTAGTTCGCAGGAAGATTGCTTCTAACTGAATGTGAAGTCGATACGAAAGAGGATTACCCAACCGAGGAAGTGGCTGCTGCGAATGATAATTTTAAACACGCCCCGGACCTGCGTGCTATTTCAAAAAGCCGGTCCTGTCCACCGGCAGAAAGGAGGGACAAATGCAGGGGAAAAGAGAAGAAGGCAAGGCAGCCGTTGCAAGCAGCCGGGAAAAGATCTTCCAGGATCTATTGACCCAGGCTCGAACCCGGATTCAAGCGGATACCGAGGAGGAAGGATTGCGACAGGAAATATTCCATATCTTCGTGAAAGAGATCCGCCAAGCCCACCTGACCTTCTCAGAGGCTCTTGCTTACACGGATAGATTATTGGCAAAATTGCTGGGCTACGACGTTTTGGATCCCCTTTTTCAGAATCCGGAAATCAGCGAAATCATGTGTAACGGTTATCAAAAAATATTTTTTGAAAGAGAGGGAAGGCTGGAAAAAAGTTCGCTCTCCTTTGCCACCCAAGAGGATTATCGGGATTTTATTCAGCGCCTTGTCGCCGAAGCGGGAAAGGAGGTGAATCGACGGAATCCCATCTGTGATTGTAGACTCAAAAATGGAAGCCGCTTGAATGTGGTGATGGATCCCATAGCGGACGGGGAAAGCTGTCTCACGATTCGCCGCTTTCAGCGTTCCAAGAGAAAACTCCCTAACCTCGTCCAGAACGGAACCCTGTCCCGAGAGGCCATGACCTTTCTCTCTAATTGCGTCCGTGCACGCCTGAATATCTTTATCTGCGGGGGGACGGGGTCCGGAAAAACAACACTGTTGAATGCACTTGCCGCGGAAATTCCCGCGGAGGAACGAATCATCACGGTGGAGGACTCCAGGGAATTGGAGTTGGAGGGACCTCGGAATTGGATTGCCTTGGAGGTGCGAAAAGCGAATGCGGAAGGCGTGGGAGAAATTCCCATGCGCCAGCTCATCAAAAGTTCCTTGCGCATGCGGCCCGATCGAATCATTGTCGGCGAGGTCCGGGGAGAGGAAGTGGTGGATATGCTCCAAGCTATGAACACCGGGCATGACGGATCTCTTTCCACGGGGCATGCAAATTCCATACCGGATATGCAGCTCCGTTTAGAAACGATGGCTCTTACGGGATATAAGAATATCCCCCTTTCCGCCATACGGAGACAGATCGGTTCCGCGATTGATCTTTTTGTTTATCTTTCGCGAAGAAGGGACCACAAAAGGTATGTGGTGGAAATTACGGAATTGGAAAACGGAAAAGATCGGTTGCAGTACCATCCCCTTTTTACCTTTGAAGAGGATGGAAAAGGATCCGGCAGGTTACAACGCAAAAAGGGCGCTCTCCGACATCTTGGAAAATTTTTACAACAAGGAATCGCAGACCCCTTTCAAGAAAAAGAGATGACCCGGGAAGAGAAAATGCAGCAGTTGTTGCAAGGAGTGTGAAATGATGCAGAAGGTGAAGCTACCGCGAGAATGGCGAAAGAAAATCTCATTGCCGGAGAACGGAAGAGATGTTTTGGAGCCACTGGTTGTTTTATTTTGTGCCTACGCGTTCTTCCATCAGTTGCTGCTCGCTCTGGTCTGTTTAGTTGGCCTTTTTCCCTTCTTACGAAAGAGGAGGAGGCAACGAAGGCAGAAAAAGCGGCACCTTGGGGAGGAGCGATTGTTTATCGATTTCTTAGACAGTTTTTCTTCCCGCTTAGATGCGGGAGACTCTCCGGTACAGGCCTATCAAGAGGTCTGTCGGCTTCTTCTTGCAAATCGACTGGCAACGCCGGGAAAGGAGTCGCAAGACCTTTTGCTTCGTCTTTGTACCTTGGCAAGAAGAATGGATCGAGGAGAAAGCTTTCGAGAGGCCATGTCCCATCTCTTGAAGAGCGAGGACAATCCGGAAGTGAAGAATTATTTTTTCTTGCTCCAAATGGCCATGGATCAGGGAGCCAGTCTCCGGAAACTAAACAGCTACTATCAGCGGATCCTGCGGGAGCGTCGGGAATTTCGGAAGGACCGCGATCTGAAACTGATTTCTGTGAAAAGAGAGCAGACGTTTTTAATGCTCATGCCCTTTGTGCTGCTCTTTTTCATGGAGGAGTTAGGCATACAGGCGGAGGATTTTAACCTTGTGGATTGGCTGGTTCGAGTCCTCGCGCTCCTTCTGATGGGAGGTGCAGGCGTTTGGAGTCAGCGAATCCTGGACCGCCTTACCACGAAAAGAAAGGGGGCATAGATGCTGCTTCAGGGGGCCATTGGTCTCCTTCTCCTGGGAACTTGGCTAGTCGGCTATATTCGATGGAGGGCACTCGACTTAAAACAAAGGGTTGCCTTGGTTCAGGAGATTCGAAAAAGATGGTACGAGGAACCGTGTCGGAGGATTTTTGAATGTCGCTGTTTTTTCATCGGGGAGGATATCAGGGAGGGGAATAAGAAGCATCTATTACAACAGGACCTAATGCGGGATTATCACCATTTTATGTGGGCCTATGTCCTCCTGGGAATGGGCCTAGCCCTCTTTCTTCTCCACTGGGCCTTCCCCTTTCTCATCGCCTGTCTCCTCGCCTCCGAAAAATTTCTGGAGGAAGAGTATTGGAAACAACGGGGAGGAAGCAAGATGGATGAACTTTCCGATCAGCTCGCAGATGCCATGATGGAAATGGTTCTCTTCGTCGAGGCGGGAAGCATTCCTGATGTTGCCTGGCAAGAGATATCTTCTCGCAGGGACGGCTTCCTCTTTACCCGCATGAAAAATGTTTGGAATCAGTGGTCGAAAGG
>CALAJY010000029.1 GCA_937923265.1 uncultured Tissierellia bacterium
GAAGCATGGAATGTGTGATTGCAGATGGAGATTGACATCGGGAACCGCCCGCCGATCGGGGTACCCTGGGAAATCCCAAAAAACACACTTTCCCAGGGGCTGAGTACCCTGGGAAATCCCAAAAAACTCACTTTCCCAGGGGCTGAGTACCCTGGGAAATCCCAAAAAACTCACTTTCCCAGGGGCAGGAGACCCTGGGAAATCCCAAAAAACTCACTTTCCCAGGGGTCGAAAAAAATCAACCCATGCCCCCCCAAAAAAAGCGAAAATATTTCTATTTGATAACGACGAAGAACGATCAATAACCGCCAATTCTAACGGCTTCTTTCTCTTCACTCAATAATGCATTCAATAAAAGGAGAGCCGATTACACAAGTTTAGTATGTAACATAAACTCATATAATCGGCAAAATGAAAAACGTACACGGTGAACCCGAATACATGTTAAATTATATCACTTCCCCAATGATGTTGATATTGCTTATCTTTAAAAGAATCTATTCTTCTCTGACCCTACAAGGACGTAACAAAGTTAAGGAGGTCCACTTCCATTATTGTGGGTTCTACGATAAATTTTCTTTCAATTTTCCTTCAAGTAGGGTATCATTTAATTATTGATGCCGTCACCGTTCGGCATCACCGATATGGTATGGGGGCCGAAAGGCCCCCTCCTTTTTTTTACAAAAAGGATTTCGAAACAGCAATTATTTCTTGCTTCTTGTTGATTATCTTGAAATTATCTCCATTGACACGGCAAGAAAGAAAATAATGAACCCGCTTGCATACATATAATTCTCGCACGCCATTAGCATTTCTTTTCGCGTTGATCATTTGGATTCCGTGCCTTTTATGTATTTTTTAAACACTTTTTCCGCTTCATCTTGAAAGGCAAAATGCTTTTTATTAACTTCTTTTTTTGAATACTTGTTAATAACCATATTATGATAATCTTTCAAGGAATGAAGGATGCTTGGAATCATCTGCTTATCCTCTTTCGGCAATGCAACGTTATTCAGAACTTCTTCGGAATCTATTAACAGCTTTTCTGCCTCCGCTTCCATTTTCTTATAATCACTATCGGTATCCGTTCCCTCCTCTTGTAAGGCCCACTAGGTGGGATCACCCCCGCATACGCGGGAAGTACGTTAAACTTCGGACCGGTTCGATATACTTCGTAGGATCACCCCCGCATACGCGGGAAGTACCCGTCTGCGAACTCCAGGTAGTAGCTTCTTCCGGGATCACCCCCGCATACGCGGGAAGTACTCAGCACTTCTGTAGTTGTAGTTTCCGAAGCTGGGATCACCCCCGCATACGCGGGAAGTACGTCCTTACCAAGAGCGGGTCGGATATTGCCAAGGGATCACCCCCGCATACGCGGGAAGTACGCAGACCCCTTCCTCCACGGGAAAATTAAGCAAGGATCACCCCCGCATACGCGGGAAGTACTTCAAAGTGCCATCGACACCTTTCTCACAGGTAGGATCACCCCCGCATACGCGGGAAGTACTTCTCAATGTTCTGTACGTTTGCCTTAATCGCAGGATCACCCCCGCATACGCGGGAAGTACTTTGCGACGAAACAACATCGAAAATTTACTGGAGGATCACCCCCGCATACGCGGGAAGTACCCATCTTTTTAATCGTTGGAACATCTGGGAACGGGATCACCCCCGCATACGCGGGAAGTACTCAACACCTTCCCAATCCGTCCCATACCTAAGGGGATCACCCCCGCATACGCGGGAAGTACTCATACTTTTTTCCTTCCTTTCTCTTCGTTGTGGGATCACCCCCGCATACGCGGGAAGTACTCTTGATTGACAATGAGGCCACCCTGAAGAAGGGGATCACCCCCGCATACGCGGGAAGTACTGAAGCCAGTAGGAGCTGGCGATTTCCGGGAGAGGATCACCCCCGCATACGCGGGAAGTACCATAAACTCATAACTTTGCGGAATGTATAGAAAGGATCACCCCCGCATACGCGGGAAGTACGTGCGACTCTAAAATTTCATTAAATTCTTTTTGGGATCACCCCCGCATACGCGGGAAGTACAGTCTCACGATGTACCCGTCCGATGTCGCAAGAGGATCACCCCCGCATACGCGGGAAGTACTTTCCACGATGCTATAATAGTCCTGAAAAACAGGGATCACCCCCGCATACGCGGGAAGTACCAGACGACATTGATAAAGTCCGCCGTAGGTTGGGGATCACCCCCGCATACGCGGGAAGTACCATCATATGTTTTAAACGGCTTATCGTATTCCAGGATCACCCCCGCATACGCGGGAAGTACTGGGAAACTGGCTAGCCAACGTAGTCTTTCCAAGGATCACCCCCGCATACGCGGGAAGTACATACGTCAAATCGAAGCAAGAGCGATACGAAAAGGATCACCCCCGCATACGCGGGAAGTACTCCGATAATAGTTTTGTCATTGTTTCCTCCTAGGGATCACCCCCGCATACGCGGGAAGTACTCTGTAAGTCTTTAATGATTTTATAGAGATTCGGGATCACCCCCGCATACGCGGGAAGTACAGGCCCGCAAGGCGTTCACCCTGTAGACCTTTAGGATCACCCCCGCATACGCGGGAAGTACTGTTAGGGCGATTCTCGCCCCCTGGTAGCCCCCGGGATCACCCCCGCATACGCGGGAAGTACATACTTCTCCCGGCGTTGGCTGAGGGCTGATGGGGATCACCCCCGCATACGCGGGAAGTACCTAAGGTTTTGCAGTTCGTTCAGCGTGTAGCCGGGATCACCCCCGCATACGCGGGAAGTACTTCTAACCGGCAAGTCATTTCGCGGAGAGTGGAGGATCACCCCCGCATACGCGGGAAGTACAGATAAAAAATACCCAAAAATAGCCATCAAGCTTTGATCCTTTTCAAAAATTTATTCACTTTCATCGCGAGACGTTTCGTTAATAAGGCATCCTGAAGCGCTCGATGAGGAACTTCTTCATTAATCCCGTAAGCTTGCAATGCCGTGCTTAATTTGTAATCCGACAAAAACAATTTTTCCTTCTTCACAAAATTTTCTAAATCTAAAACCGAATTTTGTAAAAAAGCCATTCCTTGCTTTTGCAAGGCACGATTAATAAAACGAACATCAAAAGCTACATGGTAGCCAACGATGGCGGCCTCTCCGATAAACTGCTTAAATTCAGAAAGGGCACGAGAAAGGGGAATCCCCTGTTGAGCCAATAAATCGTCGTTGATCCCTGTCAGCTTAATAATTGTATCAGAGAGACGACCGGGGTGAGAGATCAATCGTTGAAACGTTTCACCGGACGTCTTCACCCCTCCAATCTCAATAATCTGATTCGTCAATTCATTCAAGCCATCAGTTTCGATGTCCACAAAGACAAGAGCACGCCCGACAGAAACGTCGGATCTGCTCTTTCGTTGAAACATATGGGCCTTGTGAAATTTTGCTGCATCACTAAAGCCCGGCTTAAGAGAAGACAATTCATGATCGGAATCTAATGGAATTTTCACAAGAGGAATTCCATCATAATCCACAATTTCACGTTTTGCGTTATATGTGGCAAACCCATAGCCAAGTTCGTTATGATAGCTGAAAGCCAAACTTGCTTGTCCGTCTTGCACATTTTCGCAAACTCTTTTCCAGAGTTGCTCGCGAACTTTTGTATTAAAATTTCCCACATAAACGCCGGGGACCAATTCTTGCATCCATTTCGTTAAATCTCCTCGAAGGGAGCGAGGAACTTTCGTAAGCGTAAGGACAGTAAAAGGCACTACTCTCTCCTTTCACTGTAATTCACACCAAAACGAACCATTTCTTCTTTGTTATTCCATAGGTTCATGGATTCAATTTCAATGGTCTCTGAATCATCGATTTCTAAAAGATACTGAAGATCTTTGACGATTCGTTGCATTAATTTACCATCCAAGCAAACATCCCTTACACCCAGCCGGGCTTCCCTCCCTATATCGTCATCTTCTTTACATTCGGAAGCTAGACGAAAGGATAAGGGTATTGTAATCTCCGCCTTATATAAATCAGCCATATCATAAACAAACGATAGGTCATGACCCGTGTGAACGAAACCCAATCCGGGAGATACACCCAGGGCAACGATGACACTGTGAACCAACCCATAAAGTGCAACATTAGAAGCGGAAAGAGCCTGATTCACAAGACTTCCCCCTTCAAAGTTATCCGGATCATAGCTTCTTCCGGTCCATGCAACTCCATATTTTTTGGAGTATTTCCGGTATACTTGGCGAATTCTGGCTCCCTCCCGTCCACGAAGCTGTTGCAGCGTCAAATGAAGAACTTTTTCACCTGGAAACCTCATTTGATACATTTTTTTCGCCACGCGTAAACGAGACCTTACATTGGAAAAAAGGCGAGCCTGCTTTTCTAAAAAACGAGTGGATCGTGAAAGAGCCCGCCCATGTGCATATTGGCGAACTCCTCGCTCTCCGACCCAGACAACGCTTGTCCCTGTATCTCCAATAAGCTCCATGGCCCGGTGTGTAACATCTGTACCGGGCCCAAAGAGCAAGACACCAATTATGGCAGCAGGAATTCTCACAATCCCTTTTGCATCCGTAACGGTAATAGCACTTTCCTGGCGATTGACCTTGGCATGCTCCAAGTACAAAAAACTAACCCGGTCGCCAATTTTCGGAAGTTCCGGGAGCTCCGCTTTCTTTGCCCCCGCCTTATTTTTCATGATCTTTGATAGGAATGAGGGTCATTAATCCAAAGCCATATGCTTTTTTCTTTCCGATTCCTTCCGTTAAGGTCTTCCGCATTTTATCCGCATCCAAAATCGTGAGCTTTCCCTCATAAACCGCCTTTTTGAGCTTCATATCTCGCTGCCCCTTCTTTTTGAAAGGCTCCGCTCCTCTTTCCACAATCTGAAAATTCGAGGGCTGAATCTGAAATCCCAGCTTTTCCGCACGATCCAAAAGAAAGTTTTCTTGCACCGCATTGGCTAAGGGCACCACGCGCCCTCGACGGTTTCCCACCGGACAAATGGATTTCACGGGGTTTAACGTAACGCGGAACATTGCTTGCTCCCCTTGGCTTAGAGAAGCCAAAAACGGATCATAATTTTTACTCTCCGCCGTGCCCGCCACGCCATACTTTTCCATGGCCTGCCGGTCCGGTTTGGTTTCGCTCACAATGAGCAAATAGTCTTTCCCCTGAAGTCGATCCACTCGCCAGAGTTTCCGACTTCTCTCCTTCTTTGAAAATTCCTCAGGAAAGCAAGTCTCTACCCAATTGTGATAGGCTCCCAGATGGGAAAGATCCCTGCTTTTCTGCCGATTCTCCCAATCAATCATCACTCTTGAAAAATACATTGTTACTCTCCTATTGCGGAAAAAGCATCATGTTCTGTTTGATGCTCTTGAAGTTCCAATTCAATGGTGGTGCTTGCCTCTCCACGAAATCCGAACTGTCGATTCTTTTGGGAAAAGGAAAGGACGCGATCCCTGCGAAATTTTCCCTCTTCCTGTCCGATGAGAGAAGTATCCGCATAAATGGGCCGGATGCGGTTTCCCTCTTTTTGGAACCATTTTTGTGCCTGCCAAGGAAACTCTCTTAGAGCCTCCATGGCAGTTTCGTCGAAAAGGCCAATCACAACATCGGCCGTGGGCGGAGCAGACCGTCGACCCAGATAGGGTTGGAAATATGGATGCTGCACCGCAAGTGCCAGTTCTTCCATCCAAGGATCATCTTCACTCGCCAAAGCCACCACAAAAACAGCATCTTCCAGGTAATAGCGCTCCGTTACATAGTTCGTATCAAAGCTCCCATCGTTCTTCCATTTGCTCGCAATCTGGTAATCACGAAGCAAACGGCCATCCTGGTCCACGCGGACGGCAAAGTCCAAGTCATTCAGTGTCTGAATTTTCTCGTCCTCATCTCTGCGATAACCCAGACAGGCACTTAAAAATCCAATCACCCCGCTCTTGGAAGGATAAAAATCGGTTGCTCGCGTTTCAAAGTGAGAATTCGTTCCCCACGCTTGTAATGGGCCTGAAAACTTCAATAATAGAGTCTTCATTGCTCATCCCCTATTCTTCCACGGGAAACTTTTCGAGCGCCTCTGAGAAACTCCGCAAAAGATCGGGCAGGGACTCTTCGACCTCCACTCCGTCCTTCTCTTCAAGATGGAATTCATCAGGTCCTACAAAGAAAGCCTGCAGGGGCTTCTCCACAAATTTCTCCACCTTTTTTTCCTCCTCAAAGAGCCTTTGAATCAATGGATTCACATATCCTTTTTTGGACGTCACAGGTTGCTCAAAGGCACTGACTAAATTGACCGGACGGTCTTGTCGCAACACGACCAGTAGAGCCTGCGGGAGCGTCTGATTGCCGAAGGTGTTCACTTTACCGGTGGGCATGGATTTTACGAAGGCCTCGATAAATAATTGCAAGCTTTCCTCAAGCTTTCCCTGTCCCTTCATCTGTTTTTCCAGTTCATGAACTGCCACGTTGGCATAGCGATAAAGTGTGGAGGAATTATACTCAATCGTGCCAATCATTCCGGCTCCTGCATTGTCTTCCGGCGCGAGGTCATCCACCGCCGTGTAGAAATCAAATTCGGTTTTCACTTCATGGGTGGAAATGGAATGTGCCACCTGACAGGATGCGTCTTCGTTAAGCGAAGGATCATCCGCAACCATCCGTCCAAACAGGGCAATATCAATGGATGGATTCTCCTTGAGAATGGACTGAATCTCTTTCTTGTCCTTATTCCCGGCTAAGGCTGCCTCCACAAGCCGATCCGCCTGCGTTTCTCCCAGGAAGAAGAGGGCTTTCGCTTTATGATCTTTGGTGGAAATTTTAGCTGCTGCGAAGGTCTCCTCTGCCAGTTGCATCGCTTCTTCCTCACTCTTTGAAGAATCCCGTTCCCTGATCTTATCCGCCAGGTATCGAACAATTTCAAGGGTTCGAATCCCCACGTTCTTTTCCGCCGAATTGTCCAAAAAGTACTTGCGAATCGCTCTCTTCCAACTTTGCGAACTCACCCGCGCCCGGCGAACGCCGCCGAATTGCGCCGTTTTGGGGCTTCCCGTGTCATCCCGGTTAATGTTCGAAGGGGGAACGGTTTGAATTGCATACACATCCAGAAATAAACGATTATTCATTGTCATGATCTTCTCCTGTTTCTACTTTCGTCCCGTAGTAGGACTGTGCCCACGCCAACCGAATTCTTTCTTCTCGTCCTCGGAGAAACCAATACAGATCTCCCGCTAATTTTCCGTAATGGACTCTCGCCAACTTCGTCTTTTTCGTTTTCGTCTTTAATAGCTTCATCAATTGGCGAAGATGATAGATCAATTCCTCATAGTCTTCTGCCGTGATCAGGGCATTAAAACGCTGATCCACAGATCGGCTGTCCTCCCTGTCACGAAGTGCCGCCAGCGATGATCCGATGTCTCTAATCTTTGCATTTCCATCACAATCCAAAGCGACGCTCTCCGTGATTCCCTGTTGTTGCAGGGCATAGAGCTGCAGGGCGTTGACAACGACCAGTTCCTCCCTGGTTGGTTTTCCAAATTTCCCCAGGTATTGCTCCGGCATTATTTCAAACAACAGGGGCCAAATTCCTGAACTCTGACTCAGTGGCTTCCCTATCGAATTTCTCAGATTCGCCAAGTATGCTTTTTCTTCCAAAACTCCTTTCTTCGGCTGCAACCGGCGCACCACAGAACTCGTGATGCTCCAAACGGACGCAATTTTACCTTCCTCCTGTTTCATCGTTTCCTCCTTTCTTTGCTCCCAAACTTTGCTTTAAAAAATATTGAAAGCTCAAATAAGCCGTTGCAATATTCTTAAACTGTCCGGATCCTGCTTCTTTCGGATCTTTAATGAAAACACCGGTGTAATCTCTCGGTCCCGCTGATTGAATCACTTGATTCGCTTCCTCTAGAACAATTCCTCGGAGTGTCTCATTCCATCCCAGGCACCTCGCATCGCAGGAATCCGTCGCTCGGATACTGCTTATCCAATTTCGAAAAGGTAAGTCTACCGCAAAATACAGGTCTTGCACTCGATTCTTCACATAATCCGAATCTTTGATATTTCGAATTGTTGCTATCTCCGTAAGAAAATGCCAGTAGGTTTTCGATATGACGGTTTTGGTTTTTTCGACTTGATCCAGCACTCGATAATACCATCCCTGATCTTTATCATCGGTAATCAGCAGATCCTGGAACTGAAGCTGATCCAAAATCTCATCTTTAGGAACCCAAGAAGTCGCATTGGCATCGTCCTTCATGCTCACCGAAATAAGGGATAAATTCATGTTTTTCTGCGATTTCGAAACCAATTTTCTCCACTGAATGACACCCGGCTCTCGGCTGTCTAACTTGTGATTATCAGGGTGATTTGATGTTTGCAAAAGTCCAAAGGACCTCCACAATGATTCCTCGCTCCGATGTTTGCGTGGAGTCATCACCTCGTTTTTCTTCTCATCCACCCCGTATTTCCATAGGGTCATCGGCTCCAGTGGGTTACTATGGCTAATTTCTTTTAGCTTTACCATCTGCAATGAGAAAGGGGAAGTCAAATCTGCGTCTGGATTGATATGGATTGCTCGACTCCAGTTGGTATAAAGCTCTGATAAATTGTCAACGGGATGAGAGCTGAGTATTCGATGAACAACTTCTTGCCCAGAATACTCCCAACAGGGTCTTTGCAAATTATGGTACATATCTAACAGAGCCACATCATTATCTGTGCCTGTCAAAACAAGATTTAATAGTAACGTTTCAAAAATGTTCCCCCCCTGCCAATAAAGTCCTCCGACATCGAAAATCCAGCCTTTCGAAGCCTTATACTTTGTTGTTCCAAAAATCACCTTATCGGATAAACCGACATAGCCTTGCAGGGTGATAAGCCAGCGAGCGAGTTCCGCTTCCGTTAAAAGTTCTTTATTGGAATCATTGCTATATTTTGGGGAAAACAACGCCACCTTATTATTGCTTTCTGAAATCAAACGATTAATATTTTTCCCCTTCATTTCGCTGGGTTTCGACTTGCTAATATTCTCCGGAGCAATCACTTCCTCCGTAACCTGATAAAACGGATACGCATCATCAAAGAGATAAAAATGGTCCTTCCATGCCTCCAGATATTCACGAACCGCTACCGGAAAATGACCCTGCTCCCAAAGGTTAAACCAGGTCTGTCCCAGGGACTCCCGCACCTCATCTTGGTCGACCTCTTCTACTTTCGAGGGTTGAAATTTTTCGTCTAGCCGCAGGTAGGAATATGGCCTCCCTTCCGCATCCACTCGGGAAAATACCGTGTGAAGAACGGCTAACAGGACTCTCAAAACCGCAAAATCCTGTGTTCCCATCTCTCCCCCCAAGCGGAGAAATTGGGGAGCCCGGTCAAATAGTTCCAGCAGCGATACCTCCTCGGTCTCGCCCTTGGGATCCACGACGACCCGAATCCAAGGCTCTTCCAATAAATTAAACCGCCCCATCTTGTTCACTCCTTTCTGTCATCAATCCTAATTTGGGATCATACCTTAATGTAAACTGTCCAATTTCTAAAGCACCCTCTTCCGGAAAAACCACGCCTAGTTTTCCCCTGAGCCAGCTGCTTTGTTGCCAATCACTTAAAAATTTCGCGTTGTATGCTTCAAGATATTTAATGGTGTCATTAATTTTCCCCGGATTCGTCATCAAATTCGGCAATTTCAAGCCTTGTCTCGCAATGACTTTTCCTGTTTCAAAGTCTGTAATCGAATTCGATAAATCCTTAGGGTCTTGAAAGGTTCCATACCCTTTCCCTCTCTGACGTAGAGCTAGCACTTCCACACTCTCCCCACTATCTCTGACCTGGGCAGCAGCCTTCTCTTCGCTCGCCGAACTGGTGGAATTGTTTAGCCAGCCAATCAACGAATCGACTTCTTCTTGCTGAAACACGGATTTTTTATGCTTCCTTCGAGGCTTCCCAATGCGATAAACCTGCGCACTTCTACGTTTCTGTGCAAACAGAATCTCTTGTTTTTCTTTCATGGCAAGATAACGGACCTGTTTTTCCGGCGATAGATCCAGTGCATCCTCCGAATAGACGGCTTGCACCAGGGGTGAAATATCTTTCGGGGTACAAATCAAATCCGGCAAATAGTATTGTGTTCTCGCTAAAAGATATTCCCCATAAACGAGCTTCGATCCATCCTCAAAGTCCCAATCCTCGTTCATTTCCAAAACATACAGAATTGGTTTTTCATGTTTCTTAGGTCGCACACGGTTATGTCGGTGAAGGCGACCGACTCGCTGAAGGAGAAGATCCATTGGGCCCAAGTCCGTGAACAAACAGTCCAGATCAATGTCCAAACTCGCCTCGATCACTTGCGTTCCAATGATGATCTTCTGATAGGGCCGCTTTCCCTTTTTCCCAATCATCGATAGGAGGTCGTGCTCTCTTTGAACACGGTCGGTCGCAATGAATTGCGAATGAAGCAGCTCCACGCGTTCCTCACCAAAGCGCTCGATACACTGCGTAGCAATTTTCTGCGCACGGTGGACGGTGTTGACAATCACACCAATGATGCCACCACCTTCCAATCTTTCTTCGATGGTCGAAAGCAGATGTTCCGTTTCGATCCGTTTCACCTGCACCTGCAAACGATGATTCTCATAGTCGATTTGCTTCACCTGTCCGATCTGATCGCCATCCGTGTAACTGATTAAGGGATAAGAATCCGTAAGCAAGCCGTCCTCCGGCTTTGGACAAGAATCCCAATCATGACCCGCCCCGGTAACATAGGCTTTCAAAAAAGCCTCTCTTTTCCCAGCGGGCAAGGTTGCCGACAACAGGATCACCGGGACTCCATACGCCGCCATCCACTGGATTGCCTCTTCCAGGTACACATTCATATAGGCGTCATACGAATGAAGCTCATCGATAATCACCACCTTGCGGCTGAATCCCAGGTGACGAAGTGCCAGATGCTTCTGTTTTAAAGCCGTTAGCAAAAATTGGTCGACGGTGCCCACGACGAAATCCTCCAAGCTGGAAGTTTTCCTACCCGAGAACCATTCATTGGCGGTGACCGTTCCATTGGCATCCCCATCCAGGTCGATATTGGAGGACAAACTACGAAAATCCTCATTCAGGGCTGCTTTGCCATGTGATAAGCGAAGCGAATAATTCTCTCCGGTCTCAGCTGCCATTCTGCCTAACCAGGTCATGATCCTTGGAAAGATTCCATTGGAGGTCGCCTGGGTCGGTAGTCCGAAAAACATCCCGCTGCAACCTTTTTGGTATGCCAGTTGTTCGGCGCCAAAAAGAGCGGCTTCCGTTTTTCCACATCCCATGGGTGCTTCCAGAATAAAGATTCCCGGATCTTTACAGTTGGCGATGGTCTCAACAAAAACTCTTTGCACCGGATTAGGAGAGAAATCAAATCGATTGGATAACGTCTCCTCCGTAATCGGACGGTCCACATGCCACAAATCACCGTGTTTCCATGCATGCCAGGCATAAGCGACTCGCCCTTCCTGATCCTCCGCTTCCTCCCGGTCCAGTTCCATCAGGGGAAAATAATGTTCATTGCTGGCAATCCAGTCCGCCATGATGAGGAGACCGGAAAGTAAAACCTGTCCCGTTCGAGAAATCGTTGGCAGATCCTCTACGGAGGAAAAGCCCGAAACATCTAATGCCCAATCCAAAATTTCTCTTTGCGCTCGCCTCCACAGGCAGGCAACATCGGAGTCTTCTTCTGTTTGATAATAACTACTGTTGTAGCTCATCGAGTGATATAATTCATCATGATCCCGGACGGGTTTCCCATGATGGGCGCCGATAATCGATGCAATATCCTCTCTTACGCCCATTTTTTTCAAAAGGCATTCCCCAACGATGCTGTGATGACAGGTTCTGTTTAACTCCGGATTTCCCTCAGTCATCGCTCCAAATTCTTGGAGCCCATGAAAGCCTAACCGCTCCAGCTTTTCCATCAGGGCCAGATCCAAATCCACCGAATTACAGAAGCCCGACTTTGCTTCAAAAAAAGGTGTAGCCTTGCCCTCATCATGAACTGCGGCTAAGAATATCGCTAAAGAGTGTGCCGTCTCCGGTCGATTAAGACTATTTTGAATTTGACTTTTCTGAATATCACTCAACCAGTGATTCCACAAAAGATTCATAACATCCTTCGTGTCCAGCAGGTGTTGATAAAGGGACAGATAAAGAAACTTTCCTTCCGCTTCCCTTTTCTTTGCCCAAAGCTTTTTGGATAGCATTCCCTCCTCCATTTTTTACTTTTGTTAAATTAGTTCATGACTAATCGAATCAACTAAATCATATCGCTATCTTTTCCTTCTGTCAATCGAGTTGGAAAACATTTTTCTTATAAAGTGTAGCAGTAGATAGACTGAAATTCGACACATAACTAGAGAAAAATTTCCGGGACATAAAATAGAAAAAAAGCCACACAAATCTAGGTTGCCCGGTCTATCGAAGGTACGGTGAGCAGCCGCCGGTCGAAATACCCTGGGAAATCCCTAAAATCTCACTTTCCCAGGGGTGAAGGCCCCCTAGACCAAAGCTGACCCACCGGTCGGCCCCTTAGGCGGAACTCAACCATCTATATCACTCGAATTGCTTTCTTGCATGCACCCCCGCATGCGCGGGAAGATAAACTTAGCATACAATCCTCTGTTGTTCAATTAAGGATCACCCCCGCCGGTGCGGGACTCTTTGGTTCATTATACTATAAGAAAGACAAATCGAGGAGTCGGTCTTGCCCGGATCATCGGTTAACTATCGAAGATACGATCCTTGTATTTCGTGTGAATTTCATGGAAGTCTGAAATTTTACTTACATTTTACACAGCTCCTCCTCCAACGCTGTAACACTTAGATTTACAGGAGTTACGGTGTCGCTTTTTTTCTTTTTTCACCGTTTACTTCCCTTTTTCCCAACCTTTCCTTTTATGATTCTTTATATTTTCCCATGCTAGGGTAAAAAGGAAATGACAAGGCAAAGGACGGACCCAGAAATGAAGAAAAAGATTATCATCCCACTCGCTCTGATGCTTGTGTTCCTTTTGACCGCCTGTCAAGAGAGCACATCCGTAAGGATGAGAACGATGGGCAATCGCCGCTTTCCCCTTCCCGTGCTCTGGCAGGAAACGAGTATCCAAGAGAGGAAGCCGCTCCCCCGCTATTTGAATGCAGCTGTTTTTACCACTTCCACAAAGGGAGAGAATTCCAAATCCGAAATGCTTCATGTTTTCGCATTGGACCTGGCCCGGGAAAACTTGGAAAGCGGTCAAGATGAACCGGGGAAAAACCGTATAAAGAAAGTTTTGGAAGATGTTTTTGGCGCAAAGGGACCTTTTCGTGAGGAGTCCCGGAAGAGCGGAAGCGAACAGGTTCTCCTGCTCTCCGAAAACGTTGCGGCGGACAGAGACCGCCCAGGCTGGATTGCTTCCTACCAGGAAAGCAGCGATGGTTTCTGCTACCTGGTGGTCCTCTCCGGGAAAGGGAACATCACGCCGGAGGACCGAAGCCTGGTGCAGCGCATCATGACAAATTCTCAGGATAGAACTCCCGAGGATGCCTGCCCCGGCTGAGGCTAGCCGGGAAGCCGGTGGCTTTCAGGAACCCGATTGGCTGTGAGAATGTAGTCCTTGCCCTTTCATGAAATTGTCTTGCGAGGAAAGGCAACTGCCCATAAGTATAGAGAATGAGAAAATCAAAGGAGAAAAAATGCAGAAGAAAACCACGATGCTTGCCCTCTTGTCCCTCACCTTGCTCTTGAGCTCTTGTGGAAATGCAGCGGATAAAAAAAGTGAAGAATCCGCGAACCAAGGGACCACAAGTTCACTAGTGGCGAGTTCCCAAGAGAAAAGCACAAAGGACGAAAAAACAAGTTCATCCTCCACATCGGCGTCTTCCAGGGAAGCCTCTTCGCAGGGAACGGCGGATCCCGAGTCCGGGTCCGGGTCTGCGGACAGCGCTAAGGAAACCGGCGAAGATAAGCCCTATAAAAAGCTCCCGGTGAAGGAGGGGCAAACGCAGGATATTGACGGTCTGCTCGTTTCCCTCCCCGAGGGGTGGAAGGCCTTGGAATTGCGGGATGCCTCGCTTCCAAAGATGAAACGAACCCTTTTATTCGGCAGGAATCAAAAAGAGAAGTTGGGTGTCTTGATCATCCACCTCCAAGAAGAAAGCGTCAATAAATTTACGGATTCCAAAACACAAACCTATTTTACACAGGAGCTGCAATACGGATTTGGCTATAAAAAGGAAACGGCGAAGGTGATCGGTCCAAAGACCATCCAGGGGTTAAACAGCTATTTTTCCCCGTCAGGTGATGAACTGGAAAGCTCTGAATTTCCCAATGTAGCCGTTACCACCCTCTACCGGGGAAATCACTGCTATCAGTACTATCTGTTTTCCGGCAAGAAGCTTGCTAACGAAGAACAGATTCTTCAACAGCTCGTACAAGCTTCCACCTTTTTAAAATCAGAGAAAGGATTATAGAAATGAAAAAAACAATGTTTAAAAGCCTGCGCTCTATTGACTCTCGTGGCTACATTAGCAGCTTGTGGAGAAAACAACGGTAAGGATACGAAAAGCGACGAGAAGAACCAGACAATTTCCAGCGTGATGCAAGCATCCGTTTCATCTTCCGAAAAGAAAGAGGAGGAAAGTTCGAATTCGCATGAACAGGAAATAAGTTCCGCCTCTTCACAGGAAGAAGAAAGCTCTCAGAAAGAGGAAAACTCTTTCGAATCCGACTCTTCCCACAAGAAGGAGGGCTCCATTGAATCGTCTGAAAATTCGAAGACTTCCGGGAGTAAAAAAAGGGCAAAACCCGATTCCGATGGGTATTATGTCGTTGGGAACATCCGAGTGAAACCTTCCACACCATGGATACATCCCATAATAACACACAATGATTACGATACCATGAAGATGTCCTCCTTATTCAATTCAACAATAGGCCCCATTGCCATCACCTACATCGGTAATCTCGCCGGCGATCCGATAAAAAATTTAGACACCGATGCGAAGAGAAAGGCCTATATAAAAAATTACGTTGACGGTTTAAAACTAAGGCAAAAAGGGGCATATACCATAAAGGGACCGGAGGACCTTAAAGGTCTCGCCTTCTATGAAATCGGAGAAGGGGGAAATCACATGATCGGAAAGAATAAAGTCTTTTCGCTGATTGCTTTTCTGTTCCACGAAGACCATGTCTCCATTTTTATGCACCAATCAGAGAGCAAACCCGGCGATAAGGATAAAAAAGACTTTACTGATTTAATTCACTCTGTAGAACCGTCAAAATAATAATATTGTATGGGTCAGAATTTAGGGCACCCCAAAGGAAGTGCCCCTTCTTCCCATCCATGAAATTCTAAGGTAGACTACTCACGTAAATGCGATAAAATGAATCTACTAATGGGGTAAAGGAAAGGATAAAATCATGAAAAGATTATTAAGAGCCTGTGCACTGTTCGCTCTTGCTGCAACGCTTACCGCTTGTGGAAGCAATCATCAAAACGACTCTGCGTCCGAAAGCAGCAAACAAGAGAGTGTGGAAAGTCAAAAAGAGGCTTCCTCTTCGGAAAGTGCGAAAGAAGACAAACAATCCTCGAAAGAGGAATCATCGGTCCAAGAATCCAGCAATGCGGTTTCGGAGAGCGAATCCAAGGGCACGGTAAAAACGGGAACGCTCCAAGAAGCGAAACCCGACGAGCAAGGAAACTATCATCTGGGCGCCCTCGTTTTGAAGCCAAAGCAGGTCTGGAAGCAGGCTGTCACGGCGGACAGAAGTACGGATAAGGTAAAATCAAAGGTTTTAACCATCCAGCTTTCAAATCCAACCCGGATTCTGAATATTGCCGATTCGCAAATGGATATGATCTCCCAGGTGACAGAGAAAAAAGACCGACAAGAATTTATTAAATCCTTTCTTGCAAGCTCCGGTCTCAAAAAGAGTGAAGCCTACAAAATCGCAGGACCGAAGAAAAACAAAAATGGCCTGGAAGTTTATGGTGCCAGCCAGGGCGGAGAGCCCGAAGAAAATGGCAAACTGGTCACGATTGGTGCCTTCCTCTTCCAGGGAGACCATTCTTACACGCTCACGTTAACGGGGCAAGGAGAATTGGAAGAACAAGCCGTGAATGAATTTTCGGACCTGGTTAACACCCTGGAAATTACCCAAGCACAATAGCCGATTTGTTCTTGGGCAGAAAGGTAAGGAGGTCCTCGATGAAAAAAGAACGCATCGCTCTTACCCTCTTTCTTTCTTGCAGCCTCTTACTCTCTTCCTGTCAGCAAAGGGAGGGAAAGGAAAGAAGTGAGGAGTCAAACATCACTTATCAAAGCGAGGAGAAGCTCCTGCCAACAAATAGCTCCGATTCTGCGGATTCCTTGAAAGACCGCCAAGCATCCGACGAAGTTTCCTTCTCCTCGGAGCAACCTGCCACCGGCGCAGAACTCCCTGAGGAGAGTTCTGAGGAAACCCCTCCCAGAGAATATGCGGATTCTGACTTCACCAAATCGGTAACAACCGGGGACATGTCCTACAAAATCCCCCCAACCTGGTTGAGCCTCTACAAAAAGGAACAAAATCCGGATAATGCCATAAAGATGAGTCGCTTTCAAATACCGGAAACGGATGTCCAATTCGATGTAAACCATATCTTCTTAATGAATTTTTTAGCAGAGAAAAGGGAATCGGGCGACCTGGATGATCTGATAAAAACTTTTGTTCCCTATATAATCCATGCCAGAAAGAAAGGTGTGCAGGTGGAAAAAACAGAACCGTGGAAGGGCTTCCCACTCTATCGTATCCAAGGGAAGGGAATGAGACTTACGGGAGAGAGAAGGTACTATTTGATTCGTCTCCTGGTGGGAAACCAACACCTCTATGCGATCAGCCTCTCTTTTCCGAAAGCGCCTGCTGCGGAGGAAGAAAAAATTTTAGACAAAATTCTATCAACCCTAACGCTATCGGAAACGAAGGAAACCATACCGCAAGAAAAAACAAAAGGCAACCAACCCTAACTGTACGGACTCAGAGACCATTCTCTGAGTCCTTTCTTATTTTTGGTGGAACAGGAGTCCGGGAGGACTACTGTATATACCCCGAGGAAACTCAGCTTCCTCGGCACATCCAGCCGTATCAATCCGGATACGGAGGCAAATGAGAAAACGTATAGGAGGCCCCACATGACCCAATCCATGCAACAAACCCCTTTGCCGGAAGTTACGAAAAACCGACTCTCCCTGCTCTCCCCTCTTTCTCTCGATCAGGAGAAGAGCTGGGGGGATCTGTGCTTTTTCGTAAACGCCTCTTGGGTAGAAGTCCCAAGCGACCTTCCCACAGTCGCTGAGGAAGTGCGAGAGACAGGCTACCAAATCCATCCGCATGGCGACCGGATCATGATCCGTCAAGAGCAACTCCCACCCGATAAATGGTGGGACCCTCCCTCTCAAAAAGAGGTCTTGCGAAAATACTTGCTGCCGGGAGGAGAACCTGCCGGTGATCTTTCCATCGAAGGTCCCTATTCCTCGAATGGAATTGCTCTCTACCAAATCGACCCCATGAAGAAAAAAAGCGGCTCCGCCTCCTATGAGGAATTTACCATCGCCGCTTTTGGCGCCTTTCATGTCTATCTCTTCTCCCTCCAACAGGAAACCATCACGGGAACCCGAATCCACGAGCTCCTCGACCTCTTGGAAACGGTGCACATTATCGAATCCGCGCCCGAAACCGAAAACGAATAATTTCCCACGCAAAAAGAGCCGACGGAACGTTCCGTCGGCTCTTTTTTATGATCTATTCATCCACTTTTGACTCATAAACCCACTTGCCATCGCACATGGTCGCCAAAACTTTGCCCGTCAGTTTCTGTCCGATGAACGGCGAATTGCTGGCTTTGGAAACGAAATGATCCGGCACCTGCCAGTCCCGATCGGGATCCAGAATCGTGATGTCCGCGGTCTCTCCTTCCGCCAGGTAGCCGGCCTTCAGCCCATACAGCTGCGCAGGACGATAGGTCATCTTCTCCAACATCTGCGGGAGAGTGAGATGGCCCGGCTTGACTAAGCTGCTGATACAAAGGCCAAGGGCGGTCTCCAGACCGATGAGCCCGGAGGGAGTCTTTGCAATGGCCTTCCCCTCTGTGGACTTCTCCTCGCGGGAATGCGGCGCATGGTCGGTGGCAATGCAATCGATCACGCCCTCCTTCAGTCCCTGAATCAGAGCCTGTCGGTCCTCTTCCGTCCGTAGCGGCGGATTGACTTTGGCCAGGGCTCCCTGATCCAGGAGGGCCTCCTGCGTTAAAAAGAGGTGCTGGGGGGTGACTTCCCCCGTGACACGGGCACCCATGGCCTTGGCGACGCGAAGAAGCTGCACGGATTCCTTACAGCTTAGATGCTGCATGTGAACATGGGCTCCCGTATCCAACGCCAACATCATGTCCCGAGCAATCATCGAGGATTCAGAAACGGAAGGAGCTCCCACAAGACCTAGCTTTTGTGCGGCTTCCCCCGCATGGAAACCGGGGTTGGTAATCAGGCGTGGGTCCTCTTCATGGAGAGAAAGAGGAAGATTCAATTCCTTGCAGCGAGCCATGGTCTCACGGAGAAAGGCCGTATCCATGAGAGGGATTCCGTCATCCGAGAACCCCACACAACCGCCCTCCTTCAAAGCGACCATGTCGGTGTGCTCTTGGCCCCGTAACCCCTTGCTTGCCGTTGCCACCGTATAAACGTGAATGATCGCTTGTGCGGCTCGATTCAGCAACTGCTGCAGGGTTTCGGGGCAGTCCATCGGCGGTTTGGTATTCGCCATGCAGACAACCGATGTGAAGCCTCCCCGTGCGGCAGACCGAGCCCCAGAGAACACATCTTCTTTATAGGTGAGCCCGGGGTCCCGAAAATGGACATGCACATCCACAAGTCCGGGACAGACCACCTGTCCTTCCGCCGAATAAAGTTCGGCATCTCCCACAGGAAGATCTTTCCCGATTTTTAATATCCGGGGTCCTTCCACTAAAATATCTAAGATGGCATCGGTCTTCGTTTTTGGATCAATCACCCGACCGCCTTTGATGAGTTTCATGTATCTTCCTTTCTTCCCTATCCCTTACCGATTTCTTCCTCCCCTATTTTTTCAGCTTTTCCCGGAACTCGCAAGAGCTCGATAAAAAATAATTCTTTATAAAATTTCCCAGAAAGGTCTATTTTTGAACCCTTGCCCTAGCCCATGAAATATTTTTATGGAACAAAATTCCCATTTTTGGAACTTTTCGACTGTCTCCTATTCTCCATTCCTCTAAAATGCCATAAGAAGAATAGCGCCTAGAAAATGATTTCATTTCTATCCTCTCTAGAATTGGGTACAATAGATTTAAGTTACAAAATTATATTAAGGAGGATGCTATGAAAGATTTAAAAATTGCAGGCCTGCGACTTCCGCTCTTTCTCATCGTTAGCGCCGTCGCCCTCGTTGCCTGTCTGCTCAAAGTAATCCCTCCCAATATGGTGGGAGCCTTCCTGCTTCTCATCCTATTCGGCGAATTGCTTAATCTGGTTGGAAATCATTTACCTATTATTCGCAGTTTCTTCGGTGGTGGTCCCATTGTCGTGATCTTCGGTGGTGCTGCCCTCGTCTACTTCGGAATTATCACCCCCGAGCTCAAACAGGTCTCGGACCAGTTCATGAAAGATCCGGGTGGATTCTTGGACTTCTATATCGCCGCGCTGATCACGGGGTCAATCCTGGGAATGAACCGGGAACTTTTGGTTAAGGCGGCCATTCGCTTCCTGCCCACGATTATTGCGGGTGTCCTGGTTGCCATCGGTCTTACTGCCCTGGTGGGTCCCTTGGTGGGAATCCCTTCCGGTCAGGCCATCGCCAAGATCTGTATTCCCATCATGGGTGGTGGCATGGGCGCGGGTGCCGTCCCCATTTCGAAGGTGTTTGCGGGAGCCTTAAAAATTCCCGCCGACCAGATTCTTTCGGAGTTGGTTCCTGCCGTTGCCCTGGGCAATGCCATGGCCATCGTCGCCGGTGGTCTCTTGGACAAACTGGGAAAGATTAAGCCCAACTGGACCGGAAACGGCCAGATGATGGCAAACGGCTATTTTGAGGTCACCGACTCCGATGCCACGGGAAAAGACATGACCCTGTCGGATTATATGGTGGGAATTGTGATTGCCACGGCATTTTTCACCTGGGGTTGCATTGTTTCCTACTTTTTCAAGGAGGTCTTCTTCTTCAAGTTTAATCTCCATCCCTATGCCTGGATGATCATCTCCGTGGCTGTGGTGAAGGCCCTGAACATCATGCCAACGGAAATCGAGCACGCCTCTTCCGGTTGGTATAAGTTTGTGGCGGAGAACTTTACCGCTGCCCTCATGCTGGGCATCGGCGTTTCCTACACCAGCATGGCGCAGATTATCTCCGCCTTCACCATTCAGTACGTGGTCCTCTGTGCCATCGTCGTCATCGGTGCCATCATCGGAACGGCTCTCTTTGGAAAACTGGTGGGCTTCAATCCCATCGAAGCCGCCATCACCTCCGGACTCTGCATGGCCAACATGGGCGGCACCGGAGACGTTGCCGTTCTGACGGCCTCTCACCGGATGGAACTCATGCCCTTTGCGCAGATTTCCTCCCGTCTCGGTGGAGCCTTTATCATCTTCTTGGCCTCGATTCTGGTGCCCATTTTCTTCTGAGGGATTTCCCAATAAGGATTCCTTCTTCAAAAGCCCCCCTTTCGATTCGCGAAAGGGGGGCTTTTCCATGGTAAAATCCACTTATCTTTTTTTACAAAGGATGGTTCTCGGGATAAAAAGGACAGTTTCGTTTTAAACACTGTTCATTCTTTGGGCTGAACTCGCAAACGATGGGAGACTGCTCGAGCGGCAATCCATAGCGATCCTTCACAAAGGCAATGGCCGTGCTCAGGGAAAGGTAGGCATTTCTCTTGCAGCAACGAGGTCCCCCGATTTCTCCGATTCGGCCCAGAGCTTTCGAGGTCAGCTGGAGATTATCCTTGTAATACCGGTTCCCGGATAGGGGTCCCGTCCCATGGACAATTGCCAGCGCTGCCCCCGCGGAGGAAGAGGACCCACACATTCCCCAGAGACCACAGCCCCCTCCCGGCATCTCTTCCCCTCGATGAATCAGTTCATGAACCGCTTCTTCCAAAGAAAACGCCGCTCCCGCATTATGCATGGCGGTCAGGAGGGCACAGCCGTCAATGACATGGTGAACCGGACCGTGCATGGGCACAAAGGGCAGCTTCATCAGGTCCTTCACGATGGCAACCGCGTCTCTTCCCCTCGCGTTTTTACAGGCTTCCACCAGCTCTTCTTCTCGTTCTTTCTGCATCGTCTTCTCCTCTTTTTCTGTTATCTTCCATATAGCGCGGCAAGCGCTTGAATCTTTCGGGGATCGATGTGCTCCCAATCCTCTTCCCGCATCCGCCAGACCCAGTTTCCTCCCAGGGAGCCCGGCCGGTTGATGCGTCCCTCTTCCCCGATCCACAGGAGATCTTGAAGGGAGTAAATACAAAGGTCTGCCACGCTGGCACAGGCCGCTTGGAGGAATGACCCGGGAAGGTCCTCCTCCCGGAGGCGAAAGTAGTGACAGACATGGTCTCGGGTCGAATCGTCCAGGCCCTCCCACCAGGACCGCAGGGTCTGGGTGTCATGGGTCGAGGTGTAGACCGCCGTGCGGTGTGCATAATTATGGGGTAAATATGCGGAATCCCTGTCTCCTCCGAAGGCAAACTGCAGGGGCTTCATGCCCGGAAAGCCCGTGCGCTGCCTGAGGCGAATCACCTCGTTGGATAAGGCCCCCAAATCTTCCACCAGGATGGGAAGGGGCCCCAAGGCCTTTTCCAGTTCCTGGAAAAGGGCAAGCCCGGGCCCCGGAACCCAATGTCCATGCTTCGCCGTTGCCTCCCCGGCGTCCACCGACCAATAATGGGCAAAGCCGATAAAATGATCCAGGCGAAGGATATCATAGAGCGCCAAAGCGGAAGAAATTCTCCATTTCCAGAAGGAATAACCCTGTTCTTTCATCCGGTCCCAGCGATACAGGGGATTGCCCCAGCGCTGCCCCTCTTCCGTAAATTGATCGGGAGGAGCCCCGGCCACCCGAAGGGGCGCCCGGGTCTCGTCGAAAAGAAAGTCCTCCTGGTTGGCCCAGCAGTCCGCCGAATCATAGGCCACATAGATCGGCAGATCCCCGATGATCGAGATTCCCCGCTCATGAGCATAGGCGGAGAGGGCTTCCCACTGGCGGAAAAATTGGTACTGCAAAAATACCATAAAGAGCACGTTCTCCGAATGCCGGGCTTCAAAATCCCGGAGTGCGTCCGGATCATGATCCCTCAACGGAGCGGGCCACTGCGCCCAAGCACGGCCCTCTTGGTCCTCCTTGATGGCCATGTAGCAGGCGTATTCTTTGAGCCAGGGACCCCGGGTCCGGCAGAATGCCTGTAAACGCCCATGATCCCGGGGCAAAAAGCGGGAAAATGCTTTTCGCAAAAGAGGAAGGCGGTGTTGCGACAAGTCCCCATACGGCACCTTCCGGTCATCCTGCGTCCACCGAGCCCAGTCGACTTCCTCCCGGGTGAGGAGGCCCTGCTCCACGAGGAGGGGGAGGTCGATAAAATAGGGATTGCCGGCCGCACTGGAAAAGGAGGAATAGGGAGAGTCTCCGTAACCCGTGGGACCGAGGGGCAGGAGCTGCCAGTAGCGAAAACCCGCTTGCCGTAGAAAATCACAGAAGCGATATGCCGCCTCCCCCATGCTGCCGATTCCGTAGGGTCCCGGCAGAGAGAAGAGGGGAAAAAGTAAGCCCAGGCCCCTCCGATAGGCGACTTCCTGCAACATGGCGTGACTTTCCTCCCCCTCGTCTAAATTGTCATTTTCCTGCAAAATCTCCTGGGTCTGTTCGCGGGTCATCTTCTCTCCTCTTTCCGTCGCTTTTCCTCGGGAAGCCGTACTCCCCTTAAAAAGCCGTATAATAATACTAACTATACCAATAATACCCGCTTTTTTGAAAGGAGTCATGCATGGGTCTCTCATCCTCTTCAAACTTCAAGCTGTGGAGCCGCTTCGCTCCCGGCCCGAAAAATTTGATTACCGACCTTGCCGGAATCACCGTGGGTCATGTGACCCTCGAAGCCCCCGACAAGGGGATTCACACGGGCGTAACCGCCCTTCTTCCTTCTCCCGACAATCTGTTTCGAAACAAGCTCCCCTGCGGCTGTGCCGTCATCAACGGTTTCGGCAAGACGACCGGTCTGGTCCAGGTCCGGGAATTGGGCCAGCTGGAGAGCCCCATCCTCTTTACCAACACCCTGTCGGTGGGAACCGCGCTGACCGCCCTTGTCCGCTATATGCTCCGGGAGAGTCCCGAAATCGGAACGACTTCCTCCACCGTCAACGGCATCGTCACGGAATGCAACGATGGAAGCCTGAACGATATCCGGGGGCTCCATGTGACGGAGGCCATGGTCCAAGAGGCCCTGACCCGCACGGAGACGGACTTTGCAGAGGGTCCCGTCGGTGCTGGATGTGGCATGGTCTGCATGGGACTGAAGGGGGGCATCGGCTCTGCCTCGCGCCGGGTCCCCATCAAGGCCTGGCCCGGCATGGTTGGGAGCCTCGTACTCACCAACTTCGGAAGAAGAGAAAATCTTCGCATCAACAGCATTCCCGTAAATCCCTCCCCTCAAGAAGCCTCCCCAATCTGCACGGAAGGGGACCGAGGTTCCTGCATCATCGTTCTTGCCACTGACCTTCCCCTCTCCTCCCGGCAGCTCTCCCGTCTGGCCCGTCGGTCCATGATCAGCCTGGGCCGCCTGGGATCCTATTCCGGCAATGGGTCCGGCGACATCGCCATCGCCTTCTCCACCGCGCAGACGATCCAAAATGATCCGGAACAGGCCCTGCTTTCACTCCGCTTCCTAACCGATGCTGCCCTCGATCCCGTCTTTGAAGCCGGCTGTGAGTGTGTCGAGGAAGCCCTGCTCAGTTCCCTGACCCATGGAAAAACCACCACCGGCTTTCAGGGAAAAACCGTGCTCAGCCTGGACGACTACCTGGCCGAGCTAGGAAGGAATCTCCATGAATTCAGCCTCTAATCTTCTCTCCCCCGAATTGTCCCAAGAGCTCCGCACCCTGCGCCGAGACTTTCATCGTCATCCGGAACAGGGTTGGCTGGAGAACCGCACCTCATCCCTCATCGCCCGCAAACTCCATGACCTCCACTTTGACGAGGTTCTCCTGGGAAGGGATGTCTGCCTCGGTCAAGCCCGCATGGGCCTTCCCAGCCCGGAAGTGATGGATGCCCACTACCGATGGGCACAGGATCATGGTGCCGATCCCGAATTCCTCCCCCCGACCAAAGATGGCTACACCGGCGTGATCGGAATCCTCCACTGCGGTCCCGGTCCCACCGTCTGCCTCCGCTTTGACCTGGACGCCCTCGCCGTTCGGGAAGAAACCGACAGTGCCCACTTCCCCGCTCAGGCCGGCTTCTCCTCCTGCCTCCCGGGAACCATGCACGCCTGTGGCCATGATACCCACATGACCATCGGACTGGGTGCCGCCACCCTCCTGGCTGCCCGCCGACAGTCCCTCCATGGCACCCTTCTCTTCCTCTTTCAACCCGCGGAAGAAGGCCTTCGTGGTGCCCGTTCCATCGTCCTCCATGGTCATCTCGATCACGTGGACTACCTTCTGGGCTCCCACATCATGCCCTCCCCCACCGGCAAGGCCTTTGTGAGTCCCGGTCTTTATGGCTTTCTCGCCAGCACGAAAATCAACGCCGACTTCCTTGGCACCGCAGCCCATGCCGGAGCCAGCCCCGAGAAGGGAAACAACGCCCTCCTGGCCGCGGCCACCGCCATCCTCAATCTCCACGCCATTTCCCGTCACTCGGCCGGCTTCTCCCGCATCAACGTCGGCACCCTCCTGGCCCAGAACAGCCGCAACGTCATCTGTGATCATGCCCATATGGAGCTTGAGGTTCGGGGAGAAACCACCGAGATCAACACCTACATGAAGGAATCCGCCCTCCGCATCCTTCATGCAGCCGCCGACCTGCAAGCCTGCCGGCTGGACACTTCCTTTGCCGGGTCCGCCCCCGCCATGCCCTCCTCCCCCGAACTGGAGTCCCGCCTCCGCCGCCTCTTCCGCCAGTGCCCCGACCTCTCCCTCGGAGACCCCCTCTTCATGGGGGGTAGTGAAGACTTCTCCTACCTCGCTTCCCGGGTCATCGACCGAGGCGGCCAGGCCTGCTTCTCCGCCCTCGCCGTTCCCTGTCGCGGCGACCTCCACAGTTCCCACTTCAGCCCCGACGAAGAGGTCCTGGACCTCGGCGTGACCATGTATGTCCGCGCCGTCCTTGAACTGATGAAAGCGAACTAGATCCCAAAACCCGTTGAGCACCGGATCATGGCACATCAGGGGACAGGGCGTGTCAGAGGGATAGGGTGTGTCAGGGAGTGGAATCCCCTGGGAAATCTCCTTTTTTACACTTTCCCAGGGGACCCCGACCCTGGGAAACCTCATTTTTCGCACTTTCCCAG
>CALAJY010000030.1 GCA_937923265.1 uncultured Tissierellia bacterium
TGACCGTCAGTGTTGCCTCGACCTTGTCCTTGCTTCCATCGACGTAGGTTATCTCGACCACAACCTGTTGCTCACCGACTTTCCGGAAGTCCGGTGCGTTCACAAAGGCCGCACTCTTGACGTTGGTTAAATCCTTCCAGTTCGCCACAAAGGCCTTCGCTTCCACGCTCTTGCCTTCTTCAATCTCTACCGCTTTGGCAACCGGTGTGTTCTTCTCCGCATCCGTCTTCTCCGGTGCAGGTTCTTCCTTCTTGCTGACCGTCAGTGTTGCCTCGACCTTGTCCTTGCTTCCATCGACGTAGGTTATCTCTATCACAACCTGTTGCTCACCGATTTTCCGGAAGTCCGGTGCGTTCACAAAGGCCGCACTCTTGACGTTGGTTAGATCCTTCCAATTCGCCACAAAGGCCCGAGCATCAACATTTTTGCCCTCCTCCGTCGTCACCGCTTTGGCAACCGGCGTGTTCTTCTCCGCATCCGTCTTTTCACGGGCAATAAAGTTGACCTCAAGAAGGGTGTTGTTGTCTTTCTTGTAAGCATATTTCTTGTACTCTTCCTGATCCTCCCCGGACATGCCATTCAGGGCGTTCATCGCCAGCGTGTCTGCTTTTCCCACATAGTTTTTCACGAACTCCACGCCGAAGAGCTTCTCCACCACCGTCTTCGCCTTATCATACTTCAGGGATTTCAGGGTGTCGGCGAGGCTTTTTCCAACCATTCCCTTGATGGCTCCATCTCCAAAGCTACCCAGTAAACCGCTGGATTCATACTTATGGAGTAAGTCTTTCACCGGGGGATCATAGATGATCGAATGCGAGACCGTATCCATCACCGGTTGCAGTTGATCCGCCAGGCTTTTCACAAGGGTTTCCACCAAGCTCTTCTGTGCGAAATCCTTGAGCACAGAAGAAATCTGTTCACTTCTCACCTCATCGCCATAGAGATATTCACGATAGGCCCCATTGGCAAGTTCTGCAACCGTTACTTGAGCGGGCTTGCCGTCCCGTTTTGCATCCACCTTGGTATTCAGGGCCCGGCGGGCAATGTCGTGGACCCACTTGTTCATGTTGGCAGGATTCTTAAAGAGAACCGCATCCAACTGTGCGAAGGTGTGATTCAAAAATTCGAGAATTTGTTCCTGTGGAATGTAATATTTCAGGGTTCCCAGTTTCGCTTCCACATCGATATTCAGTTGCCGTCCTTCTCCCTCCTTAGAAGAGGTGACGTAAAGAGAAATCTGAATGTCCTGGCCCATGGCCTGCATGTGCATGACCCTGGGCTGATCTTTGCTGCCGAGTAGCCCTTGGAAAGTATCCATCAACTGCTTGGCTTCTCCCTGGCCTTCCTTCCAGTTCAAAAGACCGTAGACCAAGCCTTTGGCTCCCTGATTGTTCTGAGGGAGGAGATAGTTCGTTACCACATTTTCCACCAGATCCGAGGTAATCATGTTGCCGGCCGAATAGGCTTCCGCATTTTCCACCTTTTGCTTGCTGCCCGCTAAATTCGTAAATTCAAAGGAGGGAATATGTTCGGTTGTAATTTGAAGTTTGGTATTCGGTGTTTCCGCCGTGGGATTGTGCTGAAGCACGAGATGACGAACCGGCATCGGATAGGTCACCGTCGAACCCGTTTCAATATCGTAGAGGACCTTGCCCTCGCCCTGCTGAAGGGTGGTATTGTCTACCCGGGCAATATCTTGAGAGTGCATATGACCCGTGAAGAGGAAGTGAATTCCCAGGGCCGTGAGAACTTCCGCAGGCGTCTTTCCGTTGAGATCCGAATCCTTATCCTGAATCTTGACGTTCCAGTTATCCAAAATATAGGGCTTCAGGATTTCTTCCTGCTTGTAGAAATGCGGAATGAAAGCGTGATGAGCGAGAACCATGACCACATCGTTCCGCTTTCTTGCTCCCATGGCAACATCCTTGATCCATTTCAACTGTGCAATCGACACCGAGCCTTCCGTCTCTTGGTGGCCGTCCTTGTGGTCCTTCACATCATCGATGGAATAATGAGCGGTGTCCAAGCCGATAATGGTAAGGCCATTTTCTCCCCGGGTCTTGGAATCCAGATCCACCCGAGAAACATAGCTGGTGTAGCCATGGGCATAGCCCCGGTACTTCTTCTCTCTCTGGTACTTTTGATTCACCTGAGCTAAGTATTCCTTAAAATAGGGACTGTCTTTGTATTTTGCCAACGCCTGGGAATACACCAGCGAATCATAGAAGGCAAGGAAGTCATCGGGGCTGGTCCGCTTGGCCGGTGCGGTGGTTCCCTTTCCATCGGAATTGAAATTATAGCCGTGTAGGTTGTTGATATCGTGGTTCCCCGGTACGACGAAAATTCGACGACCCGGATACTGTTTCGCAAGCTCTTCCATCTTCTTTGCAAAGTACTGGTGACTCAGATACTCTCCGTCTTTCGTTAAATCTCCGGTGACAAAGACATAGAGGGAGCCGTTTTTTTCAATCAAAGAGATGGCGGAATCCAGGATTCCCGTGCTCTCGGTGAGAAGCTTACGGTCGGAATTCAGGGCCTTCCGGTATTCTTCATTGTCATAGATCATCTCTCTCGGGAAGACATGGGTGTCGGAGATGATGGAAATCTTCGTTCCCTCGATCTCCTTCTCTTCCTCTGTCGATCCCTTCACGATCGTAAGCCGGATGGTGATCTTATCTTCCGAATCATCCGGATATTTCACGATCGCCGGAATACTCTGTTCCTTCCCATAAATCTCCTGAGGCTGGTCCACAAATTGAACCTTGATCTTCTCCGGCAGCTGATCCTGGTTGGCAATGGCATCCACGGGAATGGGCTGCCGCGGGGCCGTCACCGTAATCGGTCGAAGAACCGGTTCATAGTATTCCGCATCCGTCGGGATATTAGCATCGGCTTGCCCCAAAAGCTTGTGTAACCGGTCTCTTGCAATACTTGCGCTGATGATCTCCTTGCTCTGAAGGGCTTTCTTGCCGGACTCCACCGCCTTCTCGAGATCTTTGCGATAGTCTTCCTTCAGATTCTTTTCCAGAAGACCCTCACCGTCCTTCACCAGCTGTTGGAGGTCCTCCAGAACGGATTCCTCTTTGATTGTGTTCGCATCCGCCTGGCTGTTCAGCGTTTTCAATACTTGGATGTATTGACCATAAGCACTCTCATCCTTTTTGGCGAGGAATTCTTCTGCCATATCAACGATTTGAGCGAGCTGGTCCGCATACTCTTTTTTCAGATTTCTGTCCAAAATTTTCTTGGACTCCGCCACCAACTCCTTCAGCTCTTTCTCCTGCGGATTTTCCTTAATGGTGTTGGCATCCGCATCGGCAAGGAGATTTGTCATCGCCTGAATGTACGCTCCATAAGCCGCTTGATCTCCATTCGCCAAGGTTCCTTTTGCCAGCTCAATGACTTCCTTGAGCTGCTTTGCATACTGTTCTTTTAGATTCCTTTTGAGAACCTCTTCTGCCTCTGCAATCTTTGCTCGTAATTTTTCCTCATCAGGGTTTGCTTGAGAAGGAGACTCCGCTTTAACAGCTGCCCGATCCAGATGCTTTTCCATCGTAAGGGATTCGGCTGCCGTCTTATCGGTGTTCTCATTCCATACCTCCCCGCTGATTTCTTTGCTGACCACCGGCGCCGCTTTTGCCTGGCTAAAACCGGGTACCGCAAAGAGGAAGCAAAGTGCAATCAATACGGAAAATAGAGTGATTTTTGCTCGTTTCACCATTGACTCATCCTTTCTTCCATGCTAAACATGACACACATTCCGACTGCCTTATCATATTCGAGAAATGTAAAATATAGGGCGGGATCATGTTAAATTCCAGCCAATAAAAAAGTCACCGGGAGATTTCTCTCCCGGTGACTTTTGTTCTTAAAAGGATGTTTCTTCCTTTGCCTGGCGGTTAGTTATTCTCCCGCTCTTTTTTACGAATCACGCACACTCCTGCGATTGCCGCAAAGAGGAGGGCAGATACTGCATACATTGCGGTATCTCCGGTGGTCGGTGCATAGGAGCCCGATCCATGACCACCGATTACTACGCCGTTTCCGCCGCTCGGCTGACCCGGAGCGATTCCGCGTCCACAGCTATCCTTCTTTACAATGATGCAAGTCGTTACGCGATCCTGCGATCCGTCCGGATAGGTTACGATGATCGTAACTTCCTGGCTTCCTTCTTTGTCCGTATTCACCGGCTTCTCGAAGTCCACCTTCGTTCCGTCCGGAAGGTCATCCAAGTTCTTGATGCCATCCTTAGGATCGGGTTTCTCGCCCGGCTTCACGGTGATATCCTGGCCCTCGGGATCGTACTTGTCCGCATCCGTCGGCTTTTTCTCATCTTCTTTAACAATCACCTTAACCGTGACTTCATCCTTCGATCCATCCGGATAAGTTACCACAACAACTGCCGGAACGTCCCCCGGTTTCGAAGTATCGACAGGGTTCTTGAAAGAGTATTTCGCATCTTTCGGTAAATCATATCGATTGTTAATTCCATCTTCGGGATTGGGATTCTCGCCAACTTTCGTATTGATATCCTGTCCTTTCGGATTGTACTTGGAAGCATCATCATTTAATTCCGTAACAATCTTAAAAGTATTGTCCTTCGACGGATCAATTCCCTCACTCAAGAAATCAGGATCCCAGTTTTTGAAGATATATTTATCTTCGATTTTCTTAGTTGGTTCTACCAAGCCGGCATTTGCTGCCTGATGAGCCGTAATCTTGTCATCCGCATCCACTTTTCCATCCTGGTTGAAGTCCTTCAGGATGTACTTGGCAATCTCGGTAACTTCTTTGCCATCTTTTACTAGCTTGGAGTGGTCATCACTCTGGAAAGTTACCTTGCTGTACTTCGCTTGTTCTTCCGGTGTTAAGTCTTTGATGTCATCGCGAACCTTCGCAAGAATCCGAACTTCGCCGGGACACTCTGCGGCATTTCCAAACTTATCTTCTAAGATTGCCTTATAGGGTCCAATCTTTTCGTCGGGAGTATGTCCGCTTACCTTAACGGCATCTTTACCGCCTTGGAGAGTAATTCCGCTGGGAAGTGCTTCTTCTGCCTTCGCAGGATCCTTAACGGTTACAGGACCGTTCGGCTCGGTGACTTTTGCCGTACCACTCACTTCTCCATCCGTAAATCCGCTGACCGTTGGGAGCTTATCGCCCTCTACCTTGGGAGCGGTGATATCCAACTTCACAGACTTGTCCGATGGCGTTCCGTTTTCGGAAGCTTTGCCTTCTACAGCACGCGTATCGTTCGGCTCTTTTCTGGGAGCAGCGGACTGAATGAAGTACTCTTCCCCTTCTTTTACCTTGTCCTTGGGGATCTCAAACTTAATCTGGGTTCCATTTGCCTTAACGGGTGCGACACCTTCCACAGGCTTTCCGTCCTTATCCACTAAGGTGTAAGTGGTATCCGGATCCGCCATAATGGTCTCTGCACCATTGATTTCTTCCGTGTAAATCTTTGCGGTAACAACCGCCTTATCCTTGTCCTCGCTGTATTCCTGTTTAATATGGGTCGGCAGCTTGGACTTCATATCCTTTACATGCATTTCTGCAGCAGGGGATTCTACGTCTCTACGAACGGCAATTGCCTTTACCGAATCTCCCTCTTTCAACACCGGAGTTTTCAGAACCAGTTTGTTGTCGGAAGGATTTCTGTTGTCGGCGCTGACTCCCGGAATTTCATTTCCCTTGTCGTCCGTTACCGTCCAGGCGTTGGTCTGGGGATCTCTCTTTGCAGAGAAGGGAGTTTCTTTGCCCTCTAAGGTCAAAGTTCCCTTGAATTCTTCGATTCCTTCTTCCTTATGGGAAATGGTGACCTGCTGGTCTCCCGCCTTTGCCTGATTGATCGTCGGTGGCTCGATATCAATTTTCTTGTTGGTTGCTACGATGGAATATCCAACCGTATCAAAATATCCAACATTGATGTCTTTTCCATCGCCATGGGGATTTAATTCCTTGCCATCCTTGGTGATGTGCTTACGAACGGTCGCTGCCGTAAAGGAGTCTAACTTGCCATCCGAGGTCTTGGGCAAGTTTACGGTCTGCTGTTTGCTGGGATGATTATTGTTCTTCTCATCCTTCTCGATGATGTTGGCCCGGTACGTTGCCCAGGTCTTGTCACCCTTTGCAAAAGCCTCCTGCTGTTCCTTGGTTGCAAGTTCCACAACCACATAGGAGAGACGGTGACCTTCTGCATCGTAAGAGGGGACCTTGTCCCAGGTCATACCATCCTTGTTGAAGTCCTTCATGGACCCTTCCAAAGGCTTATAGATGGCAGCATTGCTTACCACCTCATGGCCGTAAGGTCCTACTGCGGGACGACGGAGCAGACCAAACTTCAATCCTTCGGTCTTATATGCTTCCGTGGTGTTGGTCCATTCCTTCTTTACTTTTACCGTGAAGGGGTCTTTCCAAACCGCGTACAGATCCTTGGTATTTTTCTCCGCAGGAATCTTATACTTGGATCCATCGCGGACGTAAATGTCTGCGTTGGGATGGGTCTTTACATAGTCTTCCGTTACCAGCTCATTTTTATCGGGCTCGGTGGCATCCGGAGTGGAAGCCCAACCAACGAAGTAACGGTCCTTGGTATCATCAACCTTATACTCTGCGTCATCACGAACGACGGGTAGGTCGACCAGGTTATTGGCCTTGTCTTCTTCCGTTGCCTTGGCGGTAGCATCAACGGTTTTAACTTCCTGATCGTCCTTATTCAAGTTCCGGTGTAACTTCACAGAGGGCTGTAGCTTCGCTAAGAAGGAGTCAGCATAGAGACAGTCCGTAATATCGTCTGCCTCGGAGGACTCGGGGAATACTGCAGAAGTGTAAATCGCTTCCTTATCTAAATCGGTCGGAACCGTGATAGGTACAGATCCGAATTCACCCTTCTCATCCGACGTCATCGTAACAGGCTCTCCCACAGGCTTGCCATCCTTGAACCAACGAACCTTATAGTTCATATTCGGATGCAGACCCTTGGTGACACTTTCTGCCGTGTTTCCGGGAACAGCGAAGCGCTCATTGGTGTCGTAGTTGGTAATCGTGTGAAGAGGACGGGGTGCTAGAATGGCAAATTGAAGACCATTGATACTGGTTCCTGCATTCAGCTGACCACCGATGGAGTAGGTGGACTGGAACATATTGTCCTCAAACATCTTCATCTAGACGTCACGATTGCTTCCGACTTCGGGATACACATAGCTGTAATCGTAGTTAATGTGTCTCGGTACTAGGTTGACAATCCCATCCCAGGGACGAGAATCGCTATGAGTAACATCCTTATCCTCTACCAGCTTACCAAATTGTTCCTTGGTGATTTTATTGCTTGTTTGAGCAATCGGATTCATTCTGTCTCTGCTCACACCGTATAGTCCACGGAAAGGAATGTAGTAATTGCCATCTTTATCAACGGTGGTTTCTACCGTTTCCGCGATGGCACTTCCCTCACCATTTTCCTTGTCATAGGCAGCAATAATCTCTTTTTGAGCCTGCTTGAATTGCTCATGGGTATAGCCCTTGTTCGCCTTTTCCCAAGCGTCGAATTGGCGAGCCACTTCATCGTTGACATAAGAGGCAACTACCTTCATACCGGTAGCAGGAACATCCCCTCTGTTTTTGTTCATCAGGTATTCGTTGGTAATGGCTCCGGTAGCTTCCTTTACCTCATACCAAACTTTACCACGGTAAACACCGTAGTTTCCCTTGTTCGCCCAATATCCATCGGGAGTGTTGGGCTTCGTCCAATCTTTCTCCGGTTTTGTTAACCAGCCTTCAATATTAGGACGCTTTTGAAGCTGAATCTGTGCACCGTAGACACGGTTTATTCCTGCTACCGCTGCCCAAACCGTTGCTTGACGGTTGTTGTAGGTAGCACCAAAGCCGGCACCGAGCATATCTCCGTTCTTTACAACAGAATAGTCTTTATACTTTTCGCTTAATTCCGGCCAAACACGAACGGTCTGACGAGGATCATTTTCAATTTTCCATTCCGTCGTCTTACCATTTGCCATGGCAACGGGTTTGGATAAATCAAAGATAAAGCTTCCATCCGGTTTCGTGACAGTGGTGAAAATCGGAGAGATGACTCCCTTTCCATCCATCCACTGTAGATAAAGTCTTAACCCCTGAACAGGCTCATCGCCTTCATCCTGGCTACCGAAAGCCGGCTCATTCTCAAACCAAGCTTTCCCAGAATACGTTCTTGGAGCCTTGGGATCGGTTCCCGTTGCTTCAATTGCATCTTCTTCGCTGGAACCACCGGTCGTGATAACTTCCTGGTTATCATTTTCCGGCTTTTCTTCCGCGGAGAAGACACTGGTAGGCGCCATACCAATGACCATGGCAAAAGCCAGAAGCCAGGCGATAATGCGCTTACCCCACTGCTTCTTTTCCATAACTGTCTTCCTGTTAGTTTTTGATGGGTCGCCAAACACTTTTCATCCAATAATGAAAAGTCCCATCCGTATTGAGAACGGCAAAGGTTAATTACTACCATTCTTGTCTGGAACGATACCACATAGAACCTATAAAGTAAAGATAATTCTGTGATATATTTTATAAATATGTAGTTAATATATCTTTATACTAATGAATTAGAACAATTTGTAATATTTCTTTCTTATATACAAAAAGAGAGCCCCGCCCGGGGCTCCCTTTTTCTGAAAAAATCTTGAAACTTACTTTTGCAAGGATGAGGCTGCCGTGATGATGGCCAGCTTGTAGGCATCATCCTCGCTGCATCCACGAGAGAGGTCGTTGACCGGCTTGGCCATGCCCTGCAGGATGGGTCCCAGAGCCTGGAAACCGCCCAGACGTTGGCCAATCTTGTAGCCGATGTTTCCTGCCTGAAGGTCGGGGAAGACAAAGACCCGGGCCTTTCCGGCAACCGGAGAATCCGGTGCCTTGCTTTTCGCAACCTCGGGGACCAGGGCCGCATCAAACTGCAGCTCCCCGTCGACTTCGAGATCGGGATATTTCTCCTTGGCAATCTCCGTGGCTCTGGCCATCTTTTCCTGCTCGGGGGAATGGGCCGATCCCTTGGAAGAGAAGGACAGCATCGCTACCTTCGGATCGATCTCAAAGAACTTGGCAGACTCTGCGGAGGTGTTGGCAATCTCCGCCAATTGCTCTTCCGTGGGTGCAATCGTGACCGCAATATCTCCAAAGATATAGCGCTCATCCTTGGGTCCGACCATGACCATGATGCCACTGACAAGGGAGGCACCGGGCTTGGTTTTGATGATTTGCAGACCCGGACGGATGGTATCTCCCGTTGGTCCTGCGGCACCGGAAACCATGCCATCTGCCAAGTCCATGTAGACGAGCATGGTTCCGAAGTAGTTACGGTCTCTCAACTTCTCTTCCGCCTGCTCCTTGGTTGCCTTGCCGTGGCGGCGCTCCACAAAGAGGTCCACCATCTTCTCATAGTCCTCGTAATGGTTGGGGTCGATAATCTCCAAATCCCCCAACTCCCAGTCGTGGTCTTGCGCAATCTTCTTGAGCTCTTCCGGGTCTCCCAGGACGATGGGATGGAGGATTCCATCCTTCTGGTGACGGAGCGCGGCTCCTAAAATTCGTTCATCGTTTCCTTCCGGATAGACAATTTTAAGATTCTTGCCTTCAATCCGGCCCTTGAGCATATCAAAAATATCCATGTGTCCTCCTTGTATTATTCCTTTCGCTCGAAGCGAAAAACAACCTACCCTTAGCATACCCCAAAATTTGGAGAAATGTTTTGGAATCCTCTGCCGGTGTAGAAGATCGCCTTACGCATCCCCCATGATTCGGAGACCGCGGGGAATCAAGACAAAGTGAAGGTCTTGGCCTTCCTGAAAATACTCGATTTCGCCATCCATGTTCAAGATAAAGGGGCCCTCTACGTGACAGTCTACTTGCTTTTGATGGTCCATCTCCACATAGCGATGGAAGCGATGGTGCTGGTGGACCGCCACACTGGGCAATAGAAGGGCAACCATGGGACGGGCAATGTTTTTCACCAGACAGATATCAAAATATCCATCGTCCACCTTTGCTTGCGGCAAGATCTGAAAGCCACCTCCGTAATATTGGCCATTTCCCACGGCAAAAAGAAAACAGGAGACCCGCTCCTCCTGCCCTTGGGTATTCGTCCGAAGAAGAGAAAGGTCTTTATAGGTGAAAAGCGCTTTGAGCAAGCCCAGCTTATAAGAGAAGGAAGTTTTAATCTTCTTTTTAAAGTGCTCCGTCTCATCCACTACCTTGGCATCAAAGCCAATGGAGGCAATATTCAGGAAGAAGCGATCATTGACCAAGCCCACATCCATGTACCGGGCCTTACCCATGACCAGGCGACGGACCGCTTTTTCGGGATCTCGATCCCAGCCAAAGGTCCGAATCATATCGTTTCCGGTCCCACAAGGGATTAGCCCCAAACAGGAAGTCCCCGCCCGATAGACGCCTTCTGCCACATCTTTCAGGGTTCCATCCCCACCCACTGCGCAGACGACATCAACCCGTTTTGCCGCTTCCCTGGCCAGCATCACCGCTTGCCCGGGTCCTTGAGAAAAAAGAAATTCAATTTGGGTTCCTTCCGGATAGGAGTAGGTCCGCAAGAAGTCTTCCAGTTTTTGGCTCTTTCCACTCCGTGCATCCGGATTCAATATATAACAAATTCGCATTATTTATGGTCCACAACCTTTGCTAGTAACTCTGCCTCTTCGGGTGAAAGATCCTGCTGGGCCTGGCCGTTCTGAATGGCTTTGGCAAACATCGCCGAATCCTTTCTCCCGTAAATGGAAGACAGAATCACGCCGCTTCGATGTTCATCAAGCAGCAAAAGGCTGAAGCTGGAGTCCCCCGTCAGTCCCTCGAAGGCGTTGTAACGGCTGAGAAGAACCGTTTGAACACTCAGGGAAAGTTGGTCGGCCATCCGTCCCAGGTCGCTTTGCACCCAAGACTTTGTCGTCTGGTCAAAATCAAGAAAGGCCTGCTTCGTTTCCTCTTGTTGCTTGGTCAAGGATTCGTTCACAGTATTGAAGCGAAGGTAGGTGTCCTCCTCGTTCTTATGGATGGTCCGGATGAACTTTTCCCGCTCTTCCTGCAGACTTGCCGTGCTCTTCCGGTCCAGGGCCTGAAGTTGGTCTTGGGTGCTCTGCTGAAGCTGGCCATACAGCTGCTTTCGTGTGGCTTCTTCCTGGCTCAGCGACTCCGTCAGTTTCTTCTCCAAGCTGTCCAACTGAGCATAAACCCGTTCGTCCACCCGTTTGAGGTGGGAATTTACATTGGTGTTAAAATTGCTCATCTCATCGGTCAGCCTCCGGTCCAAGCTATCCAACCGACCGGACAGGTCTTCCAGCATGCTTCCCCGACCTTCCCGGACCTGCTTATCCATCTTCTGAAGGGAGGCGTCCAGCTCCGTTTTCATCTGATAGAGCTCCTCAATCTCCTTGCCATGGGAAACGACCAGTTCCTCCAGATTGATATCTCCGTGTCCTCGGAGCAAAAAATCATAGCGTCGCCGCAGCCGAACCAGTTTTTTATTGATATTGGAGGCGGTAAAGAGGCTCAAGCCTGAAATCACCACTGCCAATACTCCTAATAAGATTATTCCGATGTTCATCTCGTCCTCTTTCTAGGCCTCTTCATCCTCACCGCTCAGCAGAGCGCAGAGTCGGTTCATGTCCTCCATGCTAAAGCATTCCAACTGGACTTTAAAGCCCTTTCGCTTTCGCTGGATCATGACCCGGGTGCCCAGACGATCGCTGAGTTTTTCCTCCATTTCAGATATATAAATATCTTTATTTGTTGTTTTATTTATCCTACGTTTCTCCACCTTATTTACGCTGGTGCCCCCGGAAAGCAGGAGATCCCGATACTTCTTTCGCTTTGTTAAATCAGGCTCTGCCAACAGGGCGCGTCCCTGGGAGGAGGTGAGTTTTCCCTCTCGCAAGGCTTGCAGGGAGACCTCATCCAACTTCAACAGGCGGACCATGTTGGCAACGTAGGCGCGGGATTTCCCCAAGGCCTCCCCCAGCTCCTGCTGGGTCAAAAATTGCTTGCGCATGATCTCCTGGTAGGCGGTTGCCTCCTCCAAGGGTGTTAAATCCTCTCGCTGCACATTTTCCACCACCGAGAGGAGGGAATTTTCCTTGCCGTCACTCTTTCGCAGCACCACGGGAACGCGGTCAAACCCCGCGAGTTGCGCGGCTCGGAAGCGTCGTTCCCCCGCCACAATGACGTAGGGTGCCTGCCCCTTTTTTGTCTGCTTTCGAACCACCAGGGGTTGCAGGATTCCGTACTTTTTCAGAGAGGCAGCAAGGTCCTCCAGGCTCTCCTGCCGAAAGGTCTTTCTGGGCTGGTCCGGATCGGGCTCGAGTTCTGCGATGGGAAGGGTCTGCATCGCAGCGAGAACTTCTTCCTGAACGGGCTTTGCCTTCTCGGAGGAAGCCGGCGCCACGGAAGCCCGGTCTGTTAAGGTCTCCTTCTCCCCCGTCCCCTTTGATTTCGTCCGAGAAGAGCTTCCTCCCCCTCTCTTTGAGGGCGTTTCCGTCTGCTTCTTCTCCGCCGGCTTGCTTCGTTTCGTTTTCTCCGGATTTGCGGGGGTCGTTCCTTCTTCCTTCTCCGCCGTATCCGTTACCTTCGTCGTTTTGTCATCCTCTGTCTGAGGGATCAGAGCGGATAGGCCCCGTCCTAGACCTCGTTTTCTTGCCATGTCCCCTCCTTCTTAATTCTCTTTTTAAACTCCTTGGCCAATTGCATATAAGCCTCGGCTCCCTTGGATTTGCGATCATAGGCCAGAATGCTCTGTCCGAACGATGGCGCTTCCGCCAGGCGAATATTTCGGGGGATCACCGTCTCATAGACCTGCTTTTCAAAGTACTTGTTGACTTCCGCCTCCACATCCTGGCTCAGATTTGTCCTTCCGTCGTACATGGAAAGCAAGATTCCCTCCACCGCAAGGTTGGGATTGACGGAATCTCTGACCATGTTCAGGGTCGCCACCAGCTGGCTCACCCCTTCCAAGGCATAGTATTCGGCTTGAATGGGAATGAGCACCGAATCGGAGGCCGCCAAGGCATTTAAGCTGAGCATACCCAGGGAAGGTGGACAATCAATAAAAATAAAGTGGTAGCGGTCACGGATCGGCGTCAGGACCTTCTTTAAGATCCGGTCCCGCTCTTCACGCCCCAGGGCCTCAATCTCAAAGCCCACCAGATCCGGGGTGGAAGGAAGAAGGTCTAACCGCTTTTCCACCGACAAAATCGCTTCCTCCACGGTGCTGTCCCCATTTAAACAGCTGTAGATGGTGTGATCCAGTGCGTTTTTATCCACGCCCAGACCCGAACTGGCATTCCCCTGGGGGTCCATGTCCACAATGAGGACCTTTTTCCGGAGCAGGCCCGAACCCGCCAGCGCGGCGGACAGGTTGATGACGGTGGTGGTCTTCCCTACCCCGCCCTTTTGATTATATACGCTGATAATCTTTCCCATAGGCATCCCCTCTCAACTCCATCAGTGCAAGATCTAAGGCATAATTTCGCGCTCGCGCACGAATCAGATTCCTTCCTCCATGGAAATGGAACTCAAAAACCTTGGCTCGGTCGTGATAGCGCACCCCAATGAAGACGTGTCCCAGCTCTTCTCCGCCCGGTCCCGCATAGCCGGTGGTTGCCAGACAGAGGTCCGCTTTACTGCGCCGGTAGATCCCCTCCAGCATCTCACGGCAGACTTCCTTCGACACCGCCGTGTGCTTTAAGAGGCTCTCCTCCCTGACAAAAAGCTCGTCCATTTTTGCCCGATCACTGTAGGTCACAAAGCTACGCTCCAAGACGCTCGAGGCGCCGGCGACATTGATGATCGTTGAGGCTAAGAGGCCTCCCGTTAGACTCTCTCCGCAGGAAACCAGCTCCTTCCGATGGTTCAGCTCCTCAACGAGGGCTTCCTCTTTGCTCTGCTCCCCCACCAAAAGAAGGAGACCCCGGGCTTTCTTCGCCAATTCTTCCTGCTTCTTTTGGACCTTGTTTTTCGCATCCTCTAAGGTCTTGGCCTTGGCCGTGAGTCGCAATTGTGCCCCCTCCTCTTTTACATAGGGAGCAATCGTGGGGTCTCTTCCCTCTTCGATTTCCGTATGAAAAAGATCGGAAAGCTGATGCTCGCCGATGAGGCCAAATTTCAGGACTTGCGAGTAGGTTACTCCCGTGGAATGCTGGGACAAGAGAGGCACCAAGGACTCCCTCACCATGGGTTGCATCTCCTTCGGAGGCCCCGGTAAAATCACGATAATCTTATCTTCGTAAGGGATCCAAGCTCCGGAAGCGGTTCCCACATGGTTTGGTAGCACTTGAGCCCGCTCGGGAAAGGAATAGACGATTCGATTCTCTTCTCGATCCTTTTCTTCCGAGAACCAATGTGCAATCACATCTCTATTCGCCGGGTCCTCTTTAATCGGTTGATCCACAAGTTCGAGAACAATTCGCTTGGTGATATCATCCGAAGTCGATCCCAGTCCTCCCGTTAGTATCACACAGTCCGATCGAGAAAGAGCGTGGATAATTTCCTCTTTTAATCGATTCGGATTATCTCCGACCGCGGAATAATGGTAAACGTCCAGCCCCAACTGGGCGCAGGTTTTCGATAAAAATTGGACATTCGTATTCAAAATATCGCCCAAAAGCAGCTCCGTTCCCACGGAAACTAATTCGACAATCATGGTACCCTCGTTTCTTGTCTTGCTTTTTGTTTCATATGAAACATTCACACCTCGTTTATTATATCAAAAGCAAGGCACAGATTTTTAGCGATAACAGATTTTGGTAATTGTTAAATGAACTTTTTGCCGGGACAAGGAATGATGAATGGAAATCTGCGATTGCCCCTTGTGTAAAAACTTGAAAATGCCTATCGGCAATCCTAGACAGGAATGCTTCTAGCACAGTCGATTTTCCGGTTTGGTCATCCTTTCAAAATGTTTCATATGAAACATTTCCGAATCCATTCAAGAAGGGGCGGTTAAAAACCCGAGAGGTGCACAAAAAAAGAGAATGTTTCATATGAAACATTCTCTTTCCGTCAACGATAACCGGAAAATCCGTTCACTAAAAAAGGCTCGAATGCAGAGCCCCGGGATGTATAAATCCATGAGTACCCAAGAAAATAAAAAAGGTCCCTTGGGCTTTATGAGAGGGGAGCCTTCCGCGGCTTTCCCTGTCCTCTCGGATAACGAGCCGGGGTGGGGGAGACCTTCTGAAATTCCAGGATGGTTCTCTGATACTGCTCCTCCGTCCAGAGGAAGGAATCCACCCTGCCCAGTTTTCCACCCAGGCTTTGTGTGGCCTTTTGACTCTGTGCCAATTCCTCCTCGGCCGCCGGCCCTTTCATGGCATAGAAGACGCCACCGACCCGAACCGCCGGCAGACAGTATTCCAAGAGGGTGGGAAGGGGAGCCACCGCCCGAGAGACAGCAACATCAAAACCGTCTCGGTATTCCTTCTGCCGGAACACCTCCTCGGCACGGCCATGGACCGCCCAAACCTTTCGAAGGCCCAACTCCTTGATCACCACTTTCAGAAACTCCACCCGCTTATTCAGGCTGTCCAAGAGGGTCATCTCCAGGGCGGGGTTGAGGATGGCAAGCACGATGCCCGGGAATCCGCCTCCCGTACCGATATCCACCAATTTATAGGGTTTCTTTCGATCCATCAGGCGAAAAAGACTGAGGGAGTCCATGAAATGCTTGTTATCGATCTCACGGTCCTCCGTGATTTTTGTGATATCAATCTTCTGATTCCATTCTTTGATGAGCCGCCGATAGATCTCAAAGCGGTTGCATTGAAAATCATCCAGTGCAAAGCCCGCATCAGCCGCTCGCTTCTTGAAGGCCAGTGCGGTGGGGGAGAGGGACAGTCCCATGAAATGCTCCTTTCTGTTTCCTATGAAACATCCGTTACTTTTCTCGATTCCTGCGTTCCATCTCTAAATGAATCAGGAGGACATTGATGTCCGCGGGGGAAACCCCGCTTATCCGTGAGGCTTGCCCCAGCGATTCCGGCTGCACCCGGTTCAGCTTCTGCGCTGCTTCCTTCTTGAGACCCTGGATCTCAGAATAGTCTCTTGGTTCCAGCTTCTTGTGCTCTAGCCGTTGAAACTGATCAATCTGCCGATTCTGTTTCTCGATGTAGCCCGCATACTTCAGGGAGGTTTCCACCTCCAGCCGCACCACCTTGGGGAGGATGGGGCGGTGGGGATCCAGGGGCGCCAAGGCCTCATAGGAAAGCTCAGGTCGCCGGAGCAGGTCCGCTAAGGAAACGGAATCTTTAATCGGCGTGGAGGAGAGGCTTCGCAGAAGGTCTTCTTCTTCGATACCGGGAGCAACCATCACTTTTTTGAGCCGGTCCTCCTCGTTCTCGATGGCTTCTTTCTTGGTCTGCATCCGCGCAAAGCGTTCCGGACTGGCCAGTCCCAGCTCATAGCCCAGGGGAGTGAGGCGCAGGTCGGCATTGTCCTGGCGAAGGCTCAGTCGATACTCACAGCGGGAGGTCATCATCCGATAGGGTTCATTGGTGCCTTTCGTCACCAGGTCATCGATCAAGACCCCGATATAGGCCTGACTGCGATCTAAGACAAAGGGCTCCTTTCCCAGAATAAGCTGAGCGGCATTGATTCCCGCCATGAGTCCCTGGGCGGCGGCTTCCTCATAGCCCGAAGATCCGTTGACCTGGCCCGCAAAGAAGAGCCCCGGAATCGCTCGACACTCCAGACTGTTCTTGAGAATTCGGGCATCGATGCAATCATATTCGATCCCATAGGCGGACCGCATGAACTCCACCTTCTCCAAGCCTCGTATGGTCCGATAAAATTCCAGCTGCACTTCTTCAGGTAGGGTGGAGGAGACCCCTTGGACGTAGATTTCGTCCGTGGTCAGCCCCTCGGGTTCCAAAAAAACCTGGTGTTCACTGCGATCGGGGAAGCGAACCATCTTATCCTCAATGGAGGGGCAATAGCGGGGCCCCACCCCATGTGCCTTGCCGGAATACATGGGGGACCGGTCCAGGTTCTCTTCAATGATCCGCCGTGTTTCCTCCGTCGTGTACGTGAGATAGCAGGGAATCTGCCGGTCGGCAGGATAGACCTTGTCCTCATTTAAGAAGGAGAAGGGGACGATTTCCGCATCGCCTTCCTGAACGATTAATTGAGAAAAATCGATGCTCCGCCGGTTGATGCGGGCAGGAGTTCCCGTTTTAAACCGTTTCAGGGAAATCCCCAGCTTCTCCAAGGATTCTGAGAGATAGGTCGAGGGACGAAGACCATGAGGTCCGGAAGCGTAGCTCAGCTCACCCATGAGGATTTCCCCGTTGAGAAAGGTGCCGGTGCAAAGGATACAAGCTTTTGTAGTATATATAGCACCTTGAATAGTACCTACATTTTGAATATGACCCTCTTTGAGCTCCAGTCGATCCACCTCCGCTTCGACCAGAGAGAGGTGGGGGGTCTCCTCCAGGGTCTTTTTCATCTCCTCATGGTAGCGCCGTTTATCCGCCTGCACCCGCAGGGAGTGGATGGCGGGACCCTTGGACAGATTGAGCATTCTTGATTGAATAAAGCTTTCATCAATGGTTCGAGCCATCTGTCCGCCCAGGGCATCAATCTCCCGAACCAGATGGCCCTTGCCGGTTCCTCCCACGTTGGGGTTACAGGGCATATCCGCCACCGATTCCAAACTGATGGTCAAGAGGACGGTCTCCATGCCCAAACGGGCCGCCGCCAAGGCAGCCTCGCAGCCGGCATGTCCCGATCCGATCACGACGACGTCCACATCCTTTCGATGATATGGTTTTACACCTTCCATGCTTTCCTACTTTCCTACGCAAAAGTCCTTAAAAATCTTGTTAAGGACATCCTCTTGAATCCGGTCCCCCGTGATCTCCGCCAGCTTCCCATAGGCATTCCGGAGATCCACCTCGATGGCATCCAGGGAGAAGCCCCGCTCCAGGTTGTTCATTGCCTCGGTCAGGGAAGCGAGGGCATCCTTGAGGAGCTGCTGTTGCCGAAGGTTGGTCACTCGAGCCCGGTCATCTCCCCGAAGGTCCTCCCGGAAAAAGAGGGAGAGAATCGCCTCCTGCAGTCGGTCCAATCCGGACTCCTCTTTCGCGGAAATGGAGAGGAGGGGAGGGTCCTCCGGTCCCCGCTGAGAGAGCCACTCCCGAACCGAGGGATCCGGCGTCAGGTCCTCCTTATTCAAAAGAAGAAGGGTGCGAACCCGGGAAGCTTCTTCCAATAGAGCAAAATCCTCCGCTTCCAGGGGCGTGGATCCATCGATCACACAGAGGACCAGATCCGCCTCATTCATCAACTGGAGACTCCGTTCCACGCCGATGGATTCCACCGGATCATCGGTCTTGCGAATTCCCGCGGTATCGATCAGGCGGAGCTGAACGCCTTCCAGACTCATGGACTCTTCGATGCTGTCCCGCGTGGTTCCGGGAATATCGGTCACGATGGCTCGATTTTCGCGAAGAAGGGCGTTGAGCAGGGAAGACTTGCCGGCATTGGGTCTGCCCACAATCACCGTTCGAATTCCCTCCCGAACCAAACGGCCGTTTTCCGCCGTGGCAAGAAGGACCTTGATTTTATCGATAAGCTTGTTGCCACCCTCCACGAGGGGATCCAGTGGCAATTCCTCCTGGGCATCCTCCATGAAGTTGATGGAATACTCCACGCGCGACAGGAGCTTTAAGCAGTCCTCTTTGAGTTGGCCCATCTCCTCCGACAAGCCGCCTGCCAACTGATCGATCGCCTGTTCATGGGCCTTTAACGTCTTTGCGTGAATCACATCCAAAACCGCCTCCGCCTGGGAGAGGTCCATGCGACCGTTTAAAAAGGCTCGGCGGGTGAATTCCCCGGCCTCGGCCAAACGGCAGCCCTGCTCCAGAAGAAGGGAGAGGATGCGACGGACCGAAACCGAGCCGCCATGGGCATTGATCTCCACCACATCTTCCGCCGTATAGGTGTGGGGCCCCTGCATGAAGCTGACCAAAACCTCATCCACCGGCTTCCCATCCTTGATAATCCACCCATAGCGCAGCTTTCGGTTCATCGAGGACCGATAGCCCTTGTGGGACACGGGCTGGAAGACTCTTTCCGCAATCGAAAAAGCCTCCCTGCCGCTCATGCGAACCAGGCCGATTCCTGCTTCTCCCATGGATGTGGAGATGGCAGCAATGGTATCGGATTCTAAGGATCCTGTGGCTTCTCGCTCTGTCATCATTCCCTCCTTTCCTAAAAAAAGGCACTCCCGAAGGAGTGCCTGCTCATTATTTCTCGTAACGGATCACTACTTTTCGGTAAGGTTCTCGACCCTCGGAGATGGTTGTTATGGAATCCATCGACTGCAGGCTGGTGTGGACGATGCGCCGTTCATAGGCATTCATCGGTTCCAGGGCAATCGTCTTATGGTACTTCAATACCTTTTCGGCGCTCCTTCGGGCGATCTTTTCGATCCCCGCTTTTCGCCGTCCCCGATAGCCGCCCACATCCACAAACACGCGGTAATGCTTCTTGCTAGAGCGGTTCATGGCGATGCTCAAAAGGTATTGAAGGGCATTCAAGGTCTCCGCCCGCCTTCCGATGACAATTCCCATATCATTATCGGAAATTCCGGTGATTTCCACCAGGAAATTATCGCCATCAAGACGTTCCTCCACCTGCCCATCGATATGCATCTCCTGAAGAATGCGATCCAACCAGGAACGGACAAAGTCCCGAGCTTCCTCATCGGAGAGTCCGGAAGAGCTTTCTTCCTCGGATGTCGAAGAATCTGCGGAGTTCTGGCTAATTTCCCCAACCGACACTTCTTCCTTCCGTTTGTTTTCCGCCCAGGAAGCAAAACTGTTTTCCGAAGCGGGTGCGGAAGCATCCTCCTCAACATCCCGGGAAAGCCGGCTTTCTTCCTTCTTGTCCGAGACGGGCTCCTCTTCCTCCGTGGGTGCAATCGAGGACCATTCCTTGGTCTTCTTGCTTGCCTTTTCGGAGGTCTCTTCGGCTTTCTTTGGGAAAAGCTTCCGGGAAGCCTGGGTTTCCTTCTCCGGTTTTGCAGCCGGAGCGACTTCCTCTTCCTTTGATTTTTTCACCGGTTCCTTATGAACCGGTCTTTCCTTGATGTTTTCATGGATGAGGAGTTCTTGAAAAGCATCCTCCTTGGTAGAAACACGCACCACGGCGTCCTTCGAACCAAAGACACCCAGGAAGCCGGACTTTGCCTCTTCCAAAATATCAATGGTCACCTCATCCAGCGATGAGACACCTAACTCCTCAAGAGCTTCATTCACAGCCTCGTCGATCGTTTTTCCTGTCTTAACAACTGACCGCATTTGTGCTCCTCTCTACTCCGTCTTTTTCTTCGAACTCGAGGAAACCACAAGCTTGGTAATTCCCCGATATAAGACCTCAACAACATTGCCTGTTACCCAGTAAAGAATCAGAGCAGACTGCCAACGGAGGGAGATGAAGAAGAACATGATTGGCATCATGTAAGTCATCATCTTCATCGATCCACCACCCGGTGCATTTTGCTGCTGGTTCATGGCGGGATTCAAGAAAGAAACGGCAAACTGTAATATGGCATTCAACAGGGGAAGACCATAGAACAAGGGATCCGGTTTACTCAAATCGGCGATCCAAAAGAAATTTTTATGAATTTCCGCAAACTGCGCCGCATTATCGAACATGTACTTGCCGGGTTCGCGAATGACGTTAAAGAGGGCAATCATGATCACCAACTGGATAATGAGTGGCAAACAGCTGCTGCATCCGGCCTGAGAGATGTGGTTTTCCTTGTAGAACTCCATGGTTTTCTGCTGCAGAATACGCTCATCGTAGCCGTATTTGTTTTTCAGCTGGTCCATTTTCGGTTGGAGCTCCTGCATCTTCTTGGAAGATTGTGCCATCTTAAACATCAGTGGCATCGTAAGTAGCTTGCTGATTAAGCCCATGATCAAAATCACAAACGCAAAATAAGACACCGACTGGGGCTCGCTGCCGAATCCAATCACCGTCTCATACGTAAACCTCATGATTTGACCGAAAATGTTCGTTAAAAATTGCAATGGGTACCTTCCTTAGCTGATTTTGATTTCGCTAACGTAAGTTATCAATTCCTCCCTTGCTAAAAGGATTGCACCGTAAAAGCCGCCATAGGGTTAACAGCAAGGCGGTGGTAAAACGGTACCGTTGAAAGGCTTCTAGTCCATATTGGGAGCAAGTGGGAAGATAGCGACATTTTCCTTGGCCCAAGCGTGGCGAAATCGCCACTTGGTAAAACCGAATCAAGGCAATCACCAGTCGATTCATCACTTCCGACCTGCTTCTTGTTTCTTTTTCCATCTGCCGATACAGTGAAACAGGGACCGGCTTAGCTCTTCATAGCCCTTCTCTTTGCCTGTGGTCCGAGGCAAAATCACATAATCATAGCCTCGTTCAAATTCCTGGGGATGTAATCGAACAATCTCACGTAAGCGTCGCTTCATCCGATTTCTTTCATGGGCATGACCGAATTTCTTGGACAGGGAAAAGCCATAGCGACTTTGTTCCCGGCCATTTCGCTTTCGAATCACCTTAAAATCTCTGTTATAAACAGCGGAGCCACGGCGATAGACGGCTAAAAAATCTTCGTTTTTCCGTAATCGAATCCGGCGTTCCATCTCCTGCCTCCTTACAACGTCTTCTCAAAACCCATAGGTTTTTAAGAAGAAAAAAAGGCCCATGAGCAATCACAGACCTAAGCGGATAGTCTCTTTCTGCCTTTGGTGCGACGAGCCTTTAATACGCGACGGCCCGCTTTCGTTGCCATTCTCTTACGGAATCCGTGATCATTCTTTCTTTTCCGACGGTTCGGTTGATAGGTTCTTTTCATTTTTTCTCCTCCTCCACTAGTCGATTTGTCTCTCCGTGCATCGCTTGCATTTTTGAGTACATCTACAACATTATATGGATAGGGAAAAAATGTGTCAAGAACAGGCCTGGGAAAGTTATCAACAGGTCCAGAAAAAAAAGAGGCGTTATGATAGAATAATCTGTAAAGTTTTTCCTCTTCTCGCTTTTCGAGGGTAGATTATCCACATAATGTGAATAAGTTGTGGATAATATTTGGGGATGAAGAGGCATTCTCTTTGAAATCTCCGTTTTCCCATTCATTTTTATGGTGGATAAGAGGAAAAGGGGAAAACTCTGTGGATATGTGCATAAGTTTAGAAGACGTAGCTATTTCGCACCTTTTAGGAGAAGATTGCTGTGTATGAGTTGTGGACAGGAGGATCATCATGGATGATTTGATGATGATCTGGGAAGAAGTTATCAACATGCTGGATCTCGAGTTGAATGAACTTCAGTTGACCTATTGGATTAAGCCGTTGGTCCCAATTTCCCTTAACGAGGAGGAATTAATCATGGACGCCAAGAGCGGTTTTATCCGGAATATGGTGGAAAAAAAGTATCGAGCGAACATTGAAAAATATATCAGTTATATATGTAAAAGACCCATCCGTTTGGTGATGACCGAACCCAGTCAAAGCAATTACTATGTGTTAACAAAACGGGCCGATGTGGAAGCCGATGGCCAGCTTCGTTTTGAAGAAGGCAAGGAAAATTCACAGGAGGAAAGGGAAACGGCTCCGAGAGACCCGAAAGGGGGACTCTCCTTAGACCGGGACCGGGAACAGCTGAAAAAGCTTCAGGAAGAAAAGCAGGTCCTTCAAAATCACAGAAAGACCAACGGTTACATGACCTTGAATCCGAAATATACCATGGACAGCTTTGTTCGCGGAAAGAGCAATGATTTTGCCTATGCCACGGCAAAGGCGGTGGTGAGCAATCCCGGCCATGTCTATAATCCTCTCTTTATTTATGGCTTGTCCGGCTTGGGAAAAACCCACCTCATGCAGGCCATTGCCCATGAAATCCTGGATCATGATCCCGAGAAGCGGGTGCACTACATCACCTCGGAAAAGTTCATGAATGAATTGATTGCCATGATTGAAAACGGAACGAATGCGGAAAAAGAGAACTTTCGCCGCAAATATCGGTCCATCGATGTCCTGCTCATGGACGATATCCAGTTTATCGCCGGAAAAAAAGCGACCATGGAGGAAATCTTTCACACCTTCAATGATTTAAAAGAAGCCAACAAACAGATTGTCCTCTCCTCCGATAAGCCGCCCAAGGAGCTCAAGAACTTGGAGGAAAGGCTGGTGACCCGCTTTGAGGGCGGGATGACCGTGGACATTCAGCAGCCGGACTTTGAAACACGAGTTGCCATTTTGAATCATAAGATGAAGGGGGAGTCCATTCTACTTCCCCAAAATGTGGTGGAATACATTGCCAAACATATCACGGCAAACATTCGAGAGTTGGAGGGAGCGCTGCTCCGCGTGATTGCCTTCTTCCGCTATAAAAAAGTCGATCCCGATCTTGCCGGTCCCGGCGATAATCTGGACCTGGCTCAGGAAGCGTTAAAGCTGGAAGAACAAAACGACATCATCATCTCCATCGAAGATATCTGTAAGCGGGTGGTGGAGTACTACAACCTGGAAGCCAATGATCTGCAGGGAAAATCCAGGCAGAGCTCCATTGCCTTTCCCCGACAGGTGGCCATGTACCTGTCCCGAAAGTTGACCAACCTTTCCCTGGTTGCCATCGGACGCTTTTACAACCGAGACCACACCACGGTCATGCATGCCATTGATAAGGTGGCATCCCAGACCGAAAAAGAGACGGCGATCAAGGAAGATGTGGACGCCTTGATTGACCAACTCAGCCATCGCTGAGAGGACCGTGGATAAAAAAAGAATAACTTGGGAACTTATCCACCGTTTTTATCCCAAGGGAAACGAAAGAGACAGACCCATCGACTCGGCCTATCCACCGTATCCACCGGCCCTACTACTTATACTGCTATCCTATAACTACTACACAAGGAGGTAGCCAATGAAAATTCAGCTCTTGCCCCAAGACATGGTTCGCGAAATCAACGTCTGTCAGCGGGCAATTTCCAGTCGTACCACCATGCCCATTCTGGAGTGCATTCGCTTTGAAGCCAAAGGCAAGGAATGCATTCTCCGCAGTTCCGATCTGGAGCTTTCCATTGAAACGCGACTTCGCTGTCAGGTTTTGGAGGAAGGGGTTACGGTCATTCCCGCATCCGTGGTGGGAAACATCTTTCGCAAGCTCAGCTCCGAGACCGCGGTGCTGGAAGCCAACGAGGGAAAGGTCACCATTGACTGTGCAAGATCACACTTTGAATTACAGATTCCCCAGGCGGAAGAATTTCCCGCGTTTCCGGAGCTTGAGACGCAGGAGGAGTTGGTGTTGCCCAACGACCTGGTTCGTCATGCGGTAACGGAGACCGAATTTGCCAGTTCCTTGGACGATTCGAAAATCGCTTTAACAGGGATTTACTTTGAAAAGAAGGCGGATCATGTTCGGTTCGTCGCCTTGGATGGGTATCGGCTTGCCGTTCGAAAAATTCCTTTGGAGAAGAGCGGGGAGGGCAGTGAACTCTCGGTGATCATTCCCAAACGGGCCCTGAGCGAATGGACCCGGATCATCGATGACGAGGAAACGCGAATCCGCACCGTTCCGGGCCACATCTCCTTCGAAAGCGGTTCGATTCGGATGTATTCCCGGTTGATTGACAAGCAGTACATCGACTACGAGGAGATCATCTCCACGGAGTTCTCCACCACCGTGACCCTGTCTCGCAAGGAATTTCAGGATGCCTTGGAGCGTGCATCGGTCATGACCCGGGAAGAGCGGGCCAACCTGGTGAAACTGGATTTTCGGGAGGGGGAGCTTTTGATCCAATCCAATTCCGAAACCGGAAATGTCCGGGAGTTGGTGTCCATCGATCGGCAGGGACCGGATCTGAAGATCGCCTTCAATGCCAAATATCTGTTGGATGGGGTCAAGGCCTTGGACTGTGAGAAGCTCCTTCTCTATTTAAATGGAATGCTGAATCCCATGGTCATGCGGCCCCGGGAGGATGAGGAGTCCTACCTCTATCTGGTTCTCCCCGTCCGCGTTGCAAGGGAGTAATCATGGAAACCATTGAGATTCACAGTGAATACATTCGCTTGGACCAGGCCCTAAAGCTTGCCTCCCTGGTGAGTTCCGGGGCGGAAGCCAAGCTTCTGGTCCGGGATGGCCGGGTTCGCTACAATGGGGAAGTTTGTACCATGCGAGGGAAGAAATGTCGTCCCGGAGACACCGTATCTCTGGGGGAGGAATCCTTTACCATCACGAGAACCGAGGACTAGGAAAGCGGGGCAGGGAGGAGGTCTATGCGGATTGAACGACTTCAGCTGATCAATTTTAGAAATTACGCCTACCAGGAACTCCGCCTTCACCCCCTATTAAATCTGATTCTTGGGGAGAATGCCCAGGGAAAAACAAATCTCCTGGAGAGTGTGTATGTGGCCGCAAGAGGGTCCTCTTTTAAGAACGTGAGCGACCGCCAGTTGATCCGCTTTGGGGAGCGAAGTGCCTACGTGCGTGCGGACATCGAGAGCGAAAACCGAAAAAAAGCGGTGGAAGTGAAGTTCTCCATGGTGGAGAAAAAGCGGGTTCGCATCAATGAGGTGGAGCTGGAAAATCTGAAGGAGTTGACCAACCAGTTTGAATGTGTCCTCTTTGCTCCCGAGGATCTGGAACTGGTGAAGGGGGGACCGGGTCAACGGCGTGATTACCTGGATGATCTGTTGGGGGGAATCGCCCGAAGCTACCCCTCCCTGGAAAAGCAGTATCAAAAAATTCTCTTCCAGAGAAATCAACTTCTGAAGGGGCGTAAGGATTCCTGGTTTTCGAGCCAGATGGAGGCCTATGACCAACAGCTCGCTCATGCCGCCCTTCCCCTTCTCCGCTATCGGAAGGGAATCTGTGGGGAACTGGCCCGCTTTGCCCGGGACTTTCACCAAAGGCTCACGGAGAAACAGGAACAGCTTCAGATTCACTATCGGAGCAATGCCATGGAAGGAGACCGGCTCCCGAAGGAAGAGGAGCTGTTGCAAAGGCTGCAAGCAAGTCGCAGCCGGGACCTGCAGTTTGGAAACACGGATATCGGTCCCCATAAGGACGATATCGAAATCGTGATTGACGGCGTGGACGCCCGTCGTTTTGCCAGTCAAGGGCAGTGTCGGACGGTCACCCTGTCTTTAAAATTGGCAGAGTTAAAGGCTCTCGAGGCACACAACGAACGAAAACCCATTCTCCTCTTGGATGATGTGTTTTCGGAATTGGATCAAAATCGGTGTCAAACCCTGTTGGAGACGGTCAAGGGCTATCAAACCATTATCACCGCCAACCAGCTCGATGATACGATTCAAGCGGAGCAATTTATGGGGCGCTTCCTGGTCAAACAGGGAAAAATCCGAACATTGGAACGATAAGAAAGGAACGTTATGGCGAAGAAAAAAGGAAACTACGGAGAGAGCAATATCCGAGTTTTGGAAGGGCTGGAACCGGTAAGGGTCCGACCCGGTATGTACATTGGATCGACCGATGAACGCGGCCTACACCATTTGGTCTATGAGGTCGTGGACAATTCCGTCGATGAGGCCTTGGCAGGAAGAGCGGATACCATTGAAATCACGCTTCTCAAGGATGGCGGCTGTCGTGTCAAAGACAACGGCTCCGGAATTCCTGTGGAAAAACATCATCAAACGGGAAAGTCCACCCTGGAGACGGTTCTCACCATTCTTCATGCAGGAGGTAAGTTTGATTCCAATGCCTACAAATTTTCCGGCGGACTGCACGGCGTGGGAGTTTCCGTCGTCAATGCCCTTTCAAAACGCTTAGATGCCGTGGTTTGCCGCGATGGTTATGAGTTTCACCAGGCCTTCGAATATGGAAAACCGGTGACCGGTTTGGAGCAGGGAAAGAAGACGAAGGAAACAGGAACCTGCATCACCTTCTATCCCGATGAGACCATTTTTGATACGGTGGAATTCAGCCGGGAAACCCTGGAGCGTCGCTTCCGGGAGATGGCCTTTCTGAATGCTGGAGTTCGCTTCGCCTTTCGGGACGAACGGGACGGATTTGAAGAAACGCTCCATTATGAGGGAGGAATTCGCGAGTTTGTAAAATACCTGAATCGCAATAAGGATCCCCTGTTCTCGGAGATTCCGCATTTTACGGGAGAAAAAGACGATGTGGTCGTCGATATTGCCTTCCAGTACACGGATTCCTATTCGGAAGTGATTCTGGCCTTTGCCAATAACATTCTGACACCGGAAGGAGGAACCCATCTCACGGGCTTCCGGTCGGCTTTGACAAAGACCCTAAATGACTATGGAAGAAGTCATTCCATCATCAAGGAAAAAGAAGAGAACTTGAGCGGAGACGATTCCCGCGAGGGAATCACGGCGGTGGTTACCGTAAAATTGCAGAACCCCCAGTTTGAAGGCCAGACCAAGTCCAAACTGGGAAATGGAGAGATTCGTGGGGTTGTCGATGCCTTCTTCTCCGAAGAGCTCGCCACCTACCTCGAAGAAAATCCAAAGATTGGAAAGCTGATTGTGGAAAAGGCGGTCCGGTCTCAGAGGGCTCGGGAAGCCGCCCGAAAAGCCCGCGATCTCACCCGAAAGCGGTCCATTTTAGACAATACGACGCTGCCGGGAAAACTGGCCGATTGCCAGGAGACGGACATTGCGCAAAATGAGATTTTCCTGGTCGAGGGAGATTCCGCAGGCGGTTCCGCAAAAACGGGACGGGATAACCGCTTCCAGGCGATCCTCCCCTTGCGCGGAAAGATATTAAACGTGGAGAAGGCCAGCATCAACCACATCCTCTCCTATGAGGAAATCAAGTCCATGATCACGGCGTTCGGAACGGGAATCGGGGAGAACTTTGACCTGTCCAAGCTTCGCTATGGCAAGATTATCATCATGACCGATGCCGATGTGGATGGAGCCCATATTCGGACCCTGCTCTTAACCTTCTTCTACCGCTATCTGCGGCCCCTCATCGAAGAAGGCCACATCTACATTGCCCAACCGCCCTTGTTCCGCATCGTGCAGGGGAAAAAACAGCGCTATGTGTACGATGAGAAGGAGCTCAACAAGATTCTCCAAGAGATTCCCAAGGGAAGCTATAAACTGAATCGATACAAGGGACTTGGTGAGATGAATGATGACCAGCTTTGGGATACCACTATGGATCCGGATCATCGCGTTCTTCTCAAGGTCGTGGTGGATCCGGAATCCACCAGCGTGGACGATACCTTTACCCTCCTGATGGGGGACAAGGTGGAACCCCGACGGGAGTTCATTGAATCCAATGCCAAGTACGCCAAGAACATCGATACCATCGGTTAAGAGAGGATAGAGAATGACAGAGGAAAAACAGAACGAAAATATTTATCATGCCGACCTGGAAAGGGAGATGAAAAGCTCCTATTTGGATTACTCCATGTCGGTTATCATTGGTCGAGCTCTTCCGGATGTTCGAGATGGTTTGAAACCGGTTCATCGGCGGATTCTCTATGGAATGAGCCTCTTGGGATTGAATCCCGATAAACCCTACCGAAAATCGGCCCGTCTGGTCGGTGATGTCATGGGTCGTTTCCACCCCCACGGCGATTCCGCCATTTACGATGCCGTGGTTCGACTGGCCCAGTCCTTTAATACGCGCTACCCCTTGGCGGATGGCCAGGGAAACTACGGCTCCATCGACGGCGATGGAGCCGCCGCCATGCGTTATACCGAAGTTCGCATGACCAAATTGGCCCTGGAAATGCTCCGGGACATCAATAAAAATACCGTGGACTTTCAGCCCAACTTCGATGAGGAGGAGGAAGAGCCTGTGGTGCTTCCCTCCCGTTTCCCCAATCTGTTGGTCAATGGATCGGCAGGAATTGCGGTAGGTATGGCCACCAACATGGCTCCCCATAACCTCAAAGAAGTGATTGATGGCTGCATCGCCTATATGGAGAATCCGGAGATCGGCATTCAGGAATTGATGAAATACATTCCCGGTCCGGATTTTCCCACCGGAGCCCATATCATGGGATCCAAGGAGATTGTCAACGCCTATACCACCGGACGAGGGAAGATCAAACTTCGGGCCGTGGCACGGGTGGATGAGATTCGAGGACGGAACCGCATCGTCGTCACGGAAATCCCCTACCAGGTGAACAAAGCCAAGCTCATTCGAAAGATTGCCGACCTGGTGAAAGAGAAGCGGCTGGAGGGAATCTCCGACATTCGGGATGATACCAACCGAACGGGAATTCGCATTGTCATCGATCTGAAGCGGGATGCCATTCCCAAGGTCGTGCTCAACAACCTCTATAAATACACGCAGATGGAAACCACCTTTGGCATCATCAACCTGGCTTTGGTGGATGGGGAGCCCAAGGTTCTTTCCCTGAAAGATTTGATTCATTACTATATTCTCCACCAGGAGGACGTGGTCACTCGGAGAACCAAGTTTGATTTGGAGAAGGCGGAAGCCCGGGCCCATATCATCGAAGGACTGCGAATCGCCATCGATAACATTGATGAGATCATTAAAATCATTCGGTCCAGCTATGACGATGCGGAAATCAAGAAGATTTTCCTAAAGAAGTTCGGTCTTGATGACGTGCAGTCTCAGGCGATTTTGGATATGCGTCTGAAGCGCCTCTCCGGCTTGGAGCGGGAGAAACTGGATGCGGAATATGAGGAGCTTTTGAAGCAGATTGCCCGCTTTAAGGAGATCCTATCCAGTCCGAAGGTGTTAAAGAGTGTGATTCGCGATGAGCTGATTGAGATTCGGGATAAGTTTGCCGATAAACGGCGGTCGCAGATTATGCCGGAAGTGGATGAGATCAACATTGAGGACCTTATCCAGAAGGAGGCCGTGGTCGTCTCCATGACCGAACGGGGTTACATCAAGCGGACCTCTGCCGATGAATATAAGGTGCAGAACCGAGGCGGGAAGGGCATCCGCGGGATGACCACCAAGGAGGATGACTATGTGAGCCAGCTCTTTGTGGTCTCCACCCATGATGAGATTCTCTTCTTTACCAACTTCGGCAAGGTCTTCACCTTGAATGCCTATGAGTTACCCGAGGGGAGCCGCACCGCCAAGGGCCAGGCCATTATCAACCTGCTTCAACTGGAGCCGGAAGAGAAGGTGGCTGCCATGTTCCCCATGAACGACGTCAAGGCCAAGGATCGGTGTCTGGTCTTTGCAACGGCAGAGGGAACCCTTAAAAAGAGTCAGGCAGAGCTGTTCAGCAATATTCGCTCCTCCGGAGTTCGTGCGATCACCCTGACGGAAGGGGATCAGTTGGTCTCGGTTCGTCTGGCGGATCCGAAGGATGAACTCATTATGGTCACGGAACACGGAATGTCCATTCGCTTCAGTTTGGAAGGCATTCGATCCATTGGTCGCAGCGGCATCGGTGTTCGCGGAATTAAGCTTGATCAAGGGGATCGCTTGATTTCCATGGAAATTGTTCAGGACAATGAGTACCTGATGGTGGTTTCCGAGGGAGGCTACGGAAAGAAGACCCTCTTAGACCACTACACCCTGCAGAACCGGGGAGGAAAGGGACTCAAGACCTATAAACTCACCAAGAAGACGGGACGGTTGGTCGCCGGTCTCCTGGTTAAGAAGGAGGATGAGATTCTTCTCATGTCCCAGGCCAGTGACATGATCCGTCTGGATGTCTCGGATGTTTCCACCTTGGGAAGAGGAACCCAGGGCGTGAAGCTAAAGGACGTGAAGAGTGAGCAGGATCGCATTGTTGCCGTCGCAAAATATATTGACGTTGTGAATCCGGAGGAACAATAGAGAAACAAAGAGTGATAGAATGAGCAGAAGTGGAGCAATTTGCTCCGGATCACCCGAAGGAAAATACAGGAAGGATTTGTCATGAGCTTTGAACTGAATGTTGAACAGGGCGACCAATTAACGGTCCACTGCCGGGGCGACTTAGACATTAACAGCTCTCCGGAGCTGAAGGCCCGGGTGCTGGATGCCTATCGAAAAGAGGATAAGGATATCGTCTTTGACTTTTCTCAGCTTCACTATCTGGATTCCACCGGTTTGGGAGCTTTAATTTCGATTTTTAAAAACGCTCGGGAGAAGGGTCATACAATCACCATCCGGCATGCAAAAGCAAATGTGAAGAAGCTCTTTGTCATCACCGAGTTGGACCGGCAATTTCAGTTGGAGGATTAAATGAAGACCATTCGTTTAACAATTCCCTCGGAACCGGCTTATGTGACGACCCTGCGATTGGTTGCCGCATCGGCAGCCCGGTCCATGGATATGGATGTGGAGGAAGTCGATGACCTGCGCGTGTGCGTCTCCGAGGCAGTCAACTATCTTCTTCCCTATAATGAGGAGATTTCCGTAGTGTTTGCTATGGAAGAGGACCGGCTGCAGGTCTCTATCCGGGCATCTAACCGGGAGGAGGAGGGGGAGGAATCCCATCTTCACCACCTGATTTTGGAAGCGCTCATGGATGAGGTGGAGGAAGAGGAAAATACCATTGTCCTCGTAAAGCATCGCTCATTGCATCGATAGAAACGAAGGAGCTTTCATGGCGAGAACCAAGAAAAGAGCACGTGAACGCGATAAGGAGCGGAAGAATCAGATTCGGGAGGAGTTCCTGGAATTGGAACGGACGGGGGACCCCAAACTCCGAGAAAAGTTGATCACGGACCATCTCTATATCGCGGAAATCCTGGCGAAAAAATACGTGGGTCGAGGAATTGAATATGATGATCTGTTTCAGGTGGCCTCCTTGGGATTGATCTTTGCAATTGATCGCTATGATGTATCCAAGGGCTATGAATTTTCCTCCTTTGCCACCCCAACGATTGTGGGAGAGCTGAAACGTCATTTTCGGGACAAGGGTTGGGTCATTCGCGTACCTCGGCGGATTCAGGAGCTTTCCAAGAATGTGAATTTAGCGAGACTCTCCCTGTCTCAGGAATTGCAACGGCAACCGACGATTGATGAGATAGCCGAAAGGGTGGGAAGCAGTCCAGAAGAAGTCTTGGAAGCCATGGAGGCTTCCAAGGTGTATGCTCCCCAATCCCTGGATAAATCCTTTGATTCCGAGATGGATGACCGGGAAATTAACCTGGGAGATATCGTGGGAATCGAGGACAAGAATTATGCAGAGGTAGACTTTGAGGATCTCGTGGAGCGCCTCATGAAGGGGCTCAATGATCTGGAGAAACGAATCTTCGTCTACCGCTATTATGATAAGCGCACCCAGATTTCCATTGCGGAAGAGTTGAACGTGTCTCAGATGACGGTATCCCGCTTGGAAAAGAAGATTATCGGTAAGTTCCGAGAGGCCCTGAACGTAAAGCCGGAAGACTTTAAAAAGAAGAAGAAAAAAAAGTAGGTGGATATGGCGGAAGAGTGGCAGGATCTTTATTACAGGGACGGAAGCTATGCCGGGAGGCATCTGCGGGGGAATCCCATTCCCAAGGGTTGTTATCACCGCATTGTCACCGTGTTCACGGTGAATCAAAGGGGAAAGGTGCTTTTGACCCAGCGGTCGATGAACAAGTCCTATGCAGGACAATGGGAGACCACTGCGGGTTCGGTTTTGGAGGGAGAAGAGGTTCTCTCTGCCGCCCGTCGAGAGTTGGAAGAAGAAACCGGAATCGTGGCGGATCCGGAGGATTTGGTGCCTCTGGGAGTTCTTGAGACCACGGCAAGGAATGCCTGGATGCATGCCTTCTTTTATCGCACATCCCTTCCCGAAGATCATGTTCGTCTGCAAGAAGGGGAGACGATGGCCTATCGTTGGACTCCCCTGGATTGGTCGCTCGTGACCAATCCCTCTTTGGCAAAACCCGTGCAGATCCGCTTTATTTACTTCTGGCAGCAGCTCATCACCTGTCTCCATCCGCAGGGAGCCCTGGAACCATGGTTAAAGTGGGCGGAGGAATTGCAATCCCTCGCTCAGCAGGGATTGGAATACAGTCGGGATGTCTTTGACCAGGAGCGCTTTCAACGAATTCGTGACCTGTCCTGTGAAATCATGGAGACGAAGACCGGCCTTTCTTCTGCCAAGGTTTTGGGTCTCTTTGCCAATGAAGAGGGTTACCAGACCCCGAAAGTGGAGGTTCGATCGGTGCTGTTTCGTGGGGATCGCATCCTTTTGGTTCATGAAAAGACCAATGGACGCTGGTCTCTCCCCGGTGGCTGGTGCGATCTCTTTAATGGCTTGGGAGAGAATGCCGTCAAAGAGTGTCAGGAGGAGTCGGGGCTGAGCGTTTCGGCAAAGCGATTGATTGCCATTGAAAATCGGTCAGCACATGAGTATACTCCCTATCCCTATGAGGTCTATAAATGCTATGTGCTCTGCGAGGAAGCGAAGGTACAGGACCTTCCTCCCGCGTCATTTTATGAGAAAAATACAGAGGTTGGGGAAATTGGTTTCTTTTCTCTGGATCAACTTCCCCCCTTATCCGAAGATCGGATTTCCCAAAGAGCCCTCCGGATGTGCTGGGAGGCCAAACAGGATCCCGATTGGCAAACAAAATTTGACTAATCAGCGTTAGGAGCTGGGAGGAGGAGAAAATGAACTTTTCGAATTCTGATAAGAAAAAATTAGGAGCTCTCATCGGCCTGGTTGTCGTGGTGGGAATCGTGTTGATTCTTGCCCTTCAACTGTTTCGAAAAAAAGATACGAAGGAGTTGGTGGATCAAGGGGAGAAGGTATCCTCATCCTCTTTGATGTCGGATGAAGAAGGTCAGGAAGAATCCTCCTCCATCACCACCGGGTTGGTCTCCACGGAGGAGAGCCGGCAGACCGGCGTAAGCTCCCTGCAAGAGACCGATTCCTCCTCGAGCACTTCCTCGGAACTCTCGGGGACGGCACCGATCGGAGAGATTATTGCGGTCCATCCAAATGATCCGCAGGAACCAAAGGCAAAGGAGGTCACGGTTCGAGCGGGGTCCTCAAAAACCGCTTCGAAATCGGAGAAGAAGCCGGAGGAATCGGCCTCCCAAGCGGAGAGTCAACCCCGGGAATCCGGAAAGTCCTCTTCCACGGCACCTGCCTCCTCTTCCTCAAAAGAGGCTTCTTCATCTACCGGAGACCCGTCCTCGGAGGAGTTGCCGAAGGACTCGACGGCAGCATCCTCTTCATCATCCTCTTCATCAAAATCTCAGGAGCCGGTGCCCGATAAAAACGGAATCGTGGATGTGACGGAAGAAAACACCGTTCTTGGAAAACTCAACCGAATTCCCACCTATTTTCGTCAGGTGGTCGGAAATGCCCCCGTGGATTTCTATGATCATCCGAAGCTCCCACTGAGTTTGGATTTTCGTAACGACAAGGATTTAAGCCAGGTTTACTATGTCCAACCGACCAGCCGGGGCTTCCTGGTTTTCAATCGGTCATTGATGAACCTGTATGGGATTGATCCCGACCATATCACGGAATATTTAAAGGATCACCAGATGCCGGGGGCGGTTTCTGTGGAAATTGTGGATGAAAAAAGCAAAGAGGAGCTGGAGAAAAACTCCAAGCTCAATGTGATCTTCAGCGAATATAACGGACAGATTCTTGCCTTCTTCCAGGACAAGAAATCCGCCGAGGAGGTCAACCGGGTTCTTTCTGCCTTCTCCGAGAGGGCGGCAAGTCCCGACTGGATCCAAAGCAATTTGACGGATTCCGGTCTGGTGGGTGTTCTGGAAAAGGCCAAGCCGGAGCCCCTGGGAGAAGTTTGGGGAATGCTGAAAGATTTATTGAAAAAAAATCCGGCGGCCCTGGAATGGCGGTTAAACCTTCCCTTATATGCAAAATCCGAGGCCTACCTGAAGGAGGGGAAGGATCTTCGGGCGCACAAGCCGGATGCGGATCCGACCTATGCCACCGGTGTTTGTGACCTGGATGGAGATGGAAACGTGGAGTATCTGATCCATGCCAAGGCCACGTCGAAAGAGGATTCGAATGTGTCCGGCTATTGGGCCATCCTTACCGCCACCGACCGAGGCCCCGTGGTAAGTCAGATTCTCTCTCAGGGAAGCGGAGATTTACTCCAAAACGATCAGGGCCTGTTGGTAAGTTCCTCGAAGAAGGAAGAAGGGAAGGAAAGCATTCGGCTCGAAGAGGCAGCGGTGGCGGATGATCCTCGGGTAAAAAGTGAAAGCAAGGAGCTCAGCTATCTGCAGCCTAAAGGCCTCCTCGAAACCCTCACTGGAGAGGAGCTGGCAAAAAAATACCCGGGAACGATGCTGGTTCCCCATGGAAAAGAGTGGGGACTGGTTTCCCTGAAAGATTACGATACCTTTATGGACTGGGCGAGAGGACGCTTTCAGAATGCCACCCTTTTCCAACTGCAGGAAGCGAGCGACAAGGAGACCGGAGACAAGGAAGATGTGAAGCGGGTTCCCGTAAAGGACTTTGTGGAATATCTGAAAACAACCTTCCCCGATTTTCCCGTGTCACCGGAGGATTTTGAAAAGGGAAGAAAGATTGAGGAATTTAAAAATCTGAAAGAGCCATTGACACTGGAGATGATCAACAAACAGAACCGGTAATTTCACACAAAGTATGACAGGCAAGGAGGCCAAGATGGCAAATTCTGGAAAAGAAAGAGCGATGTCCATGGATTTGCTTCGACTCCTTGCCTGTTTTTTTGTCGTTCTCTTGCACAGTGCAGCAATCTGCCTGCTGCAGCAGGAGCCGGGAAGCCCGACCTGGTGGGGGATGCATTTCTACGATTGCCTCAGCCGAAGTTGCGTGCCCCTCTTTTTTATGCTCAGCGGTTCTTTTTTGCTGGATCCCTCCCGGCCCCTTACCCGGGAAAAATGGGGGAAAAAAGTGGGGAGGCTTCTGCTCCTCTATCTGCTTTGGAACGGCTTTTATGCCTTATTCGGTTATGAGACCCTGCCGGATCCCGGGGAATTTCTCCGGCGCTTTGCCCAATCTTACTACCATCTCTGGTTTTTACGGGCTCTTTTGCCGTGCTACTTTTTGCTTCCCCTGCTTCGGCCCTTTTTTCGGTCGGCGGGGAGGAGGGAACTTTTGACCGGACTCTCTGTCCTCTTCCTGTTTCAGGTGGTGCTTCCGACCTTCTTGCCGGTATTTCCGGCTTCTGTTCGGGAGTTTTTTCAGGGATTTTCCTATGTGCAGCTGAGCCATCTCTTCTATTTTTTGCTCGGCTATGGGCTGAAGGCGGGAAAGGACCTCCTACCCTCCCGGAATATCCTGGGGGTCCTCTTTCTGTTCGCTTTTTTGTGGGCGTTTCTCGGCGATGGTCTTCGAAGTGTCAAAATGGGGGAATCCCACTTTTCCCTTTACTCCTATTTTTCCTTTCCGGTCTTCTTGGAGGCCCTATCCTGCTTTTCCGTCTTTTTGAAATCCTCTCCCAGGCAATGGCCACCCTTCCTCCAAAAGCCGGTTGCCGGGGGAGCATCCTTTACCGGAATGATCTATCTGCTTCATCCCCTTTTTCTTTTTCTTCTCGTGATCCGAGGGAAACTCGTACCGAACCTGCTGGGAGGATTTCTCGGGGTTCCTCTTCTGGCAATCGGGGTTTTTCTCCTGTCTCTCCTTTCTTCGCTTCTCCTCTCCCGAATCAAGACCCTTCTGAAAAATCGGAAATAAAAAAAGCCCGGACCGCCAAAGACGGCCCGGGCTTTTCCTTTTTAATTTTTAAGAGCAAGATAGCTTTCCTTATCGATGGAGCGAATGATCTCGCAGGCGAGATCCACGGCATGGACATGGTCACAGAGGGCCGAATATCCGTAATGGGAGTGGGCATAGCGCACGGGAACCCCAACCACGATGGTGGGAATGCCAAAATGCTCCGTGTGGATGGGCTTCCCATTGGTTCCGCCACCCGCTCGCACAGCGGTTTGTACGGGGATCTGTTTGTCCCGGGCCAGCTTTAGGGCATAGCGTTGGAAGCCGGGATGGGTCACCATGCTCACGTCAAAGTGACGCAGCATGGGGCCTTTTTTCAAGGCGGTTTGGGGATCCATGTCCATCTCAAAGGTATCGTCCGCCGGGCACCCCTCAAAGACAATGGCGAGGTCGGCCTGCACCCTTCGAGCCGTTACAATCGCCCCGCGGGAGCCAATCTCCTCTTGGCTGCTCAAAGCTCCAATCACGTCGTTGGAAAGCTTCTCGCCCTTTAATCGGTTCATGGTCTCCAGGACACAGGCCACCCCCGAGCGGCAGTCAAAAGCCTTTCCGGTGAAGAGCTCCCGGTCGGGATCATACTCGGTTTTCACATGGGGAAGAACGGGGAGGCCGATCTCAAATCCCAGGTCCAGGGTCTCCTGCAGAGAGCAGGTTCCCGGGTCCAGGATAATGCTCTCCATGCTGGCCCCCTTTTTTCTCTCCTCCTCCGACATGTAGTGCACGGGCTTGGCGGCGGCGATCACGGCTCGTTTGCTTCCATCCGGGAAGAGCACATCGAACAGGTGGGCCTGAATGTGGGCGGTATTCCATCCTCCCATGGGAAGAATGTGAAGCATACCTCGTTCATCAATGTATTGGATGAGGAAAGCGACCTCGTCCAAGTGTGCATCCAATTGGATCCGTAGGGGGCGGTCGGAAGGAAGCTCTTCTTTTTTTCCTTCCAGGGAGGGCAGGGGACAGGCATTCCCCTCTCGATCGATATAGACATTTTGCATCATGTCCTTATCCACCTTGCCCAGGCCCTGGGCAAGGTCCATCACATGGTTGGAAACGGCATTCTCAAAGCCGGGAGCTCCGGGAAGATCGGTAAGCTCGATCACCGTTTGAATCAGACGTTGATTTTTGTTTTCCATGAACCAATTCTCCTTTCTGTTTTGTAGCAAAGCTCTCTTTGATTCTACTCTTCGTGGCGGCGGTTGAGAATGGCTTTATGAATTTCCGCGGAGCCAAAGGGAATCAGGGCCAAAATGAGCGTGGGGATCCACTCCTTGGCGGTCATAAAGGAGACGTCGAAGAGCTCTCTCATAAAGGGCAGATAGAGCACGGCCAAAAGGAGACCGAGGCCAATCAACAGAGCCCGGAGCATGGACCGGTTACTGAAGAGACCCAGTTCAAAGATGGTGTGGCGGTCCGACCGGCAGGCCAGGGCCCGGAAGAGTTCCGCCAAGATCAGGGTGGAGAAGGCCATGGTTTGTCCCTCAATGAGCTTCAGGTGGGGTTCCAATCCGGCTCCGAAGTAGAAGTAGCCCGTGGCAAAGGCAAGCAGCGTTGCGGTGCCGATGGCGATGGACTGGATGATGATGCTGTGGAACATCCGCTGATCAATGATCGGCTCATCTGGATCTCTTGGTTTCTGGGTCATATTATCCGCTTCTCCCGGTTCCACACCCAAGGCCAGGGCGGGGAGAGAATCGGTCACCAGGTTTAACCAAAGAAGCATGATCGGTGAGAGGGGGGTGGGGAAACGCTCGCCACTTCCGGTGAATAGCAGGACCAGGTCGATAATCATGGCAAAGGCAATCACGATCACCTCTCCCACGTTACAGCTCAGCAGGAAGGAGACGAATTTCTTGATGTTGGAATAGATGATCCGTCCCTCTTCCACGGCGGCGACGATGGTTGCAAAGTTGTCGTCGGTGAGGATGACCTCGGCGGTGTTTTTTGCCACATCGGTTCCGGTGATTCCCATGGAGATTCCGATGTCTGCCCGCTTAATGGCAGGAGCATCGTTCACTCCATCTCCGGTCATGGCGGTGATCTCTCCATTCGCCTTGAGGGCATCCACGATCTGCACCTTGTTTTCCGGAGAAACGCGGGCGAAGATGCGCTTGGTCTTCACAATTTCTTGGACTTCTCCCAGACTCTTATTGTTCAGTTCCTCACCCATCATCGCCTGCTCGGGAGAATCGGCAATGCCCAACTCTTTTCCGATGGCAAAAGCGGTTTCCAGGTAATCCCCCGTGATCATGATGGTGGTGATTCCGGCCTGTTTACATTCCGCAATCGCATCCTTGGCCTCCGGTCTTGCCGGGTCAATCATCCCGGTGAGCCCCGTAAAGATCATGTCCCGTTCCACCGTCTCGGGAACCTGGTCTTCCTTATGTGGAAGGTTGTCCCAAACACGGTAGGCATAGGCGAGGCAGCGAAGGGCATCCTGGGCAAACTGCGAGTTCATCTCCAGGGCTTTTCTCTTCCTCTCCTCCGTAAAGGGAACCACCTCCCCATTGATAAGAACGCGATCACAATTGCGGATAATGAGGTCGGGTGCCCCCTTGGTAAAGGAGACCATCTTCTCGGGGATAAAATTCTCATGGAAGGTGGTCATCATCTTTCGTGTCGAATCGAAGGGAATCTCTTCCACTCTTGGGTAGGACGCATTGAGCGACTTGCCGGTAAGACCCAGTTTCCCTGCCATGGTAATCAGGGCGCCCTCGGTGGGATCCCCGATGCAGACCGCCCCATCCTCTTCCTCTTCAATCTTTGCATCGTTGGCCAAGGCGGCAATGGTCATCATGGTGGAGAGGGTCTTGGAATCCTCTTCCTTCAAGACCTCTCCCTCCTGAAGAATCTCTCCCTCCGTGGAATAGCCGGTGCCCGAAACGTCGAAGAGCTGGTCGTTGTTATAGATTTTTTTCACGGTCATCTCATTTTGGGTGAGGGTTCCCGTTTTATCCGAACAGATCACCGTGGTGGTTCCCAGGGTTTCCACGGAGAGCAGTTTTTTCACAATGGCATTTCTCCTGGCCATGCGGTTCATGCCCATGGAAAGGACAATGGTAACCACGGCGGTCATTCCTTCGGGAATTGCCGCAACGGCGAGGGAAATCGCGGTCATAAAGATCGTGATGAGGGGATTCTTGGCAAGAAGGCCCAGGAGAAAGACAAAAATGGCAACCCCAACGACCAGCTTTCCCAATTGACCGGAAAGGACGTTGAGTTTGCTCTGCAGAGGCGTTTCTTCATCGTCATAGCTCTGGATGGTCTGGGCGATTTTTCCGATTTCGGTCTTTTCTCCGGTATCGGTCACCAGGCCTCTTCCATGCCCATAGGTCACAATCGTGGAGGAGTAGGCATAGTTTTCCCGGTCCCCAATTCCCTTTTTCTCCGCATAGTTGACCGAAGCATCCTTCTCGACCGCGACGGATTCTCCGGTGAAGGAGGATTCGTCAATCTTCAGGTTGCTGGACTCGATCAATCGAAGGTCGGCGGGAACAATGTCTCCCGTTTCCAGCACAACCAGATCTCCGGGAACCAAGGTTTCCGAGGGAATGGATTTGATGCCTCCTTCTCGCACCACCTTGGCGTTGGGGGAAGACATCTTTTGCAGGGCGGCCACCGAGTCCTCCGCTCGCCCCTCCTGATAGATGGACAGGAGGCCGTTCAACACCACGATGGAGATGATGATGATGGCCTCCACCCATTCTCCGGTCACAGCGGAAAAGAGAGAAGCGACCATCAAGATGATGACCATCGGGTCTTTGATCTGTTCCAACAGCTTGCTTGCTAATGATTTCTTTTTGGCTTCGCTCAACTTATTGGGCCCCACCTTTTGGAGCCTGTTCTCGGCCTCTGCTTTTGAAAGGCCGTGGTTGAGGTCCGTGGAGAGCTCTTTCTCCAAATCTTGACTCGTCTTTTGATACCAGTCCATGTTGCATCCTTTCTACGGTTGAATCGATGATCGATCGTTTGACGGGGAATCTCGGATACAAAAAAAACCCGGGATTTCCTCCCAGGTCTTGCTTCCTTTTCCCCGATGAATCCAACTTGGAAAAGGCCACAGGCCGGAATCTTGCGATCGTATTGACGGCCATGCGGAGAATAAGCTACTCCCCTGATTACTTCCCTCTTATACCCAAGAGGGATGATTCTATTCGACAGGTTACAGGTACATCGGAAAAATATAAATGCGTAAGAGGGCAATGAAGGCACCCAAAAAAATTCCCGCCACAACCTGTGTCGGCGTATGGCCCAGGATCTCTTTTAGCGGTTCAATGGGCTCATGGAGTTCATTTTTCAATTCTTCCCGGAGTTTGTTTAAGGCTTGTGCCTGGATCCCAACGGCATATCGCACGTTAAAGCTATCGTAGATCACAATCGCCCAGGTTCCCAATGCCAGCGCGAAGAGACTGGTGCGAAACCCCTCCACAAAGCCGATCTGAATCATCAGACAGGTGATAAAAGCGGAGTGTGCACTGGGAAAGCCCCCCGATCCCCAGAGGAGGTGGAGATCCCATTTTCTCACCTGTCGATAGCGCAAGAGTACCTTAATCGTCTGAGCAAGAGCCCAGGCAAACACACAGACAATGACAATATCCATTTTTACCTCCAAGCTCGCTTTTCACATGGGATTATTTTACCATGTTTTTCTTCTTTACTGGGAAAATCAGCCTCCGCACATTTTCCCCCTCCTGGGGTTATGATAAAATGAGCCTCATGGAGGAAAGCATGAAACTATGTTCAATTGCCTCCGGCTCCAGCGGAAATTGTGTCTATGTGGAGACGGAGAAAACCCATCTGCTGGTCGATGCCGGCTACAGTGGGAGACAAATCATGGGGCTGATGGAAGAAGCGGGTCTGTCCCCTCGAAAATTAGACGGGATTTTTGTGACCCATGAACACGCAGACCATATTAAAGGGGTGGGTGTGCTCAGCCGTCGCTTCAAGATTCCCATCTTTGCGAATCGAGAAACCTGGAAAGCGATGGAACGAAAAATTGGACGCATTGCTCCCTCTTACCATAAGGTTTTTGATTGTAATCATCCCTTTCCCTTTGGAGATCTATTGGTGCATCCCTTTTGCATTCACCATGATGCGGAAAATCCGGTGGGCTACACCTTCCGGTCCGGAAAGGAAAAAGTCACCGTTCTCACGGATACGGGATATATCGATGAAAGAATGATGGAAACCATCCGCGGTTCACAGATTTATTATTTAGAGGCCAATCACGATGTGGAGATGTTGCTCCATGGGCCCTATCCCGAGATGCTCAAGGAAAGAATCCTGTCCACCAAGGGGCATTTGTCCAATGCCCAGTGTGGTCGAGCGCTCACGGACCTCCTTTGTGGCGAGGACGAGGTTGTCCTCCTTGCCCACATGAGCATTGAAAACAATGAGGCAAGGCTCTGTGAGCGGACCGTAAAGAACATTCTGATGAAGCAGGGCTTGGATACCGCCCGGAAAATTCGGGTGCAAGTCGCCCCCCGCTTTGAGCCGTCCGGGATCTTTTCCTGCATCTATAAGAAGGAAGAGGAAGAACCACCGAACCGGGGCTTGGGGCTGCGGCAAGAGAGCTTTTTTATGGAGGATGAGGAATGAATATCACAATTATCGCTGTGGGCACCGTGAAAGAAGCCTACCTCCGTGGGGGAGTGCAAGAATACATGAAACGGCTTACCCCCTATTGTATTCCCGGGATTGTGGAGATTGCGGAGGAGAAACTGCCGATGAACCCCTCTCCGGAACAGATTAAACAGGGAATGGAAAAAGAAGGGGAGCGAATCATCAAGGCCCTGCCCAAATCATCCCGTATTGTTTGCCTTTGTGTGGAGGGTAAGGAACTGGACAGTGTCAGCTTTGCCAAGTCGGTAAAGAAGTGGGAGGAAGAAGGGGGCAGTCGGCTTACCTTTATTATTGGGGGATCCTATGGCCTATCCGAAGAGGTGAAGAAGTTGGGCGTGCCCGTTTCCTTTTCCAAACTCACCTTTCCCCACCAGCTGATGCGGATGATTTTATTGGAACAGATCTATCGGTCTTTTCGGATATTAAACGGAGAGCCCTACCATAAATAAAAAAGAAACGAGGGAGATCTCCCCCGGCTCCTTTTTCGGCGGTTGAAAAGGGAAAGAGAAGCCGGGGAAGAACTTCCGATACGGATTTTAGAGAGAAGAGGAAAGAAGAGAGGATGACAGAAAAAGAAGAAAAAAAGCTGGCAAACCGACAGATTCTTGTGAAGGAGCGAGAGGGAGAAAGTCATGAAGAAGCCGTCAAGCGTCTTTATCCCGACATGTGGGAGCAATTTGGTCAAGATCTTATCCCCTTGAAAGAGATCGAGCACGCCATTCAAAAGCGCTTTCGCATCAAACTCATGGCAAAGTTCACCAAGGCCCTAAGCAACTACCGACTCCTGCAAGCAGGGGATAAGGTGGCGGTGGCGATTTCCGGTGGGAAGGACAGCCTGCTTACGGCAAAGCTCTTCCAGCTCCTTCATCGCTACAGTGAGATTCCCTTTGAGGTGGAATACCTGTCGATGGATCCCGGCTACAACCCCATCAATCGCAAGCTGTTGGAATTTAACTGCGCCTGGCTGGGAATCCCGGTTCATATTTTTGAATCCGATGTGTTTGAGGTGGCGGACTCCATCTCCGATAAGCCCTGTTACCTCTGTGCGCGGATGCGGCGCGGCTTTCTCTACCATGCCGCCCAGAGTCTGGGCTGTAATAAGCTGGCCCTGGGGCACCACATGAATGATGTGATTGAGACCACCTTGTTAAATATCCTCTGGTCGGCGAATTTCAAGATCATGATGCCGCGGATTCAATCCCTGAATTTTCCGGGAATTGAACTGATTCGCCCCCTCTACCTTTTAGAGGAGCGCAATATCATCGCATGGAGAGATTTCTGTGGGCTGAAGGCCCTGGACTGTGCCTGCACGGTCACCCAGAGCGTAGAGGGATCCCAGCGGAAACAGATCAAGCAGCTCATCAAGGAATTAAAGAAGGTAAACCCCAATGTGGAGAAGTCCATTTTTCGCAGTGGGGAGAATGTAGCGATTGATGCCATTCTTGGTTATGTATTTAAAGGAGAAAAGCACTCATTTCTTGAGCACTTTGGGGAGGACTCATGGACCTTATCGTAGATATTATTAAAGTTATTATTCTTTCCATCGTGGAAGGAATCACTGAATTTTTGCCCGTGTCCTCCACAGGACACCTCATTTTGGTTAACCGTTTCGTACAGCTTAGCCCCCAGGGCTTTGCCAATGCCTTCAGCATTATCATCCAGTTAGGGGCGATTTTATCCGTGGTTGTCATCTATTTTCGACGGCTCAATCCCTGGGATGACCAAAAACTGGAGGGAAGACGGTCCTACCGGGACCGGGGAGCGAATTGGCAGACCCGCCTCTACCACAAGGTGAAGCGGGCAGACCCCGAGACCATGGACCTGTGGAAAAAGGTCCTGGTGGGAATTCTGCCGGGTCTGGTCTTAGGCCTTCTTTTCGATGATTTTATCGACGCCCATCTGATGAATTTTCAGGTGGTCACCGCAACCCTGCTCATCTACGGTGTCATCATCCTTCTCATTGAAAACTGGAATGCGAAACGGAAAAGAGTGCGCTTCGAGAAGACGAGTCAGTTTGACTACAAAACGGCCTTTCTTATTGGTCTCTTCCAATGCCTGGCCATGGTTCCCGGAACCTCACGGTCCGCTGCCACCATTATCGGAGCGATGCTCCTGGGATCCGGCCGTGTTGCGGCGGCGGAATTCAGCTTTTTCTTAGCGATCCCCACCATGCTCGGGGCCACCTTTTTGAAGGTCGTGAAAAATGTGGGAGCCTTTCGTTTGGACCAGTGGCTCTTGATCGCCCTCGGCTTCGCTCTTTCCTTCCTGGTTGCCTACGTGGTGATTAAGAAGTTCATGTCCTATGTGAAAAGCCATGACTTTAAGATTTTTGGCTACTATCGAATCGCCCTGTCCCTTCTTCTGCTTCTTTATATGTTCTTTGCAATGTGATAGGATAGGGGTACTTCCCATAGTGGGAAGGGCGATGTGCGCCCGGTATGGTTGATGCCATCGCAGTTACCGGTTGTCAAGGAGGAATGAATGGATTCAGCGCAAATAGCGCAGGCCGCCGACCCTGGATCAGGGGGCGGAAATTTATTAGTTCAGTTTATTATTATTATTGCTTTAATTCTCGTAAATGCATTTTTTTCGGCATCCGAGATGGCTTTGGTGTCTCTGGATGCCGAGGACTTGAAAGATAAAAAAGATGAGGGAGACAAAAAGGCGGAAAAGATCATTGCCCTGCTGAAGGAACCCTCTCATTTCCTGTCCACCATACAGATCTGTATCACCCTGGCAGGCTTCTTTAACTCGGCTTCTGCGGCGACGGGTCTCTCACAGCATTTGGCGGCAGGCTTTGCCTTCCTGCACATTCCAAGCGCCATGACCCTGGCGACGATCCTGATTACCCTGCTCCTGTCCTTTATTACCATTATTTTCGGAGAACTGGTGCCGAAACGGATGGCCCTGCAGGATGCGGAGGGCTTTGCCTTCTCTGCGGTTAATATTCTTTGGATTGCCTCCAAGCTTTTGAAACCCTTTGTTTGGCTTTTGTCGGGGATCACCAATGGCTTCCTCCGTCTTATCGGCGTCAGCGTGGAGCAGATGGAAGAACGGGTCACCCTAAGCGATATCAAGTCCATCGTGCAGGTGGGCCAGAGTCAGGGGTTGATCAACCTGGTGGAGGGGGAGATGATCAATTCGATCATCACCTTCGATGATAAATTTGCCGAAGAGATCATGACCCCGCGCACTGAGGTCTTTGCCATTGATGTGAATGACAGCTACCAGGAATACATCAAAGAGCTTTTAAGTGTTCGCTATTCCCGCATACCCATCTATGATGATGACATTGATAATGTCATCGGAATCCTCTACATAAAGGACTATATGCAGGCGGCCTATAAAGAAGGGTTTGAAAATGTGAATATCCGCAAGATCATGCGGGAGCCCTACTTTGTGCCGGAGCGCAAGAATATCAACGAACTCTTTAATGAGCTGCGGGAGGAGAATCGCCATTTTGCGGTGCTCATCGATGAGTACGGTGGATTTTCTGGCATTGTCACCATGGAAGATTTGATTGAGGAAATTGTCGGAGACATCGATGACGAGTTCGACCAGGATGAACCGGAGATTGAAAAGGTAAGCCGCAACGTCTACTATGCCAAGGGGACGCTCTCCATCAAGGAATTGAATTTCAACACGGGAGCGGATCTGGACGAGGAAACGGAAGACTACGATACCCTGGGAGGCCTGCTCTTCTTCCTTATGGGGCGAATCCCCAATGACTCCGAGCATCCCTTCATCGAATTCCAGGGCCTGCAGTTTCAGATTGAAAAGATTGAAAACAAGCGGATCATGTGGGTACGCATCCACTATGAACCGGAAGAAAAAACCGAGGAAGACGAGGAAGAATAAGTTATTCTTTTCTTTTTTGGGGTATAATTGGCGGTGAGGCTTTTTGGGACGAAAGGCCCACCGCCTCTTTTTTCACCGATGATGAGAAGCATTGGTATATATGAGAACAGAAAGGAAGTAACTATGTCGTCATTAAAGGGAACCGAAACAGCAAAGAACCTGATGACTGCGTTTGCAGGAGAATCTCAGGCAAATATGCGCTATACTTACGCAGCTGCTCAGGCAAAGAAGGATGGATATGTGCAGATCCAGAAGATTTTTGAGGAGACTGCGGGAAATGAGAAGGAGCATGCCAAGCGCCTTTACAAGTTCTTGAGAGAGGATTTCGACAACGGCGAAGGCATCAAAATCGACTGGGAGTATCCGGTTGTTTACTCGACCACCGAGGAGAACCTGGAAGGTGCCATTGCGGGTGAGCATGACGAAGCAACTTCCATGTATCCGGAGTTTGCTAAGGTTGCGGAAAAGGAAGGCTTCAGGGAAATCGCTCGTGTCTTCACGGAGATTTCTGAGGTGGAAGAGGCTCATGAGACCCGTTACCAGAAACTTCTGGATAACATCAAGGCCGGCCGCGTCTTCGAGAGAGACGAGGAAGTTCTCTGGAAGTGCTTGAACTGTGGATATATCCATAAGGGAAAGACGGCACCGAAGAAGTGCCCCGCTTGCGACCATCCGCAGGAATTTTTTGAGCTGTTTGTGGAAAATTATTAATCCCAAAGAGAGAGCGTCCGGCTTAGCCGGACGCTTTTTTTATCCCCCTTCTTCTTCCATGATATACTTAATAGCAATCCTGCTATCCCAGGTCAAAGGAGGTGTCTATGGAGGAAAAGGAAAAACAAAATCAAAAGCAATCTTTGGAAGAGCCCCAATTCTTTTCCCAACCCATGAACCGGCTCCTTCTGATTTTATTGCCGCTTTTTGTTGGGGTCCTGGTTCTTCTTCTTGTGTTCTCTTCGGGGAAACGGGGAGGGAACAAGGAGGAGGCGCCTTTCCAAGGAGAGGGGCAAAAAAATGTGGGAGTCTATGAGGATATCTACTATGCGGAGCAGGAGGGAAAGCTGGTTGCTTATGATAAGGGACGCCTGCTCTTTCAGGTGACACTCCCTCCCGGAGAGCATCAACTCCTTTATGGATCCTCCATCTACTGTCTGACCGTGGGAAAAGAACTGCAACGCCTGGATCCGAAGAGTGGAAAAGAGGAAACGAAGCGAGAAGCAACGGCGGGCAAGAAGCTCTTTTACAGTCCGGATGGTCCCATTTTAGCCCAGACCCATTCCTTCCTCCTCCTGGATTCCAATCTGCAGGTGGAGCGGGTCCTTCCGCTTTCGGGAAACCTGCAAGCGATCCTTCGAAAGGAGAAGACGCTTGCCTGGATCGTGGAGGGTTCGGGAGCCGACTTAAAGGAGGAAGGACAAATTCCTTCGGATGCCGCCATGCTCCCCGAGCAGAGCAGCGAAAAGAAGGAAGAAAAAGAGGATGCATCCGCTTCCTCTTCGGAGAAGACCGAGGAGTCCGCATCTTCCTCGCCCGAAGACACGACGACACCGGGGAAGCGGTGTCATTTGACGGTGGAGGAGCAGGGCAAGGTGGTTTTTTCGCTTGCCGCCACCGCTGAGCAATTTCGTTCTTTGGAATGGGTCGATGCCGGAAAACTTCTTCTGGTCACGGACCGGTCCTTCGCAATCTATGAAGGAAAACAATGTGTGGACCGAGAATCGCTCCTGAAACCATTGGATGTGGAGGTGCGAGGGAAGAAAATTTACGCCTTGGATGGGAATCGGCTTCTTACCTATGAACTGGGGAAGGGTCTTCTTTCCCAGAGAGATTTTTCCTTTTCCCCCCTGGCCCTCCATTGCACGGACCAAGAGGTCTATGTGATTGGCAAGGACCATCTCGCCTTGAGTGGGGAGAATGGGGAGTGGAAGGAACAGAGTACAGCGACGGTTGAAAAAATCGTAAAAGATGTAGAGGGAAATTCATATCTTTTCTACCCCGGTAAGAGTGTTAAATTGAATCATTAGTAAAATAGTAGTAATATACTTAATATTAATTTACTTTTATTTTATTGATGAGGAGAAGAAATGAACGGACAAGAAATACAGGCAGATTTGGAAAAGAGTATCGGTATGGATTCGGCATTGAAAAAGTTGGTGGAATTGGTCCACCTGCCCTCGTGGGTGGCGGATGTGATCGCCATTCTCGTGATTATTCTGATTGCCTATTTATTATTGAAGTACGGAAGAGTTTTGATTGAAAAGGTGGAAGGGGGAAAATGGGAGCACATCCCCAAGGCCCGCCTTCGAACCTTGAATTCTCTATTTTATAATGTGTTCCGCGTGGTGGTCTGCTTCTTTGCCTTGGCCTCGATTTTGGGACATTTTGGCATCAGTACGACCTCCATCATCACCGCCGCAGGAGTCGGAGGTATTGCCATCGCCTTCGGTGCCCAGTCTTTGATTTCCGACGTTATCTCCGGAATCTTTCTGTTGGTGAACGGTGGCTTTGACGTTGGCGACTGGATTGTGTTAGGCTCAGGGATAGAAGGAGAGGTCGTCAACATCGGTCTTCGGCGGACCATTCTTCACGACTACAGCGGCGCTGTCAACCTGGTTCCGAATTCCAAGATTCAGATCATTTCCAATATGCAAAAACGGCCCCTTCACTGCGATGTGGAGCCGGAAATTCCCTACACCGTTCCCTATGAGAAAGCGGTGGAGCTTGCGGATCAGGCGGTTCAAAAACTGCTGCAAAAAGAGAAAAAACTATATGTGGAAAAACCCCACGTTGTGGGAATTGTCAACTTTGGTCCCCTAACCTACCGTTTTCGGATTGTGGCAACCACGAAACCGGGAAACCAGTATCACGGCGGACGGATGCTTCGAAATTACGTGAAGGGTGAGTTGGATCAATATAACGCCTTTATTGCCCTGAACCCCACGGAGAAAGGGCAGGCTTGAAAGAAGGAGTACCATGAGTAAATACCATGTGGGAGATATGGTGAGTTTAAAAAAAGGTCATCCCTGTGGAGAAAATTACTGGAAAATACTTCGCACCGGTGTGGATTACAAGCTCAAATGCATGGGCTGTGAGCATGATGTTTGGCTGAAACGGACCGACTTTCAACGGCGAGTTCGGAAAATTCTGGATAAGGACGGAAAGATGATTTCGGTCCTCCATTATCAGCCCGAGACGGAGGAAGAAAAAGAATCAAAGTAGGAAAATGGGAGAGGGATTCTCCCATTTTTTTTATGGAGTGGCGTCCTGTTTTCTCGAAAAATGGAGAAACAGGACGCCTTTTTAGAAATTTTCTTGCATTCTTCTCTTGTTATGGTATACTTTCCAAAGTAATTTGTAACAAAACAGTTACAAGGGCAACGAAATAGTTACAGGCGTTCTCGGGAAACGCCGTCCTTGTGGCAATCGGTAACACATTTGGAGGTACATTCATGCAAAAGTATTCGTTAAAACGCCAAATCTATATCCTGGGAAGTGTGGCAGTCATCAGCTCCCTTCTGGGTGGCTATGCCTACGCGCAGCGTCCCAAGGATGTGAAATTGACGGTTGACGGCAAAGAAATTGCACTCTATACATCTCAACCAACATTAAAAGAGGCTCTCGTTGAGGCGGGTATCACCGACTTAGAGGGCATTGATTCGGATCATGCACTCAGCACCAAGATTGAGGAAGGCCTCGTGGTAAAGGCCAATACGGAAAAAACCATTCACGTTGTCGTTGGCGGCGTTGGTCATGATGAGACCACCCATGCCAATACCGTGGGAAGATTCCTGGATGAATCGGGCATTGAATATGATGAGGATGATGTCATCATGCCGGCGCGTGAGAATTCCTTAAAAGAAGGCATGACCATCACCGTGGACCGCTATGAGACCAAGAAGGTCGTCAAGAAGGAAGCGGTTGCTTTCTCCACGGAAACCAAGACCAGCAATGAGCTTTACAAGGGCCAGAGCAAGGTACAGCGGGCAGGCGTGGCAGGCCGGCGGGAAATCGAGACGGCCCATGTCTTCAAGAATGGAAAAGAGGTTTCCAGTACGCTGGTTCGCAATGAAGTGGTAACCCAGCCCGTTTCGAAGGTGGTCCTGCAGGGAAGCAAAGAAAAGCCCAAGACGGTTTCTTCTTCCGCCAGCTATTCTCTCGCCCAGTTCCACCATGCCGGTGTGATTCACTGGGGCGGATATAAGTTCACCTATTATTCCCAGCGCGTTTTGCCGGGCGGCGGCCTCCGTATTCCGGGACGGCACGTCAACAGCGCCGGCTTCGTCTGCGACGGCCAGGGATACATTGTTCTTGCCAACAGTGCCCCCAAGGGATCTGTGATTCCGACGCCCTTCGGTGCACCGGGAAAGGTCTATGACCGAGGAACCGTTGGTAACCATTACGATGTCTACGTTCGTTAACTCCAAACATCAAAAAGCCCATCCTCAGGGATGGGCTTTTTTGCTGCCATTTTTCAGTTTAAGGGGAGGACCGTCACCTTTTCTCGCGCCTGTTCAATCGCCGCTAAAGAGGGAAGCTCTCGCACCGAGTACGTGGCGTTCGAGACCGCCTGGGCGGACCGAAAGGCCTCCACGGGATCATCGGTTCGCATATAGCTGCCGATGAAGCCCGCTGCCAAAGCAATGTTGGTATAGGTTTGGGAGATGATGGGACCCTCCGGGCCATTCGCTTCATAGGCGGACCGGCTCGAATCGATGAAGAGGGAGCCCTCCCTTCCCAGATTTACCAGCACATTTTGTGCTCCCCGGTCAATACATGCCAGTCCCTTTTCCAGGATTTCCTCCCGATCCCGTAATTCACAGTCAAAGATCTTTTCCAGATCTCCCAGGGTGGGTGTGATGAGCAGGGGATGTTTTTCCATGGTCGGCTTCATCAGGGTCTGGGAAACCATGGGCAGGAAAGAAGCCCCATTGACGACGGCAATCTCAATCATGCGGTTATAGATGTCCACCGGAACATTGGGAGGCAAGGAGCCGGCGAGAATCAGGAAGTCTCCCTCTCGAATTCGAGCTAAGTAGTACATGAGCTCATTCACCTCGTTGATGCTAATTGTTGGTCCCTCTCCCACGACCCGGGTTTCCAGCTGATCGGAAAAGAGGCTGATATTAATGCGCGTGGTTCCGGCAATCTCGATAAAGTCGTTGGGAATATCCTGCTTGTTCAGTTCCTCTCGGATAAACTCTCCGGTTTTTCCTCCCAGAAAGCCCGTCGCTGTTGTGGGAACATGCATGGTGCGAAGGAGGCGGGAGATATTAATCGCTCGTCCGCCGGCACTCATGGAATCCGCGGAGGAGTAATTGGTGCGTCCCACCTTCAGGTCCGTAATCTGAGAAATAAAATCCAGAGAAGGGTTTAAGGTAACGGTGTAAATCATGGTGACCTCATTTCTAGTGATGCTGTTTCTGTTATCTCTATTATACTTGATGGAAACCGGATTCGCAGATCAAGTGGGAGGGGGGGAACGGGAAGACTCCTCCGGGATGGGAAGAGATCGTGGGAAAAGGGAGGCTTCTCAAAGCCCTGATTCGGTCGCCGATGTGGTGGGATTCTCCATGGGCATCGGCTGAATATCGATTCAGAAAATGGATATCTATAGGGTAACTATAGTTGAAACAAAACAACAGGAGGAAATCGGTGATGGAAAAGGATGAAAATATTATTGAATGGGATAAAGGTTGGAATGAGTCCGGGGAAGAGATCGCACAGAGGCTACAGAATGCCTTTGAGCAGTTAAAAAAGAGAACGGCAAGATATCCGACAGGAAAGGCGAAAACGATGAGAAAATAACAGAACGTGTTGCTAAGGATGTAGAAAAAATCGGAAAAGAATAGAAGAAACGCTTGATAGAAAATCTAATCAAAAGTAAAACATGAACGGAAAAGCACTTTTTAAGTATTTTTTATTCTTATTTTCATAGGAGCTCATGGAGGGACAGCTTGGCCAAAGAGAAAAATGGAGTCCCTCCTTTTTATGCGGAAGTGGATCTCGGAAATAAGGCAAGAAAAAAAGAGGGGTAAAAACCCCTCTTTTTGTTTCGGTTGCACAGCTTGTAAATTTTAGCATCGTGGAAACGTGTATTTTTCAATGGAGAATAGGGGGATCGAACCCCTGACCTCTTGAATGCCATTCAAGCGCTCTCCCAGCTGAGCTAATTCCCCGAATAGGATTCAATGTTACAAAATTTTCGGAGAAAAAGCAAGTCTTTTTTACTCATAAATTGCAATAATAAGTTGGACATTGACCGTATATCAACTTAGCAAGATCCATGAAAAATGAAATATTTAGAAAATATGAAAATGAAAAGAAGTATTTGAATAGTTTAGAAGCTCTAGATGAAGAATTTGAGGATGCATTTGCCTATCTAGCAAACGATGTAATTCATAGCAGATTAAGAACAACAAATTGCTTAGAAAGACTTAATGAAGAAGTTAGAAGACGAGAAAAAGTGATAAGAATATTTCCTAATTAAGATTCGGCTATACGATTGATTAGCTCAATCCTCATTGATATCAATGAGGATTGGTCAACATCTTCTAAGCTATATATTAGAATGTGATAGTAAATATTGTACTAGATAAATTTACACAATATTTTGGACTTGACTCACAATCCAGATTATTTGTTTCTATTTAAGAGTAAATACATATTCATTAATACAAGAAATACTCCTAAGACTAGAAAAATCAAATTGTATATTTTTTTTATATATATTCCTTTTAGGCCAGATAAAAAAACACACCCCCCAATAATATTCCAAATAAATTGGATAGCTCTTTTTTACGCGTATTTGATTCCTCCTAGTTGTTTTGTGCTTAAAAACATTGTACTAGTTAAGGTTTCAAATGACCTTTTTCTTTTTACACAATTATACGGACTCTATCTATATTTACCACTTATTATGATTTAAAAAATAATAAGTCCTCTATCATCATATACTGATTCACTAGTATCATTTCCACACCTTATGGACCTATCAAGAGCCATTATTGTTGAAATAACGCCATCAATCTTTTCTGTAGATTTTTCCTTATCCGCCTTTATATTTCCAGCAGGGTCTGTTCGAATAAAGATATTATCCATCATACACCTTAAAACAGGATTTCCTCCCTGAGCTCTTTTGTTGGAGGACTCATATCTTTAAAACCCTGTCCAAAAGGAACTACTGTAAAGCCTATCCCTTCTAAGTTCTGAACCATTTGAACTGCTCCCCAACAGTCGAAGGCTATTTCTCGGATGCTATATTTTTCTCCTAAGTCTTCTATAAATTTTTCAATAAAACCATAATGAACTACATTTCCTTCTGTAGTTTGAATGTATCCTTGCTTTTTCCATAGGTCATAGTTTATGTGGTCTCTTTTTACTCTTAGGTCTAGATTGTCTTCTGGTAACCAAAAGTAAGGGATGATTTGAAATTTATCATCTTCATCTAGTGGAGGAAAGATTAAAACAAAAGCTGTAATATCTGTTGTAGATGAAAGGTCAAGCCCTCCGTAACAAACTCTCCCCTTTAGTTCTTCTTCATCAACTTTAAAATTACATAAGTCCCATTTATCCATTGGCATCCTTCTGACTACTTGTTTGACCCATTGATTAAGCCTTAATTGTCTGAAGGAGTTTTCTTCTGCTGGATTTTGTTTTGCCGAGTTAAAAGCCTGTCTTACTTTTCCTATGGGGACTGTGATTCCAAGAGATGGATTTGCCTTGTATCATACTTTTTCATCAGTCTAGCCATCTTCTCTATCTGCCCCATAAATTACTGGATAAAAAGAGGCACCGTATGGACTTTTCTTTTACATGTTCAAATTGATTTTACAATCAGCCAAGTTTTTTACTCGATTTTTACCAAACTTTGGCTTTGGAAGAGGGTGAAAGACAGCACTCAGGATGGTGTGCCTGCTTTTTCTTGAGAGACGAAGCCCACTCTTCTTTCTTGCTCTGTAGGGCGATGAAGTTATTGGATGGCATACGAGATCGAACGCTTTCTAAGTCACAGGCATCAAAATGGAGGAGGGAGGCGAGCAGGACGGCTCGATTTCCAAAGCGTTGGCGAAGTCCGTAGAGGGCCTGTTCCACCTTTTCCTTCTTATCATGGGCCGGATAATCCGCAAAGAAGAGGGTTTGCACATCTCGTTTGCAGGAGACCAGACGATTGGCCCGGAGGGTCATGGATCGGATGGATTGTTTCCAGGTCCAAAGTCTCCGAAAAGCCTGCAGGCCGGTCTGGGCAAGCTCCATGCTGTTCTGGGTCGGATAGGCGAGAGGAAGGTATTGATCGACATAATGGAGGTCAGTGCCTCGGACGGAGCAAACCAGTCCGTTTGCCGACAGGCCCTGTTGGATGAGCCGGCGGGAGACTTCCTGGGACAATCGGAGCAGGGCTCGGTAAACTTGCTTTTCGTTTTTTAAATCATAGCGGAAGGTGGTGCCGCAGCCGATGGATTTGACCGGAGCCCGGAAATCGTAGGGAGCGACCGGCGTGGGGTCCAGCCCATTGGCGGCAAGGCGGAGCCGGTCTCCGTTGATGCCCAGGAGGGAGTGGATCAGGGAGGGATTGGCCTGTGCCAGGTCCCCGATGCTTTGGATGCCATATTTCTCTAACTTTTTCGCGGTACGGGGACCCACAAAAATCATGGAGGAAGCGGGAAGCGGCCAGGCGATGGATTGATAGTTGGACGGGTCAATTCGAGTCTGAGCATCCGGCTTTTTGTAGTCACTGCCCAATTTGGCGAAAATTTTATTATCACTGATGCCGACGGATACCGTGATTCCCAGCTCTTTTTTGATTCGCTGGCGGATGATCCGGGCAATCTGACTCCCGTCTCCAAAGAGCCGCCGGCTGTGGCTCACATCCAGCCAACACTCGTCGATTCCGAAGGGCTCGACGCGGTCCGTATAGTCCAGGTAAATGGAATGAGCGAGGCGGGAATACTTGAGATAGAGTTCAAAATGGGCAGGCACGGTAATCAACTGGGGACATTTCTGCCGGGCCTGCCAGATGGCTTCTCCCGTTTTTACACCACAGCGTTTGGCTTCCTGGGACTTTGCCAGGATAATGCCATGTCTCGCCTCCGGATCCCCGCAGACAGCGACCGCTTTGTTTTGCAATCGTGGATTTTGTGCTTGTTCGATGGAAGCATAGCAGCTGTTCATATCGATATGTAGAATTTGTCTCTGATTCATGGTCCCTCCCGAGGTTACGGCTTGTTGGCAAATGTGAAAAATGATACGATATAGGAAGATTAAATTCCTATCTGTGAGAAGTATAGGAAATTTAAATTCCTATGTCAAGAAAAAAGAGAAGATAAGTTTCATAAGGAGGGGTTATGGACTTTGGAGAGATGGTGAAGCAGTTACGGGTGGACAAGGGACTTACGCAAAAAGACCTGGCCAAAGAACTGGGAGTGTCCATGCGGACGGTGGTGAATTATGAGGGGGGGAAGAGCTATCCCAAGGATCGCAATCTCTACCAGAAGCTGGCGAACTATTTTGATGTGTCGATCCATACTCTGCTCACGGGAGAACGGATGAGGCTTCCCCAGAATCCGGAAAAGCCGGAGAGCGCAGAGAAGCTCATCCAAAGGGCACGGGCGATGTTTGCGGGAGGAAAATTGAGCGAAGCGGATAAGGACGCGGTGATGCGAGCCATTCAAGAGGCCTATTGGGATGCGAAAGCGGAGAAAAGCAAGAAATAGAAAGAGACGGAAAATGCGGGATATTGAAGGACTGGTCCAAGACCTCATCCAAACCTATCATAGCCGAGATCCGGAGGAGCTCATCCGGTGCCTGGACATTCATCTTTACGAGCGAACGGACTTTCAGCAACTCTTGGGGATGTACATGGAGGTGGAAGGACGGAAGTGTATTTTTCTCAAAGCGGATTTGGAAGAGGCGGAGCGAAACATGATCCTGGCCCATGAATTGGGCCATGCGCTTCTCCATCGGGAAGAGGCGGCGATGATGGAAATCATGAACATGACCTTCTTTTCGATGACCGAGAAGCCGGAATATGAGGCCAATGTATTTGCTGCCCATCTCTTGATTCCCGCGGAAGAGGTGGAGGCCCTCCAGGAAGAGGACTGGGATGTGGTAACCATGGCGAAGGCCCTTCGGGTGAACGTGTCCTTGCTTCTCATCAAACTCCATGAGATGAAGCGGAAGGGCTATCGCATTTCCCTGGATCGCCTGCCGCGGGCCGACTTTTTGGGACATTTACCGGACTGATTCCCCGTAAATTTTTTCATGAAAAAGGGTGGACCGGAAGGTCCACCCTGACACAGGCACCGCTTAGCTCTGGTAATGGCCTGTTTTGATGCGAATAAAAATCTGTTTGGCTCCCGCCTCGGAAGACGAGCGCGCTTCCAAATCGAAGTCTCCCAGGGATTTCACAAAGTCCACGAGTTTTCGATGCCCGTAATTTCTTACATCGAAATCCGGGTAGCGCTTGGAAAGCTGGTTTCCCAGGTTCGCAAGCGACATCCAACTATCATCATCGGAGTTCTCAACGATAATGCTCTTGAGGGTCCTCCGAATGGTGGAGAGTTTGGTTTGGGGCTGTGGAAGGTCTTTGGACTTGGGAGGCCGCAATTTCTCGTGTCCTCGACTTCCCCCCTTCTTCCCGGGTCCCGGATCCTTGCTGCTGCATGGCCCGGTCTCTGCATTGCCGCTCCCTTCGTCTTCCCCCGCCAGGGTCTCTCCGCCCTCCTCTTCCTTGGATTCATAGAGAATATCCAGGTACTTGAAGGAATTGCAGGCCGAGATAAAGGCCGAGGGGGTCTTGCTTTCTCCCATGCCAATGACGTTCATCGCGGATTCCCGGAGCCGGGAGGCCAGACGGGTAAAATCGCTGTCCGAGGAGACAAGGACGAAACCATCGACACTCAGGGTGTAGAGGATATCCATGGCATCGATGATCATAGCACTGTCGGAGGAGTTTTTGCCCTCCGTATAGCTGTATTGCTGGATGGGGGTAATGGAGTTCTCCAGGAGCAGGCCCTTCCAGCCGTTGTTTCGGGTACTGGTCCAGTCCCCATAGATTCTCCGATACGTGGTGATTCCGTAACTGGACACCTCGTCAAAAATAATCTTGATGTATTTCGGAGAAACATTCTCCGCATCGATTAGCACCGCATATCTTGCTTCATCACTCATGATCCACCTTCTCTTCTAACTTGCTGAATAGGTAACTGGAGACAATTCCCGCCAGAAGCATGCCGATTCCAAAGAGGAGAGCCGGGGCGAAACTCAGACCGCTCTGTGCCAACCCCGTGCTTGTATAGGCAGGAAAGATAATGGCTGGGAAAATTCCCAGGGTCGATCCCACCACCATGCCCAGAATGGAATGGTACATGCGGGAATAGTGGTGGTGAAAGAGCCAGGCAACCAATTTTGAGGTTGCGATGATGCAGACCAGGGCTCCGGCGATAAAGGGCAGGAGCATGGAAAAATCAAAGGAAGAGATTCCGGCTGCCATCTTATCGTAGAGGCCAAAATAGATTAAGAAGTTGCTGGGGCTCATCCCGGGGACGACAAAGCCCAGGGCAACCAGGGCCCCGGAAAAGAACCAGACCACGGGATTTGGCCGGACCGTGGGGAAGTCCTTTCCCAAAAACATCATGCCGAAGATGACGGCGGCCCATAGGATGAGGAGGACAAGATCCCAGTGGTCTCTGCCTTCCTTTCCCGCCTGTCGGTAGAGCGAAGGGAAGGTACCGATCACAAAACCGATGAAGAGACAGACAAACTGTGCCTGGTATTGCCCAAAGGCTTTTTCCACAAAAACCGAGAACAGAAGGATTCCCAATACTCCGCCAATGCCAACGGGAATGAAGTAGCGCACATTGTCCATAAACTGGTGTTTGAGATTCGACAGAAAGTGAATCAAGGGATCGTAGAATCCGAAGATCACCGAGAGGACACCGCCCGAGAGACCGGGAAGAATGGCACCAATCCCAACTAGAATCCCCTTCAACAGGCGAAGCAACCAGTTTGCAACCGTGGGCTGCGAGTTTGGGGCTTGATGGATATCGTTATTCAAAATAGACTCCTTTTCTTTTTCGTAATCACTTCCCTTATTGTAACCGATTTGACGGGATACCGTGGAATTACTACAATAAAACCACAATCAATGACTAGGGGTGCCATGGCTGAGAAGACAGTAGTCTAACCCTTTACCTGATCTATGTAATAATAGCGTAGGGAAGTTTTATATTCGATACTATCCATTCTCCGGCAAAGATTCTGTATTGGCACCCTCCGTCTGAAATTATGAAGGAGGATTTTTTTATGTCAGAAATGCAGTCCCGGGGCAGGACGTCGGTACAAATGTTGGCAGAGGCGGGAGTTCTCATCGCCTTGGCCAAGGTTTTGGATATGATTGTCCTGTTCAAAGGAATCAATGGGGGAAGTGTCACCCTGGCCGCCATGGCACCGATTTTCATCTTTTCGATTCGTTGGGGGGTAAAATGGGGCGTGTTGGCAGGTGCCGTTTTCGGCCTTCTGCAGATGCTTTTAGGAGGCTACATTGTGCATCCGCTTCAGGCAATCCTGGATTACCCGCTTGCCTTTGCCATGTTGGGATTCTGTGCCCTGCCCAAGGGAAGAGGACACCATGAATTCAAGTATTACATTCCCAGCACCTTGTTTGCCATCTTCCTGCGTTTTGTTTGCCATTTTCTTTCCGGAATTATTTTCTATGGATCGGTAGACTTTACCAAGGGGGGAGCGAGCCTGATGGATGCGTTGAATCCCGCCAATCTTTTTAACTGGGGTTCCATCAGCTACAGTGTCACCTATAACCTGGGCTACCTGCTTCCCGATGCCTTGATTTGCTTGGTGGTTTTGGCCCTTCTCTGGAAACCACTGAACACGCTTCTCATTCCCCAGTACAAGAACTAAGAAAAACAACGGGATCCGGATCTTCCGGATCCCTTTTTTTGCCGGTTTCCCGCTATTTCAGGGGGAAAAAATTTAGAGGGGAGAGGTTGACGGTCCGGGGCTCCCGTGGTAAATTTATACTGCAAACGTTTATCAAAGCCGCGGTTTTCCGCGGTTTTATCACGTTGAGAAGTCATTATAAGGTGCTTGAAGGAGAAGAAATGAAAAAATACACCCTGTTTGATATTATGGGGCCGATTATGATGGGACCCTCTTCCTCGCATACGGCAGGTTCCTGTCGCATTTCCCGCCTTGGGCGGAAGATCTGTGGGCCCGGATTTCATAAAGTAAGTTATTACCTCTATGGCTCTTTTGCGGATACGTATTTGGGTCATGGAACGGATAAGGCCCTGGTGGCAGGCTCTTTGGATATGGATGTGGACGATGCCCGCCTTCCCCATTCCTTCTCGGTTGCGGATGAGCAGGGTTTAGAATATGAATTCCTACCAATCTATGACGTGGAGATGCCCTATGCCAATACGGTTCGGATTGTCATGGAGTATGAGAATGGAAAAACACAGGAGATTGTCGGGGCCTCCATCGGGGGAGGAAATGTGTTGATCACCCAGGTCAATGGCGTTTCCTTTGATTACTCGGCGACCCACCCCAGCATAATTTTACGTACGGATCATGCGGGAGAGGAAGGAAACGAAGTTTGTCAGTCCTTAAAAGAAAAGGGATATGCGATTAAGCGCTTCCGGGAAGATGACCGGGGGAATGCGGTGCTTTATTTTTTGGATCTTGACGGAGCCTTAAAGGAAGAGGACAAACAGGAAATCTTGCAGGACGGCCGCTTTGAGGAACGGCTGTATTTATCCTAGGAAAACAGGGGGAAGCATGTACTATACACAGGAAGAACTGATGCAGTATTCCCAGGAGAGCGGGAAGTCACTGGCAGAAATTGTCTTGGACAGTGAAGTCGAAGACACGAACACACCGAAAGAGGAGATTCTCAACACCCTCCGCCGGATGGTGAATGTCATGGAGGATTCCGCCAAGGAGTTTTTGGACAAGGAATCCGTCACAAAGATGTCCTTGGTGAGCGGATACTCCAAGAAATTACAGGCCTACCGGGAAAAGAAGAGTCTGTGTGGCGATGTCATCATCAATGCCATGGCAAAGGCCTTTTCCACGGTGGAATGCAATGCCACCATGGGTCGGGTGGTCGCTGCGCCCACGGCGGGATCAGCGGGCATCGTCCCCGCGGCTTTGATGACCTATAAAGATCGCTTCGGGGCAGACCAAGACCGGCTGGTGGAAGCCCTGTTGAATGCGACCGCCATCGGCCATCTCATCGGCCATTACGGAACCTTTGCGGGAGCAGAAGGAGGCTGTCAGGCCGAGTGCGGTTCGGCTTCTGCCATGGCCTCCGCGGCCCTGGTGGGTCTTCAGGGAGGTACGATGGAGCAGATGTTTACGGCGGCCAGCATTTCCATCATGAACATCTTGGGCATGGTCTGTGATCCCGTGGGTGGATTTGTGGAATACCCCTGTGGTTTCCGGAATGCTTCGGGAGTCGTCAATGCGATGATTTCTGCCGATATGGCCCTAAGCGGCTTCCGCTGTGTGATTCCCTTTGACCAGATTGCCGTGGTCATGGGAGAGGTGGGAAGGAGCCTGCCCTCCAGTCTTCGTGAGACAGGGGTCGGCGGAATTGCGGGCACTCCCAAGGGCAAGGAACTGAGGGACCAGTTTATCGCAAAGTGCAAGGCCGAAGGCAAACGGAAACGAAGAAAATAGAGACCCTACAAGGTCCCGTGGGAGAGCGGTTTTCGGCTTTTCCACGGGACCTTTTTGTTGCACGGAACGAAAGCGCGTTGCAAATTTGCCTGTTTTGGAATTATGGGTTACCATAAAGCCGTTAAAAGAAAACTGAACCATCATGATAGAGGTGCGGTTGCTAAGAGTAGCGAAACGGAACTGGGAATTGCCGTTTCGAGAAAGGAGTAATCGCCGAGGAGCGATTGTTGTGAACCTACACAAGGTCGTGTCCGGGGCAAGAGAGAATATTTCTTGCACTGTCGTCCTCAGGGACGGAGAGCTGTCACGACATTCATAGCGAATTCTTTTTGCGTACCACTATGGAATCGAGGCGGGTCATGACTCGATTCAGTGATGCACGGGAGCGAAAGCTCGAAAGGAGACGTTATGAATTATTTTTTTGCCCGCCATCGAAGAGGGATCTTCCTCTTTGGCATCTTTTTCGGCATGGTCTTGTTGAATTTCCCTGTGGGAGCAGCGGAAGAGGCGGCAAGAACCGCCAGTCCCTTCTATCGGTCGATCTGCTCCCTGTTACCGCCGGTGATTGCCATCGCTTTGGCCCTTCTCACTAAGCAGGTCTATCTCTCTCTCTTTACGGGTGTAGTGGTGGGAGCCCTTTTTGCGGGCGCCTTTCATCCCGGTCAGACCCTCACCGTTCTCTTTCAAAAAGGCCTTGTTGGCTCGATTGCGGATCCCTATAATGCGGGAATTTTAGTGTTTCTGGTGATTCTCGGCATCTTGGTGGCCCTGATGAACCGGGCGGGGGGCTCTGCCGCCTTTGGCCGTTGGGCCTCCCAACATATCAAGAGCAGGGTGGGAGCACAACTTGTCACCACTGCCCTGGGTGTTTTTATCTTTATCGATGACTATTTTAACTGCCTGACGGTGGGTTCGGTCATGCGCCCGCTCACGGATCGTTATCGGATTTCTCGAGCCAAGCTGGCTTACCTGATTGATGCGACGGCAGCGCCGGTCTGCATCATCGCTCCGGTGTCCTCCTGGGCAGCGGCCGTTTCTTCCTATGTGGGAGAGGGAAAGGGGATTTCTCTTTTCATTCAAACCATTCCCTTTAATTTTTATGCCCTGCTCACCCTGGTCATGATGGTGATCCTGGCGGTGACCGGTTGGAACTATGGCCCCATGGCGCAGGCGGAGGAGGCTGCCGACCGGGGCGCCGATTTGTCCCGATTAAAGGCCATGGCGGAAAGTCAGCCGTCCCCCTCCTCTTCGGGAAGGGTGATTGACCTGGTGCTGCCGATCGTTGTTCTCATCGGCTGCTGCATCGCCGGTATGCTCTATTCGGGAGGCTTTTTTGCCGGCAGCTCTTTCGTCGTCGCCTTTTCGCAATCCGATGCCTCCATCGGCCTTGTCATCGGGTCCTCATTGGCCTTGGTGTTCACCATCCTTTACTATCTTTTCCGCCGTCTGATTCCCTTAAAGGAAGTGGGGGATGCCATTCCCCAGGGCTTCCAGTCCATGGTGCCCGCCATCCTCATTCTGGTCCTGGCCTGGTCCTTAAAGTCCATGACGGACGGTCTCGGTGCCGGAGCCTTTGTTCAGTCCCTGGTCGCCCGGCATGCGAGTGCCTTCCATGCCTTTCTCCCGGCCCTCATCTTCCTGATTGGCGGCTTTCTCTCCTTTTCTACGGGGACCAGCTGGGGAACTTTTGGAATTCTCATTCCCATAACCCTGGGGATCTTCCCGTTGAGTAATCCTCTGGGAGTGGTCTGTGTCAGTGCCTGCATGGCCGGAGCCGTTTGTGGCGATCATTGCTCTCCCATTTCCGATACCACGATTATGGCCGGAGCCGGGGCCCAGTGCGACCACCTCTCCCATGTGTCCACCCAATTGCCCTATGCCATGACCATAGCGGGAGTCAGCTTCATTGCCTATCTGCTCACGGGCTTCTTCCCACACGCCCTACCGATTTTGCTCTTTTCCATCCTTCTTCTCCTGGGATCTCTCTGGTTTTTCAGCCAAAGATTCCCCCGAAAAGAACGTCATTAGCCGAGAATTCCCTCCCCGGATTCGCTCCGGGGAGGGGCATTTTTCCATTGAAAAAATTATTTGCATTTTTTTGTAAAATTAAGTAACATAAGGAGTACGAGTTGCGGGGTGTGGCGCAGTTCGGTAGCGCACTTGTCTGGGGGACAAGGGGCCGCAGGTTCAAATCCTGTCACTCCGATATCGTAAAAAACCGCTTGAATCCAATGGGTTCAGGCGGTTTTTGTTTATCATTTATTCGCAATTGTAATCCGCATTGTAAGTTTTTTTCGAATCCGCAAGCCGCGCTATTTATTGCGATCAATCGTCTCTCGGGTCATCCGATCCTCTCCCTTCTCTTTGTGGAGAAGGCGCTCCACTTTTTGTTCATCCAGAAGCTGGTCCGCACTGAGTAATTGAAAGCCTTCGGGATCTGCCAGCCACTTTCCGCTCCCCTCCCGGTAGACTCCGGACAGGGAAGTAAGGGCAAAGAGAGGAACGGTTTTTCCATTTTCGAGATGGCAGGGAATCGAAAATTGACAGAGAAGGCGATTAAAGGAAGGCAGACTCGTGCTTTTTCCCTGCCGGGGATCCTTGGGCGTGAGGAGAATCCAGGCGGTGGGAATCGGTTCTTCCAGCTTTTGCGGAGAGAGGGCTTCCAATTTTTCTCCGATATGGGCAACCATATATTTTTTCATGCGCTGTTGAAGGGGAAGAAGCGCTTCTTCGCCAAACTTGGCCCTTTGCTCAGTGGGAAGCTGTTTTAAATCCTGCAGATAGGACGGGACTCCCTTTTCGGGAAGGGTGTAGCGGAAGGTCCGATTTTCAGTCGACAGAGTCAGCGACTGGGCCTCTAATACCCGGGGATTCGGGACCATGGTTAGGGTGAGCACCTCTCCTTTTTTACAGAGAAAGGTTGGACTCTCTCCCTTCTTCTCCGGCAAGGTCACAAAAATCGCTTTTTTGATCGACTCTTCCCAGTCCAATTCGACACGGGCTTCCAACCAGGGCGAGATTCCTTGAAAGGGAACATGGACCTTCTTCCAGAGGTCTTTGGCGGAGAGGGTTTTGCGCTGGGTAAGACCGGTGACCTGAGCCGAGTACCTGCTTTCCGAAAGCGTGAGCCCCGCCCTCTTCCAATATGTGGGATCGGGCGCCACTTGGACCTGTATGGTTTGTCCGTTCTTTAAATGCCGGTCGGGTTGGATGTGAACGGTGCAATGGTCCAGAGCGGCAGACCAAGTGGGAGATTTTGCTTCGATTTCTTTCATTCCTTCGGAGGTGTGGGGGTTGATTTTCCCTTGGTCATCCAACAGGGTGAGCAGGGTATCCAGGTCCAGGCTGCCTTCCACAAATCCCTCCCCATCGTTTCCCGAAAAGTGGAGATTGACCAATTGACGGGCAGGGAGAGTGAGCGGCGGGGAAGCGGGAGAACAGGAGGCCAGGAGAATCAGGAGGAATGCTGGGAAGAGGAGGGAGAGTTTTCTTTTCATCGTGAGTCCTTTCATTGTTTTGGTTTCTTTTTTCACTATAGCAAAGAGGCTGTGTCAAAGTGTGCCATCTTGACGGGGGCGAGCGTGGGATTTTCTCCTTGCTAAGAAGGGATTGCGGTATAATGGGAGCTGAAAGAAAACGTGTTCCATAATTTAAGGAGGTAATGATGAACCAAGTAGATACCAAAAAAGCACCCGCAGCGATTGGCCCCTATTCGCAAGCCATGGTGAGCAATGGTCTTGTTTTCACGTCCGGACAAATTGCCTTGGATCCTGAAAGTGGAGAGATTGTGGGAGATAAGATTGAAGAACAGGCGGAACAGGCCATTCAGAATCTGGGAGAAATTCTGAAAGAAGCCGGATCGGATTTTGATAAAGTCGTAAAGACCGTATGTTTCCTCTCCGATATGGGAAATTTCGGGGCGTTTAATGCCGTTTATGAAAAATACTTTACGAGCAAGCCCGCCCGGAGCTGCGTTGCGGTAAAGACCCTTCCCAAGAATGTTCTTTGTGAAGTGGAAGCCATTGCAGAAAAGTAAGCGGATAAATTCAGAAGTAAAGAAGGGAGACCGGCTTTCCGGTCTCCCTTTTATTGTAGTGACTTAACAAGTTCGAAAAGACGGACTAAGCGTCCTTCTCTCCGTTATGTCCATCATTCTCCGCATCAACATTCTGTTCATTGTTTAAAACGTTCATGTTGGTGGCACTATTCATGTTGTTATTGACCACGTCGTTGTTGATGTCCGCTTTGTCCATCTTTGCGTCTTGGTCTTCTTTACTGTACTTCTTTTCCGTCATTTTCTTCCCCCTTCAGTTTCGCGCCGCATTCGGGACAGAATTTCGCCTTGGGATTGTCGATTTCTGTACCGCATTTCGGGCAATTGATGCTTTCTTTTATTGGTCTCTTCGTTCCGCACTCGGAACAGAAGTTCCCTTCATTCATTGTACCGCATTCCGGACAGGTCCAGGAATTCTTTGAGGAAGTTGGTTGTTCATCTTGCTTTCTCTGCGCTTCCTCGCTTTGTTTTTTCTCCTCCTGTGCTTTCATCTGCTGGGCATTGGTCTGGGAAAACTGTCCCATTCCGGCTCCCGCCGCATTCATGCCGATTCCCATTCCCATAAAGGTCTGACCGGCACCCGCCTCATTGGAGCCGGCGGCTTCCATGCCGCGAGCAATGGATCCTTGAACATAGCCTTCTCGGATACTGGCATCGGAAAGCATGGACCCCTTGTTTCTCATGTTGATCATTTCCTGGGAATCTTCGGTGTAGGAGATGGATCCGATGCCGACGGATTCTACCCGGAAACCACGGAGGTCGGTCCATTTTTCATCGAGTACGTCCTGCATGTATTTCGCAAGCTCCATGCTCCGGCTGAGAACATGAGAAATCCGCAATCCATCCAAACTCATCTTGTTGAGGGAGGATTGGAAGGCGGTTAAAAACTCATCCCGATACTGCTCATTGATGTCGTTGATGCGGATGGACTCTTTGGAAGTATGGTCGGCAACTTGGATGTAGAACTTTACGGGGTCCACAATGCGGATGGAGTAGGTCCCAAAGGCCCGCAAGAACAGCTCGGCATTGTAAAAATTATCAAAATAGTTCACGGGATTGGGGGTACCGAATTTACAACCGCGAATTTCCTGCAGGTTGATGAAGTACACCCGCTGTTGTTGCGGGGTGGAACCGGCAAAGCGAACACGGTTGAAACTCTCCTTGACCGATTCCTTGAGTTCCCCGTTCATTAAGGAAGGCAGAGAGGAATCATCGACCTTGTAGTAGCCGGCCTCTGCGCTGTAATCTACGATCTTTCCGCCATCGATCAAGAGCATGCATTGTCCCTCATTGATATGGATAATGGAACCATTGGAGACGGTGTTCGCCGTTTTTTTCGTATTTGAATTTCTGGGATCATCCGGTCGAACAGCAACCCCGGGGGCCACAACGGTTTCCGGATCCATGTCTGCCGACTCAATGACTTCCAGCCAGGTATCGGCAAGTCCGCCGCCAATGGCATCCTTTAAGACTCTGATAATTCCCACGTTTTCCTCCTCTAGTCGAATCTTTATTTTTTGGTATACACTCTACAATCCTTTCTATACCCTTCTCGAAAGGAGAAAAACAAATTCTTAGGCAGCCCCTCTTCATAATTACATCATATTTCCCAGCTAAAATGTAAAAACTTTATGAGTGGGTATACACATGCTCATAACGATTTCGCTTGCTCCCAGGAGGAGAAAGCCGACGGGAAGATGATGCGGGAGGGTGCTTGTGGCGTCCACCCGCCTGATAAATGGTGTGCAAGATGCTTGCACTAGGAAAGAGGTAGGATGAAAGAGAATAAAAATTCCAGAAGACCTCGGCCGATGTATTTTTATTATGCCATCGTCTTTGCTGTGCTTCTTTTGGCACAATGGATCTTAGGACCGATGATCCAGGAATCAAGAATCAACGAGGTTCCCTATAGCACCTTCGTTAAGATGGTGGACGAAAAGAAGGTGACCAAGGTCAAGAGGGAGGACAACCAGTTCCTTTTTGAAGCTAAGGATGACAAGGGACAGAGTGCCGGATATCGAACGGGCCCCTGGAAGGATGAGAGTCTCACCAAACGCTTGGAAGCCCAGGGAGTGGAGTTTTCCGCCGATATTCCCCAGACAATCAATCCCATTTTCAGCTTTCTGTTGACCTTCATTCTGCCTTTTGCCCTGCTCTCCTTCTTGGGCTATCGATTAATGAAGAACATGGGCGGGATTGGCGGCATCGGAGGAGGCGGAGCGATGAGCTTCGGCAAATCCAATGCAAAAATCTATGTGAAAGCGAAAAGCGGAAAGAGCTTTCAGGATGTGGCCGGGCAGGAGGAAGCGATTGAAAGCCTGAAAGAGATCGTTAATTTCCTGGACAAGCCCAAACGCTATTCGGAAATCGGGGCAATCTGCCCCAAGGGCGTTCTCCTCGTCGGCCCGCCGGGAACCGGGAAAACCCTCCTGGCCCAGGCCGTTGCCGGAGAAGCGGAGGTGCCCTTCTTCTCCATTTCCGGATCGGAATTTGTGGAGCTCTTCGTCGGTATGGGGGCTTCCAAGGTGCGAGACCTCTTCAGCGAGGCGAAGAAGAAGGCTCCCTGCATCGTCTTCATCGATGAGATTGATGCCATCGGAAAGCGGAGAGATACCGCCGGCTTCAGCAGCAATGATGAGAGGGAACAAACGCTAAACCAGCTGCTGAGCGAGATGGATGGCTTTGAGGGCAACTCCGGGGTGGTCATCTTAGCGGCGACCAACCGACCCGAGATTCTGGACAAAGCCCTGACCCGACCCGGGCGGTTTGACCGCTTGGTTCGCGTGGAGTTGCCGGATATTCGGGGACGAGAAGACATTCTGAAGGTCCACTCCAAGGACGTCAAGATGGAAGCCGATGTGAACCTTGCAACTATTGCCAAGATGACGGCGGGAACATCGGGAGCGGAGCTTGCCAACATCATCAATGAAGGCGCTTTGCGCGCGGTGCGGATGAACCGGAGCCGGGTGACGGAAGAGGACCTGGTGGAGTCCGTGGAAACGGTGATCGCCGGTCAGCAAAAGAAGAATGCCGTGATTACCGACCGGGATAAGAAGATGATTGCCTACCATGAGGTGGGTCATGCGCTGGTAGCGGCTCTTCAGAAGTTCACCGCTCCCGTCACGAAGATTACCATTATCCCCAGAACCTCCGGTGCCCTGGGCTATACCATGCAGGTGGATGAGGAAGAAAAGGTCCTGATGACCCGGGAAGACCTCTTTAAGGAGATCGTCACCCTGACGGGAGGCCGTTCGGCAGAGGAACTCATCTTCGGGACCAAGACAACGGGGGCTTCCAATGATATTGAGCGGGCAACAAAGCTGGCCCGGTCCATGGTCACGCGTTTCGGGATGACCGAGGAGTTTGACTTTATCGCCCTAGAGACAAGCCAGAGTCGCTATCTGGGAGGAGACACCGAACTGATGGCCTCTCCGGGAACTGCCACGGAGATCGACCGGCGGGTGCGGCAGATTATCTCCCAGGCCCATGAACTGGCACTGTCGATTCTGAAGGATCACCGCCAGCAGCTGGAGGATATTGCCGGCTACCTGCTTGAGAAGGAGACCATCACGGGGGATGAGTTTATGGACATCCTCAATCGCAGCCTGGAATTCTATGGGCAGGAAACCATCGAGGAACGGAAGCAGGAAAAAGAGGAAGAAGAGCGATCCGAGGACCGAAGGGAGACCCCTTCCTCGGCGGAAGAAAAAGGAAAGGCACCTTCTTCGGAGGAAACGGAGGAGGGCGCCATCCCCATGCCGCCCGTCCCGGAGAGCCGGGAGAAGAAGTCTGAAAACTCACAGAAAGAGTAAAAAAAACAGCGGGAGCAAACCCGCTGTTTTTCTATGTCCGGCTTGCCATCGGCTTTTCAAAGGCAGGGGGAACACTTATAATAGAAGAAACAATTATTTGTTGAATTTATGCTTCACCCCTTGTCGGGGTTTTTTGCTGAGAAAGAGGTGGCAGGGATATGAAAGATAAGGTCTATATCACGGGACACCGGAGTCCGGATACGGATTCCATCTGTTCCGCTTTGGCCTATGCGGAGTTAAAAAATCGAATGGGGGATGTGGAAGCCATTCCCATTCGAATCGGTGAGTTAAATCAGGAAACACGTTTTGTCTTAGATCGTTTTGGAGTGGATGCTCCTATCTATATGGATTCCATGCAGCCGAAGTTGCAGGATTTAAAGATTGACCATGCCTATGGAATTTCCCCGGAGACCTCGCTCCATAAGGCGAGTCAGATCATTCAGGAAAACCATCTGAATAATTTAGCCATTGTGGATGAGAAGCAGGAACTGGTCGGCGTCATTTCCTTATCCAATATTACCAAGTCCTATGCCAATGTGTGGGATGACACCATTCTGGGGCGGTCACAGACCAGCCTGGAAAATATCTTGGAAGTGCTTTCCGCGAAGGCCCTGTATCGTCCCAAGAAAGCAAGACGATGGGTGGGATCGATGACGGTCCATGCCATGGGCCATGTGGATAAGGATATCATCGAAGAGAATGATATCTGCCTCGTGGGAAACCGGAAGGAAGCCCAGGAATACGCCATCGGAATCGGGGTTGCCATCCTGGTGCTGACCAACGGATCCAAGCTGGATTCCTCCTTGAAAGAGGCCTGTGAGAAGAATGGCGTGACGGTGATTTCCACCGAACTTTCCACCTTTATGGCGGCTCGCATCTTGCCCCAGGCCGTTCCGGTTCGCTTTCTCATGACCTCGGAGGGGCTGGTGGCCTTCCATACGTCCGATTATATGGACGTTGTGCAAGAGAAGATGGCCTCCACCCGTTTTCGCTCCTATCCGGTCCTGGATTCCAATAACCACGTGGTGGGCTCCATCAGCCGCTATCACCTAATCAATACCGAGAAGAAAAAGCTCATCATGGTGGACCATAATGAAAGGAGTCAATCGATTCAGGATTTGGACCGGGCAGACATCCTGGAGATCATTGATCATCACAGGGTTGCCAATGTCACCACGGCCCAGCCCATCATGTTTCGGAATATGCCGGTGGGCTGCACCGCCACCATCATCTCGCAGATGTTCTTTGAACAGGGCATCCGACCCTCCCGGGAAGCGGCGGGCTTGATGGCATCGGCGATTATCTCCGATACCCTGCTCTTCCGGTCTCCCACATCCACGGAACTGGACCGGCTGGCTTTGGATCGGCTGGCTGTCATCGCCGGCATTCATCCGGAAGAATATGCCATGGAGATGTTCCAGGCGGGGACCGACCTGTCCGGGAAAAAGCCCAATGAGATTCTGACCGAGGATGCCAAGTTTTTTAATATCGAAGGGGTAAAAACCAAGGTCGCCCAGGTCTTTACCATGAACCTGGAGTCCTTAAACGGACTGCGACAGGCCTTGCTCACGCGGATGAAGGAACTTTTGAATGAGCAGAATGAGGACATCTATCTTCTTGTGATGACGGATATTTTCAAGGAAAACTCCTACCTGCTCCATGTGGGATCGTATGGGCAAGCCATTGCCCAGGAGTTCGGGAAGAGCTTGGTGGAGTATGGCTTTCTGGCAGAGGGCGTGCTCTCTCGAAAGAAGCAGATTGTTCCCAAGCTTACCGCAGCGATCAGTCGGGCCCAGCAGGGAAAGACGGAATAGGAAGTGATTCGGATGAAAGAGGGAGAAGGGGACTTTGAGACCCTTTTGAAAGAAGCGACCGAAGAGACCGTGGAGGAAGCGGCTCAATGGATTCGAAAGGGGGAGCTCGTTGCCTTTCCGACGGAAACGGTCTACGGTTTGGGAGCCAATGGACTCGATGGCTCGGCCTGTAAAAAGATATTTGAAGCAAAGGGGCGGCCCCAGGACAATCCTTTGATCCTGCACATTGCGGATCGATCGCAGCTGGATGAGATTGTGGAAGAAGTTCCCGCCTCTTTGGAGCCCCTCATGGAAAAGCTGTGGCCGGGGCCCATGACCCTGATATTTAAGAAGTCACAGAGGGTTCCTCGGGAGGTCACTGCGGGCGGAGAAACGGTGGGGGTCCGAATGCCCTCCCATCCGATCGCCCGGGTGCTCATTCGAAAGGCCGCTTGTCCGATTGCCGCCCCTTCGGCCAACCGGAGTGGAAAGCCCTCCCCTACGAATGCGAGGGATGTCCTGCAGGATATGGCGGGACGCATTCCCTTTATCCTGAATGGCGGTGACTGTCAGATTGGCATTGAGTCAACGGTCATTGATGCGACGGTGGAGCCCGCGGAGATTCTTCGACCGGGTTACTATACGAGAGAAGTGTTGGATCCCTTTTTGCGGCAGGTACGCTACGATCGGTCGATTTTACGGGACGGGGAGATTCCCAAGTCTCCCGGACAGAAGTATCGCCACTATGCCCCGGACGCGCGGGTGACGATTTACCTGGGAAGTCCGGAAGGCGTCTTTCGGACCATGCAGGTGGAAACCCAAAAGAATTTAGAACAGGGAAAGCGCACGGGTCTTCTCCTCTTTGAAGAAGAGGGAATGCGAATTGAAAAATTCGGAGATCAGGACTACCTGTACAACGCCGGTGGGGAGGTCATCCCCGCCCACCGGGTTTGCTTCTGTGGCAAGAGGGGGAATCTGGAGCGAATGGCGTCCTTGATGTTCACTGCCCTCCGTCAGTTTGATCGGGAGGGAATGGATGAGATCATTGCGGAAGGTGTAGAGGCAGAGGGCTTTGGAGTTTCCATTATGAACCGGCTCCGGAAATCGGCCTCGGGTCGCGTATTTTATGTGGATTAGCCAGAGAAATCTGGATGGAAGATAAGGATGAAACCGGCTTGAGCCGGAGAAATTGAAGGAGGAAGCGATGAAGAATGTAACCGTTTTGGACCACCCCCTGGTAAAACACAAGCTGTCGATTTTACGGCAGAGGGACACCGGAACCAATGAATTTCGGCAGATTGTTGCAGAGATTGCACGACTGATGGCATATGAGGCAACTCGCAATCTGGAACTGGAAACCTATGCGATTGAAACACCGCTGGAACGTACAACGGGGTATCGTATTGCCGGGAAGAAATTGGCGATTATCCCGATTTTACGTGCGGGCCTGGGCATGGTGGATGCCTTCTTGGACATTGTTCCAACGGCGAAGGTGGGACACATTGGTCTTTATCGCGATCCCGAGAGCTTCAAGCCTGTGGAATACTATCTCAAGCTTCCCAAAGATATTTCGGATCGGGAGATTTACGTGTTGGACCCCATGCTGGCAACGGGAGGTTCCATGATTGCAACGGTGGACTGCCTGAAGAAGAAGGGCTGCAAAAACATCCATGCGGTAGATATCATCGCAGCTCCCGAGGGACTGGAAGCCATGCAGAAGGCGCATCCGGATGTGGATATCACCATTGCCGGCTTGGACCGAACCCTCAATGAGCAAAGATATATTCTGCCGGGATTGGGAGATGCCGGGGATCGACTCTTTGGAACCAAGTAAGGAGTCAGCATGGAATATATTCGAGTGCGAAAAAGCGGCCCCCTTCATGGCACGGTCAAAGTGAGTGGGGCAAAAAATGCAGCGCTCCCGATTCTCGCCGCCTCTCTGTTAGCCACGGAAGAGGTGATCTTAGAAGAAGTTCCTCCTCTCAAGGACGTGGAGGTGATGATCAAGGTTCTCCGCTCTCTGGGGGCAAAGGTGGAATACTTGGAAGAGGAAAAGATTCGCATTGATTCCTCCGGCGTGGACCACTATGAGGCACCGGGCGAGCTGATGAACCTTATGCGAGCTTCTTTCTTGGTGATGGGTCCCCTTTTGACCCGGCTGGGGAGAACGCGGACCCGCCTTCCCGGAGGTTGTAATATCGGGAAACGACCCGTGGATCTTCATCTCAAAGGCTTCTACCATCTCGGAGCGATTTTGGATGAGGATGCGGACTCCATTGGAGCAAAGGCGCCGGAAGGCGGCCTTCAGGGAGGAACGGTTTATTTGGATTTTCCCTCCGTGGGGGCAACCCAGAATATTATGATGGCGGCTTCCATGGCCAAGGGAGAAACCCAGATTGACAATGCGGCGAAGGAACCGGAAATCGTCGACTTAGCGAACTTTTTGAATAAGATGGGGGCCCATGTTCGGGGAGCGGGAACGAGCACGATTCTCATTGAAGGGGTGGAGCGTTTAAAAGGCGCTCGCCACTCCATTATTCCCGACCGCGTGGAGGCCGCAACCTTTCTGGTGGCAGCGGCCATGACCTATGGGCAGGTTCGCGTGGAGCATGTCATTGCTTCCCATATTCGACCGATTCTTGCGAAGCTGGTGGAAGCGGGGAGCAAGGTAGAGGTTGCCGAAGATGAGGATGTGATTCAGGTCTCCCCGGGACAACCCCTGTCCGCCATCAAGATTCGAACCCTTCCGTATCCCGGCTTTCCCACGGATGCGCAGGCACAGTTCATGGCCCTTATGGCGATCTGCCAGGGACAGAGCAAGGTGGAAGAAACCGTCTTTGAGAACCGCTTTATGCACGTGGATGAACTCAACAAGATGGGCGCCCTGATTGTTACCGATGGCAATGAGGCGGTGATCCGAGGGGTAGACCATCTAGTCGGAGCCAGTGTGAATGCCACCGACCTTCGCGCCGGAGCGGCCCTGGTGATTGCCGGTTTGGTTGCGCAGGGGGAGTCGCATATCCATAACGTGTACCATATTGACCGAGGCTATTATAAATTGGAAGAGAAGCTGCGAGGTCTTGGGGCAGATGTGGAACGCATATTCGTGGAGGATGAAGAAAACGAACAATAAGAAATGAGGAAAGTGCCATGCAGGTCAAGGGAACGGTACAGAAGATTCGCTTTCATAATGAAGAAAACGGATGGACAGTCCTCCTTCTTTCTACGGAAGACGGAGACCTAACCTGTGTTGGCACTTTTTTGTCGATTTCGGAGGGAGAGTCCTGGCAGATGGAGGGCTCTCTTGTTTTTCATGACCGCTATGGGGAGCAGCTGCAGGTGAGCCGGGCGCGACAGGTCCAACCGGAAGGCCGAGAGGAATTGATTCGCTACCTCTCCTCGGATCTGGTGCCCTTCATCGGCCCCAAAACCGCGGAGAAACTCCTGGACCGCTATGGCGAAGAGGTCCTTCCCCGGATCATGGAAGACGTTTCAACGTTGACGGCCATTCGGGGCATCGGCAAGAAAAAAGCCCGGGCCATTCAGGAAGCGATCGCCTCCCAACAGGAAGCCCGGCAGGAGATTCTTTATCTCCAATCCCTGGAGATCGGACCCAAGACCGCCGCCGCGATTTACCGGGCCTATGGCGCGGAAACGCGGAAGATCTTGGAGGACAATCCCTATCGGATGATGGAAGAGGTTGATGGGGTCGGCTTTCAAACGGCCGATCGCATTGCCCAAAAGGCGGGAATTGCGCCGGATTCTCTGTTCCGCCTGCGGGCAGCCCTCCTCTATCTCTTTCGCCGAGGTGCCTATGAAGAGGGCATCTGTTTTTTCACCGAAGAGGAGCTGACGCACCGTCTTCGGCAATTGCTTTCCACCTCCCTCTCCCAGCTTCCCCAGTTACTTTTTGAACTGGAGGGAGACGGCCAACTGGTGGTGGACCGAGAAAAGGGCCGCATCTACCTGGAAGAAATGGACCGGCTGGAAAAGACCATCGCGCGTCGGCTTTATGAGGTGGAGGAAGAGGGTAGGAAAGAAGTCCCCCTCTCTCTGCCTCCGGATTTTTTTGACCGGCGGGAGGGTTTTCAACTTTCGCCCAAGCAGCAGGAGGCGGTCCGGCTGGCGGCAAAAACACCCTGCCTGGTGATTACCGGAGGACCGGGGACCGGGAAAACCACGATATTAAAGACCATTCTTCGGTTGTTGGAAGAGAATGGACGCAAGACCCTCCTTGCGGCTCCCACGGGGAGGGCGGCAAAACGGATGGAGGAGTCCACGGGACGGGAGGCACAAACCCTCCACCGGCTCCTGGGCTATCGTTCAGGGGAAGGGCTGGGCTTTCAGGCGGAGCACACGCAGGACAATCCCATCGACGCGCAGGCCCTGATTGTGGACGAGGCGAGCATGATGGATCTCTTTCTCATGGGAGCCACGTTGGAGGCGCTTCCACTGGGCTGTCGGCTGCTGTTTGTGGGAGATGTGGACCAGTTGCCCCCCGTGGGACCCGGGAATGTCTTGCAGGATTTATTGAAATCCGGCCGGGTTCCCAGCATCTCCCTGGACCAGATTTTTCGCCAGCAGTCCGAGTCTTTGATTGTGGTCAATGCCCATCGGATTAATCGGGGGCTGCCTCCCCTGTTGAATGAACGATCCTCGGATTTCTTTTTTCTTCCGGCCACCAATAGCCCGGACTGTGCCGATCTTTTAACGGATCTGGTTTTGCGCCGGCTTCCCGACCACTATGGTCTGGATCCCCTGCGGGACATCCAGGTCCTCTCTGTGACGAAAAAGGGTCCCTGTGGCGTCGAAGAGCTGAATCGCAGGCTGCAGCAGGCCTTGAATCCACCCTCGGAAGAGGAGGAGGAATGGAATTTTGGGGACCGCAGCTTTCGACGGGGCGACAAAGTCATGCAGATGAAAAATGATTACAAGCTGCGCTGGACGCGGCGACAAGGCGAGGAAGAAGAGGAGGGGGAAGGCGTTTATAACGGAGACTTTGGCTTTATTCAAAGCCTGGATGGGGAAGAGGACCGCCTTCTCACCGCTTTTGATGACCGCCTGGTGGTTTACAACCACGAGAGCCTTCGAGAATTGGACCATGCTTACGCGATCACCGTCCATAAGTCGCAGGGATCGGAATTTCCCTGCATCGTGCTTCCCCTGGTGGCATCGAGTCCCCTTCTTCTCACGCGAAACATCCTCTATACGGCCATCACCCGGGCTCGTAAGCTGGTCGTCCTGGTGGGCAGTCAAAGGGTTTTGGAGCAGATGGTGGAGCGACGGATGCTTCTTCGTCGGAGTTCCTCGCTGGATGAACGGATTCGACGGCAATGGAAGGTCCGGGCGCTCTTGGAGGGGAGGGAGGCCTTTCATGATTCCATGGAAGAAAGCGAAGACTGAGGCCTTCTCCTGGCTTCCCGCTTTTGAGAACCTGTTTTTTCAGGACGGTTCCCTCTGCCCGGTCTGTGGGGAATCGAATGCGGGAATCTCCCATCTTTTTTGGCGAGGCCCCAACGAGGCGGAAGGGAGGCGGCGAATCCTTTCCATTCCGATTTCTCCCTTTGCCGGCCAGCTCTGTTCCGGCTGTTGTGAGCATATCGAATGGCTTCCCGCCAAGAGAGCGTTGGGAGCGGAGGAAGAGTTTGTCTGCTACACGGGTGCCTTTTATAACAATTTTCTGAAAGAGCTTTTTGCCCGCTATAAATTTGAGGGAGCTTCCTATTTGGAGGAATTTTTTAAGAGACTGATGGTCCTGTGTGTGGAACAAATTCGTCCCCTTTCCCAAATCTCCTGGGTCACCTATGTCCCCTCCCAACGAAGTCGCCTGCTTCTGCGAGCCTATAATCCTTCCCGGCGGATGGCGGAGGCCATTGCCCGTGCCCGGGGAATCCCCCTTTATGATCTCTTTACCCAGCGGGGAAGCCATCGGGAGCAAAACAAGAGCTCCTATGAGGACCGCATCAGCAACGTAAAAAATCGCTTCTGTATCAAAGCGGTCTATCGAGAGGGAAAGAAGCCGCTTCCTCGGGGAATGGGGCTTTTGGTGGATGATTTTCTGACCACGGGAGCCACCATGACCAGCCTGCTTGGCTTGGGGACTAGGTCCGGCCTTTCCTTAGAGGGACTCTGCCTTGCGGCATCCAGTTATCCCGTCGTAGAGGAATGCCTTCTTCCGCAGAAAAACAACCCGGTCCCATTGAATGGGAGACAAGAGGGCTATAATAAAAAGAGAGAAGAAACCGTAGAAAAAGAAAGGATGTGTCATGAAAACCGTATTGGTGGAACCCCTTACCATTTCTGAGGATCTGCTGCAGAAACTCTCCCAACCTCTTCGGGAAGGGGACAACGAATTTGTGGCCTACGACAGCAAACCACAGAATAAGGAAGAGTGGCTGGAGCGAACTAAGGACTGTGACCAGCTTATCCTGGCAAATACAAAAATGCCGGTAGAGGTGATCACACAGAACGATAAGCTCGCCTATATCAATATTGCCTTCACGGGTGTGGATCATGTGCCCGTGAAAGAGGCAAAGGAGAAGGGAATTGTCGTCTCGAATGCGGCAGGATATTCCGATGAAGGCGTTGCGGAGTTGGTCATCGCCCTAAGCATCTCCCTGCTTCGACAGGTGCGGGAAGCCGACCGGGGCATCCGCAAGGGAGGAAAAGCGGCCGATTTCCTGGGTCAGGAAGTCTATGGGAAAACCGTCGGAATCATCGGAACCGGTCACATTGGCAGCCGCGTCGCTGAGCTCTTTCATGTGATGGGAGCCAAACTTTTGGGCTACAGCCGCAGTGAGCGAGAGGCCTGTAAAAAGCTGGGTCTTACCTACGTTTCCCTGGAAGAGCTGCTTAAAAAGTCGGATATTGTGACGGTTCATCTTCCACAGAATGAGGAGACGAAGAACTTTCTCAGCGAAAAAGAGCTTTCCCTCATGAAGGAGAGTGCGATTTTGATAAACTGTGCAAGAGGACCGATTGTCAATTCTGAGGATCTGGCAAAAGCCCTGAAGGAGGGAACGATTGCGGGAGCCGGCGTTGATGTCTTTAACCGGGAGCCGCCGCTGTCGGAGGAAGCGCTCTTGGAGGCGCCGAACGCCTTGCTTACGCCCCATGTTGCCTATTTTACGGTGGAGGCAATGGAAAAACGTGCGCAGATCGTCTTCGAGAATGCCGTCGACTTTTTAGAGGGAAGGGATGTTAAAACCGCCCTTTAATGGGAAAGAAGACGTTTTATCGGAAGGAAAAACCGCCGGTCCCACATGGGACCGGCGGTTCTTTTCGATGAGATGCGATTTTTTGTCTTTCTCTACACGGGCTCCTTGGGGTCTTTGTTTAAGAAAAGGCGTTTGCGGCTGATGATGATTTCTGAGCCGGCGACGATAATCGTGCAGACGTACTGCAGCCAGACCAGAAGACCCAAGATTCCTGCCAGGGATCCGAAATAGAGGGAGAGATTGGACAGATTGTCCAAAACGAAGCCATAAATCATGGTAATGATGATGATGCCCATCCCGGAAAAGAGCCCTCCGATCAGGGCGGAAGACCAGCGGATGGAGCCCTTCGCGACAATGGGTGCGGTTTTGTAGAAGAGAACCAGCACCAGGATAAAGAGAATCGGAGGCAAGAGCCGGGCCAGCAGGGAATTGGTGATGGAGAGCAGGGGGGTCATGATCTCCCCCAGACGGAGAAACTCCATCAGGTAGCGAATGGCAAGAATGATCTGGTCGTAGAAGACGTAGAAGAGCAGGATCAGAATCACCGCGACCATGAAGAAGACGGTGTAGATGATGGAGATCAGGCGAATGAGGAGGGCGTTGCCCCGGTATTCGAAGTTCATGCTCTGGTTCACGCTGCGTATCAGGGAATCCACGCCATTACTTCCCAGCCAGATGGCGGTAAAAATGCTGACCGAAATGGTGGTGCCGGAAGCCGAGGTTGCGAGGCTGTTGATCACCCCTTTGATGAGCTCCATGATGGGTTGGGGGAGCATTTCCGCCAGGCGGTCCAAAAGCACCTGGGGATTCTGCAGAACCAAAGAGGCCAACTGCAGAAAAACCAGGATGAGAGGGATGCCCGCAAGGAGCAGGGCGTAGGAGAGAGAGGCCGCTCTTAGCTTGAGTTGGCCGTTTTTCAGGCGCCCCATAAATTCTTCCAGAAAAATCTTGGCCTTTTCTTTCATGATCCCTCCTTTGGGTTCCCCGGCTTTTCTGCAGGCGTTGCGTGCCCCCTATGCGTCTAGTTTGCTTGCAAATAGTGGGCAAACCAGGCGGCAATTTCTTCCAGCCTCTTGATTCGGCTCTGCGGTCTGCCCGACCGGGAGAGTTCGTGTGTCTCTTTCTTGAAGACCACGAGCTTGGTTTCCACCCCTTGCAGGGTCAGAGCGGTGTACATCTGCATCCCCTGCTCCAACGGGCAACGAAGGTCATGATCCGAGTGGATAAAGAGCGTGGGGGTGTTCGCATGCTCTGCATACTTGAGCGGCGAGGCTTCCCAGGCCTTCTCCGGATGGTGGAAGAGGTCGCCTCCCGTTTGGTCGGGAGCAAAGGTGTAGCCGATATCGGACACGCCATAGAAGCTGAACCAGTTGGAGATGGACCGCTGGGAGTTGGCGGCCTTAAAACGGTCCGTGTGGCCGATGATCCAGTTGGTCATGAATCCCCCGTAGGAGCCTCCCATGACCCCGAGGCGATTCTTATCGATATCCTCATATTTCTCCAGAACGAGGTCGGTAAAGTTCATTAAGTCCTCATAGTCGATGGTCCCATAGCGGCCATAGATATCCGAGAATTCCACGCCGTAGCCATCGGAACCGTGGGGGTTGGTGAAGAAGACAAAGTAGCCCAGGGATGCCAGATACTGCATCTCATGATGGAGCAGCTTGCCAAAGGCGGTCTTGGGTCCGCCGTGAATCGATAAGATGGCGGGGTAGCTTTTTCCCTTTTCATAGTTTAGCGGCTTCAACACGAAGCCATCCAGTTCATCCCCATTGGAGGAGAAAGTAAAATGCTCAATGGGGGCGAGGGGAATATCCTTGAGACAGTCGCTGAAATGGGAGAGGCAGCGGCGGCCCTGTGCATCCTGCACATAGAGTTCTGCCAGCTTTCCCTCGTCCATGGCGAAATAGTAGAGGGCGGCTTCCTTTTCGGGAAGACGATCAAAGCTTTCTACCGACTCATGGTCCGAGAGCAGGCACCAGTAGTTGCCCTCTTTGTCAATGCAGCTGATACCTGCTTGGTATCTCAGGGATTCGATAAAGTAGAGCCCCTCTTCACAGAGCTTCAGGTCGGATCCGTTTTCGCCTCGGACATCGGAACCCACCGCATGCCAGAAGGAGTGGTCGAAGTCCTCCTTGGAAAGCAAGCTCTTTTCTCCGCTTTCCAGATCGTAGAGATAGATGAGATCATCCTCATTGAGGCCGTGCTTCTTTGCCTCCGATCCCAAGACGATGGCCTTTGTTTCCTCCCGGTTGAAAACGGCGGCAGAGAGGACCATCTTGTCGTGGGAAATCTGCTTCACGCTGCCATCTTCCAGGTTAAGCAGGAAGAGCTCGGCACTTACCGGAGCTACCGCGGGACGGCGATCGCGGGCAAGGAAGAGGACCTTCTTTTTGTCCTTGGACAGGACATAGCTGAAGACATTCAGGCAATCCTCGGTCACTTGCTTCACCTTTTCGGACGGTTTGTCAAAGACATAGAGACGGCCAAAGCAGCCGACGGTAAAGTCCTGGCCATTGGACCAGAAGGGAAGCTCTTCTATCTCTACCCATTCCTCCTTTTTGGGGAAGGGGTTTCCGAGGAAAAGAAGTTGGTCCCGAGAAAGGGGCTCGAAATCCGCAACGGAATAGGGAAGGGAATAGGCAAAGGTCGCTTCTCCGCCCTCCACCGAGATGGTGTAAAAGTCACTGGTCCGCTCCTCCTTTTTCTTCTCCTCTTTCTTTTCCGAGGAGGCGTTTATCTCTTTATCCGCTTCCTTTTTCGGACGGCCGGAGGTAAAGAGGATGGTGCTTCGATCGAGGAAGCGGTAGTTGCCATCGCTGTCGGAAGAGGTAAGGGGGCGAATCTTTTCGGTCTTGGTATCGAGAAGCCATAGATTGGTGAGGTACTTATTGAGCTTTCGGTGGGCCTGACTCACTTGGAAGACGCCGTAGCTGGCATCTTCGTTCAATAGAATCCCTGAAGCACAGGGAAATTCGGTAAATTGATCGACTTTCATAGGACCTCCTTTAAGAAATCTAAGTTTAAAAATAGTATAGCAGATAAGAAGAATTCATAGCAGAAGGCACGGAGAAAAAGAAAACGCCTTGCAGAGCAAGGCGCTTTCTTTGAATCTTTTTCAACGGGGCAAGAGCCCCAAATCATTAATAAACGGGCACGGGTTCCAATTTTAAGATGGAATCCTTGTAGTTCTTGGCGTGGGTTACCGTCAGGAAATCCGCCACAATGGCGGCAATGACACCGATGATGTAAGAGATGGTGTAGTTTGCGGGATCCTTGGACCCTAAGAGACGGGACTCTAAGCCCAGACCGATTTCCGCATGGCAGATGTAGGAGATGACGATGAATACATAGAAGGTCATGGGAATCAGGGTCATCAGATACTGTTTGTTGTGACTGTAGAGATAGACCGTGGACATGGCCAGAGCGAAGCAGGCCACGAGCTGGTTGGTAAATCCAAAGTATCTCCAGAGAAGGGTAAAGCCGCCCGCATTCATCTTTGCAAAAGCAAGAATGGCCACCGCGGGAATAAAGATTCCCAGAGAGGTTTTCAGACGGTTTACGGAACGCTTCTGATCAATATTCAGGGCTTCCGCAACCATCAGACGGACGGAGCGGAAGGCCGTGTCTCCCGAGGTGATGGGGAGGACGATAACGCCCAAGACGGCCAGGATTCCACCGATGGTACCCAGGAACTCCTTGGAGATGATGGAGACCATCTGGGTGGCGTTCTGTCCCGTGATCATTTCCGGATTCCGGTTAAAGAGGACCATGGCACCGCCGGCCCAAGCCATCGCGATGAAACCTTCCATGATCATCATCATATAGAACGTTGTCCGTCCTTCTCGTTCATCCCCAACCGTGCGGGATACCAAGGTCGACTGGCTTCCATGGAAACCGGACATGATACCGCAGGCAACGGTGATGAAGAAGACCGGAATGAAGGGAGCACCCTTGGCGGGCTTGTAGTACTCCGGCACGGTGTCCCAAACATTCAAGAGGTTCTTGCCACCGTCTAAGATGATGCCAAAGAAGACCCCGACCGCCGAGATGATCAGGATCATACCGAATAAGGGGTAGATTCGACCGATCAGCTTATCGATGGGGAAGAGGGTCGCGACCAGATAGTAGGCGAAGATCACGGCGTAGACGATCCAGATGGTGATATGGTTGGGAGAGGAATCCAGACCAAGAATCGGTCCTGTGATCAGGTCTCCCGGGGTGTAAACGAAAACCACACCCGTTAAAATCATCAAGATCATCACAATTACTAAGTAAATCTTGTGGTTGATGTTTCCTAAATAACGTTGCATAAGTCCGGGCATCTGTGCTCCACGATTTCTCATGGAAATCATACCATTTAGATAATCATGAACAGCACCTGCAAAGATGTTCCCGATGGGGATCGCGATAAAGGCGATTGGTCCAAACAGGACACCCTGGATGGGCCCTAAGACAGGACCGGTTCCGGCAATGTTCAGCAATTCGATTAACGAGTTTTTCCATTCCGGCATCGTGACAAAGTCGACTCCGTCTGCCATGGTGGTGGCAGGGGTTTTTCGGTTATCGGGACCGAAGACTTTTTCCACTACGCGGGAGTAAAGAAATCCGCCGACGAACAGGAGAACAATACCAATTGCAAAAGTAAGCATGAGTTACTCCTTTCGAGATAAAAGCAATCATTGCGAATTGGGAAGATTCAAAACCCCTTCGTTCTTCTACGAAATAATTTTATCACTAATTCTAAGGAATAGTTACCGGTAAAAAGAAATATATACAAAAAAGACAGTAAAACCAACAAATAAATTGTTTTTAGCAAAACAGCAAGGGAGCTTAGCCCCCTTGCCGGCATCTTTTTTGTGTTTTGCTTGTTATTCGTCCTCTCCGGGAATTTCTGTGGGTCTGTCGTCCCGGGACGTCCCCTCCAGTAGACGGGCCACGAAGACACCGCAGGCACTGGCTTGGGAGAGGGAATGGGTTACACCGGAACCGTCGCCGACGGCATACAGGCCCGGAATCGGCGTTTCCAGTTGGTCGTTGACGCTGACCACGGAGTTGTAGAATTTCACCTCCACCCCATAGAGCAGGGTGTCCTCATTGGCCATCCCCGGGGCGACCTTATCCAACTGGTAGATCATCTCTATAATGTCATCCATCTGCCGCTTGGGCATCACCAGGGAGAGGTCTCCGGCGGTGGCTTTCAGCGTGGGTCTGGTGAAGCACTTTTGCATGCGACGCTCGCTAGACCTTCTTCCCCGAATCAGGTCTCCGAAGCGCTGCAGAAGAACGCCGCCTCCCAGCATGTTGGAGAGGCGGGCGATGGACTCTCCGTATTCATTGGAATTTTTAAAGGGCTTGGTAAAGTGGTTGGAGACCAGGAGTGCGAAGTTCGTGTTTTCGGTGAGCTTCTTGGGGTCGGCATAAGCATGCCCGTTCACGGTAATGATCCCGTTGGTGTTTTCCGTGACGACGACACCGCGGGGGTTCATGCAGAAGGTTCGCACAAGATCGTTATACTGCTTGGTCTGGTAGACGATTTTCGACTCATAGACCTGGTCGGTGATATGGGCGAACACCTCCTGCGGAATCTCCACGCGGACACCGATATCGACGCGGTTGCTGTGCATGGGAACGTCAAATTTTTCGAAAACCTGGCTCATCCACTTGGATCCGGATCTTCCGGAGGCCAAGACAACTTTTTGGCAGCCGTAACTTTCCCCTCGATTTGTGGTGAGCACAAAATCCTCTCCCGGTTTTTCCACCGACTCCACCTCGGTATGAAAGAGGTAGTCAATATGGTCGGCGGTATACCGGTAGATTTTCTCCAGAATCTTGATGTTTCGATCGGTGCCAAAGTGCCGAACCTTGGCATCCAACAGGTGGAGGTCATGCTGCAGCATGGCAGTTTTCAGGTCGGAATGGGCGGTGGAGTAGAGCTTGGATGGCGGGTTGCTGTCATCGAACTTCACCAAGACCGAATCCACATAGTTCATCAGGTCCGTGGCCTGCTCTTCTCCGATATAGCGGTGGAGATCTCCCCCAAAGTTGTTGGT
>CALAJY010000031.1 GCA_937923265.1 uncultured Tissierellia bacterium
AGCGTTCTCTTCGCCTCACAGGCGTTAATCATGTTTGGCGGCGTGATGAAATTGATTCCCCTCACGGGAATCACGATTCCCTTTTTGACCTATGGAGGATCCTCCCTGCTGTCCAGTTTCATCCTGTTGGCTTGCCTGCAGTTATGCTCCGAGGATTTTGTGGTGCGGGAGGTGGAACATGAGAAGAAGTAAAAAACGACTCACCTTTTTGCTCTTTCTTTTTCTTTTTCTATTTTTGGCAATGGTGGTCTATCTCAGCTATTTTCAGGTTTTTCGGGCCAGCAGCTTACGCAGTCATCCCTTTAATATGCGAAACTGGGTGGATGAGAGCAAATTCGGCAGGGGACTTTTCTACGACCGAAAGGGGCTCTTATTAACCAATCGCACAAAGAAGGAGGATGGCAGCTATGCAAGGAGTAACAAGTATCCTAACCTGTATTCCCACATCATCGGCTACAATTCCAAGCAATATGGGAAGACGGCGCTGGAAGCAAGTCTGAATGCAGACCTGCTCAACATGAACCATGAGAATGCTCTGGCACAGTTGCGGGGGCAGATTCTCAATGAAGGGGTGGGAAATGATGTGCATCTTACCCTGGACCATGGTCTTCAGATGCGGGCTTACCAGCTCATGAAGGGGAAAAAGGGGGCCCTAGTTGCGGTCAACCCCAAGACGGGGGAGGTCTTAGCCATGATCTCCTCGCCGAGTTTCGATACGAACCGTTTAAAAAGTGAATGGGACGACCTGGTCCAGGATGCCGATGGTCGCCTTTTCAACCGTGCCTGCCAGGGGTTGTATACCCCGGGGTCGGTGATGAAAGCCCTCACCTCATATGCCATTCTTGAAGAAGGGATTGATCTTTCCTATGAGGACAAGGGGACGACCACGATTGACGGTTACACGATTGGCAATGTGAACAAAAATGCTTACGGAAAGATCGGAATGCGGGAGGCTCTCATGCACTCCTCCAATGTGTATTTTGCGGACAAGAGTCAACAGCTGTCAGAAAAGACCCTGCAGGACACCATGAAACGCTTTGGCTTTTATGAGAAACTTCCTTTTTCTCTTCCCACGTCCATCTGTCGGGCGAGCTTTGAAAAGGGAATGGCAAAGACACTCAAGGCCTCCAACGCCTTTGGTCAGGGAGATGTGCTTGTGAACCCTCTCACCCTTTGCATGGACTATGCGGCCATCGCCAATGGGGGAAAGCTCCTTCAACCTCTCTTGGTGCAAAGTATCACGAGCCCGCAAAACAGAACGGTGCGCGTGGAAGAGACACGAACGCTTCAGACCTTGAATTCGGAATACTGTCGGCAAATCTCCTCGTATCTGAAAGATACCGCTCGGCAGGATGGATTTCAGGATGCACTTCCGAACATGGCACTCTGCGGAAAAACGGGAACGGCACAGACGAAGGAGGAGAAGACCCATTCCTGGTTCTGCGGATACGGACCCTATGAAGATCCCGAACTTTGCGTTACCATGGTCTTAGAGGACGCAAATGTCTCCGGGGCGGCAGGGGCTATGCCGATCGTTTCTAAGATTTTTGACTACTGGTTTAATAATCGGTAAACTAAGGGGGATAATACTTCCGCTTAAGGAGGAACCATGGTAAAAATTTTGGTCGATACTTCTTCGGATATCACGGAAGAGGTAGCCAGAGAATTAGATATTGAATTGATTACCATTCCAGTTACTATCGATGGCAAGGAGTTTTCACAGGTCAATAAGGAGGACTTTGCCCGGTTTTATCAGGAAATGGATCATGCTTCCGAGCTTCCTTTTACCAGTAGGCCCGTCTTTGGAGACATCCTGAGTCGGTTTCAAAAAGTTGCTGAGGGTCAGGATGAGCTGATTTTTCTCACCATCTCTTCCGGCCTTAGTGGGACCTATGAGTCCGCTCTGCAGGCAAAGAAGATGGTTGCATGCGATCGAATTCATGTTTTTGATACCAAATCCGCGACCTGTGGCATCTACTGTATGGTGCAGATGGTGAACAGCCTGCGGAAAGAGGGAAAAAACGCAGAGCAGATCATGCGTGCCCTGCCGGAGATTCGGGATCGGGTCTTGCCCTTTACTAGCGTGGATAACCTGAGCAACTTGAGAAAGGGAGGAAGAATTCCTGCCTCCCTGGCCCTGTTGGGTAACCTTCTTCGCATTAAACCTCTCCTGCAATTTACGGAGGACGGAAAGTTAGAGTCCACCCACAAGGATCGAGGACGCAAGAGCAGCATTCAAAGCCAATTGGATCTGGTTTGTCAAGAGGAATTGGATGATTGCTTTCCCATTTACCTGCTTTATACCTCCAACCGTGAACCCGCAGACTTTGCGAAAAAGATGCTGGAGGAGAGATTGGGTGCCGTTTCCACGGAAGCCTTTCAAATCGGAGCGGTGCTGGGAACCCACCTGGGGAACAACTGCTTTGGCTGCTGCATCGTGAAGAAAAAGGCGGAGTAAGGAGGGAGTATGGAACCCGATAAAAGGGAAGTGACGCGGGCCCGTTTAAGCCATGCCTCTCTATTCGTAACCTTTCTAAAAATCAATGCGTTTACCTTTGGAGGCGGTTATACCATCGTTCCGGTGATTCGGGATGAGTTTGTGGACCGTCTCCATCTCATTCAGGAAGAGGAAATGATGGACTTGGTCGCCCTTGCACAATCGGCACCGGGTCCTATGGCGATTAATACCTCGATACTTACCGGTTATCGCGTGCTCGGCCCCCTGGGGGCCATTACCAGCCTCGTCGCTTCGGTTCTGCCCTGCTTGGTCATCATCTCTCTGCTGTTTTATGTCTACACCTGGGTTTCCAAGAATCCCTGGGTGCAGGCGGCCTTTGATGTGATGGGGGGGAGTATTTCGGCCATTCTTGTCCTCACGACGTGGTCGATGGGAAAGGCAAGCTTAAAGCAGCATAAGGTTTTCGGAATCGTGCTCATGATTCTTTCTTTCTGTGCTGCTTACTTTTTTGAAATCAACACCGCCCTGATCATTTTTCTCAGTGGTGTGATCGGTCTTCTTGTCTTTCAATTGATCGAAGAAAGAAAGGTGATGTGATGCTCACCCTGTTTTTCACCTTCTTAAAAATCGGAGCCTTTGCCTTTGGCGGGGGCTATGCGGTTTTACCCTTGATTGAGACCTACGTTGTCCGGCAGCAC
>CALAJY010000032.1 GCA_937923265.1 uncultured Tissierellia bacterium
CATCATCCGCCGTCTCCGGTTTCAATCCGATGTTGATGAGAAGCTTCCGAATCACCTGATGGCGTTCATCGATATTCGTCCCAATCCGCTCTCCCGAAGGAGTCAGCGTGAGTTCTCCGTCTTCTTTCATGATGACATGGCCTTCCTCTTCTAACTTTTTCATGGCGTTGGATACCGAGGCGCGGCTCAAATCCAAATGGTTGGCCACGTCGACGGAACGAACATGACCTAACTGCCGATGGAGAACCACAATGGCTTCCAAATAGTTCTCCGAAGAATCATGCATATTGTGCATCTAGGACTCCTTTCCTTGCTGCCTCTTTCCCGATTGGGTGCGCCACCAGTCCCCGTGCGAGGAAAAAAGCAAGTAAATCAATAGTAACATCAATATCGCCGGGGTAAGACCCCAGAGATTTCCTCCACCCACCAAATCCGCCAGGCCAATGAGAAAGTCCACCAGAAAGGCGCAGAGGGCGGTGCGATATGCCCGATAAAAAGCGAGGGCGAGCAACATCCGAACCAGAGGACCGGCGGCAAGCATCCCCATGTCTGACCAAAGGTACATGGTAAAGAGCAAGGCGACCAAGAGACCCGTAACACCCATCGCAAAGTAGGAGAAGGATCTCTGGAGGGGGGAGGTCACCGCCCGCTCATAAAAAAAGCTCAGGGCGAGCGCCAGTGCCGCCGATTGGAGCAGGGCGAGAAGCACGGGATAGAGCCCCGGAAGCTTGCCCCCCAACTGTAAGGCCGGTAAAAAATTCGTAAAAACACCCGCCAACAAACTAAAGAGGACCGGACGGTAAAGATTTCGTCCCCCAAAGAGGGGAAAGGAAAGGCCGTCCCCCCTCCGCCATAAGAGGCCAAAGAGCAGGGCGGTAAAAATCAGGGTGAGGGGGAACCAAGCGAGCCGGAGGTAGACAAGCTCCATGTTGCCCGTTCCCTGCGGGAGAGGAAGAAGAAGGCTTCCCGCTCGCATCAGAAGAAAATGAACCATGAAAAAAATGGAACATTGCAACTTCCAATCGCTTAATTTCAAAAATGGTAGGTTACTCGGTGTACGATTCATCATTTCCTCCCTAAGTATAGCTATTATACCGTATTTCGCGCGGACATAGAAGACGGGAGCAGGGACATCTCCGACTTGTTATCACTCTTTTAAATTGAGTGCTAATTTTTCTTGACATTATAGTCAGAGATGGTATAATTAAGTCAACGGGAGAGAAGAGCTCCTGAGAATATAGAAACAAACGAAGAAAAGGAGTGTGTATTATGTTGAGATTAGTACCTTACTATGGAAACACGTTGGACAAGAGCTACTCGGATATGAGCGACATGATTGATAACTTCTTTAAAGCCCCCTTCTCGGACGGCGTATATGATTCCTTCAAGGTGGATGTCAAGAAAGAAGAAGACAAGTATGTGGTCACCGCAGACCTCCCCGGCGTAAGCAAGGAAAACTTGGATGTCAATGTGGAAGATGGGGTTCTTACCATTGCGGTAGAGCAGAAGGAAGAAAAGGAAGAGAAAGACGACAAGGGCAATTACCTGCACAGAGAGCGTCGCATGGTGAACTCCTCACGTCGCATCAGCCTGGGCGATGTGGATGAGGATGCCATCGATGCGGAACTGAAAGATGGTGTCTTAACCGTGAGCCTTCCCATCAAGGCGGAGGTCTCCAACAAGAAGTCCATTTCCATCCGCTAGGTGCGGAAAATACCCCCCTATCAAAAAAAGAGCCAGCCCCTTTGGGTCGGCTCTTTTTTTCATAAGCAAACGAACATTACTTATTGACAGCTTCTTTCAGACTCTTGCCTGCTTTGAATACAGGAGCGGTGGAAGCCGGAATCTTGATGGATTCCTTGGGGTTTCTGGGGTTTCTTCCCTCACGAGCTTTGCGCTGACGAGTTTCAAAGGTACCAAAACCAACTAATTGTACCTTTTCTCCTTCTACGAGAGCTGCTTCAACGGTGTTTAATAAAGCATCCAAAGCACGGGTAGATTCCGCCTTACTCAGGCCACTTTTTTCAGCGATGCTTGCAATCAATTCAGCTTTGTTCATAATTTCCTCCCTAAACTTGTTATCAGTGAAAATACTGTAGTTAGATTATATCAAAAGCAAGGGCAAGTGCAAATAAGAGGCGTAATTTTCCGCCATTTCTCTCTTCCGAGCCCCAAAAACGAAAATAATCATTAGTGAATCGGGAGATTATTATCCAGGATCATTAACCCATATTTTTTCCCTAACTTATTTAGGTAGGATAAATAGGCCTCATCCTCCGCCAACTTTCGGATATGGTCCCCCAGTTCCTCGGCGCTTTCCTTCCTTTTTAAAATTCTGGTCACCTGATAGCTGCCCTGCACAAATTCGATCTGCGTGTTTCCCGCCTCGCGCTTCAGCAGGTCCTTGTTCTCCAGCTCGGGGCTGTCCCAGCCCTGATTTCGCACAAGCACCACTCCGGTTCGCTCAAACAAATCGTTGTTGTACTGATGTGCCAATTCCTCGGCCCGATTCGGCTGGTCCCGTAGGATCTTCTCCACCTCTTCCGCCTCCGCCTTGGTGGGCAGGGAAACCCGGACATAGTCAATCCGGTAGCACTTTTCCGGATCTTTTTTGAAAAAGGCGAGACAGGCCTCGGAGGAAAGCGGATGGGCGCTCAGGTAGGCCTTGCGATGGGCCTCTCCTCTCGCCTCCTTCTTCAGGGAATCCTCATATTGGCTCTTGGAAATGTGGTAGCTTTTCAGCTGGCTTTCCAGGGCTTCCTCTCCGCCGAAGCGGTTCACCGCTTCCTTGTGCTTCTTTTCATAGAGAAGCCCTTCCTCCTGTTTGCCCCACTCCCCGTCCTTTTCCACCAGCTTGTCCACGGCCCACTGTTGTACCAGCTTTCTTCGCCTTGTCCGGTTCTCTTTTTCCTCTTCCCGCCGTTTCTTCTCTTCCTGCTGAATCTGTAGGGCACTTTTCCTCGTGCTCTCCCCGCTTTGGGAAGAGGTCCGATCCTCGTTCCCCGTGGACGAAGAGCCTTCCCCATCGATGACATCCTCCGCTTCCTCCGGGGAGGATGCGACTTCCTTCTTGCACGAAATCAGCCGGTAGAACTGTTCTTCCTTTAGGAGTTCCTCCGCGGTCAGCTTCTCCCCCTCCATGCTGGCAACGAGATTGGGAGCGGGTGCACAGGAGGAAAGGAGTCCCAGAAGAATCCCGCTCAGCGCAAGGGCCGCGATTTTCTTAATTCGCATCATTCGCCTTGTTTTCCTCCCAAAATTCCTTCCCGAGAAGCCGGTATTTATGGTGACAGAATTCGCATTCCACCTCGCAGCCTCCGTCTTCCACTGCCATTTCCCTCCGGTCCTTCTCCGGCAGCGATTGAACGGCAACGAGCATCTTCTCGCGGGAACAGGGACAGGCAAAGGAGACCGGGAGTTCCTCTAGAATATCAGGTTTTAAAGCAGAGAAATAATGCGAGAGAATTTGTCCCGGATTTTCTTGGGAAACCGCTTTCGTCATGGGAGGCAGCTTCTCCAGGCAGGCTTCCAGCTTCGCAAAATCCTCCTCGGTGGTACCGGGAAGGGCCTGAATGAGAATTCCCCCGGCCGCCGCAACATGGTAATCCGTCTCAACAAGAACCCCCAGGGAAACAACGGTGGGAGTTTGTTCGGACTTAGCAAAATAGGAAGCAAAATCCTCCGCAATTTCTCCGGAAACCAGTGGAACGAGACCCGAAAAGGGCTCCCGATTGCGGTTCGCACGCACAAAATTCAGGGTGCCCTCCCGGCCGACCCAGCTCCCCACATCCAGGTGATGGTCCGAACGGGAGGGAACATCCGCCTCCGGGTGGGCACAGGAGACGCGAGCATGACCCTTGGAATCGGTTACTCCCACCAAGTATCCCGCCGGACCATTGCCCTTTATGGTGACGGTCTCCGCCGGTAGATCCTCATCAATCTGCAGGCTCAACAAGCTCATCATGGTGAGTAAGCGCCCCAAGCCCGCCGTTGCCGTCGGAGAACTCCGGTGGATGTTCCTCATTTCCTCCACCATCTCTGTTGTCTCTGCCACAAAAAAGCGAAAGCGGCCCCAAAAATCCACTGCCCGAATTAAACGGTCTGCCATGTTCACTCCTTTCTCTCGAAAAAAAGGGCTGATATCAAAGATATCAGCCCACCGGTTCGAACCATTAATATTTCAAAAAGTGATCTCTCACTCTGTCATACTAAAGTTTTACTACGTTTGCCGCTTGAGGACCCTTAGCGCCTTCCGTAATGTCGAATTCCACTTCCTGTCCTTCATCTAAAGTACGGAACTCGCCCGTGTCGGGAAGTGCACTGAAATGTACGAAGACATCATTTCCATCTTCTGTCGATAAGAATCCATAACCCTTGGTTGCACTGAACCATTTTACTGTACCTTTTACCATTTAAATATTTCCTCCAAAAATTAGTTCATAGTTAAGTCAACTACTTTGACAGATTACCACGATTCCCGATGGCTGTCAATGGAAATCGATTTTATTCCGACAGGAGCAGAGGATTCGACGGGTGTTTTCTCCCACTTTCCCATCCGTATCCAGGTCCCGGTAGTCGATCTTTTCAAAGCCCGCTTTCCGTAAAAGGACCGTCACCTGCGGCAGATCAAAAAAGTGCTGCACCTGCTCCTCATCAATGCGCCGGTAGCATCCTCCGTCCTCTTGAACAAAAAAGGTGAGAAAGGATGCTACGGTCTCCCCCTCGCGCGTATTATCCCAGCCATAGTAGATTTTCCCCTGCTCGTCTTCAAAATCATAGACATAGCAGTGATTACCCAGGTCTTGGAAAAGCCGTTTCCGGGAGTTCAGATCAAAGAGAAAGGGGGCACCCGGCTGTAGACAATCGGCCACTCGGCGAAAACAGGCAAGGAGGTCCTCCTCATCGTCCAGATAATTGAGAGTATCCAGGAGGCAGCAGCAGGCATCGGATTGGGGCGCCTGAAAGCTTCGAACGTCCTGACAGGTGAGGGTGACCCGGGGATAGGAGGCAAGTTTAGGCCAAGCCCGGTTGAGCATGGCTTCTGACTCATCCAGGCCAAAGAGGGAGGAAAAGGAGGGGGCCAGGCGCCGGGTCAGGTTTCCCGTGCCGCAGCCCAGCTCCAAGAGCCTTCCTCCAAGTGCACCCGCCTCCTCCAGGCGGGCCCGCAGCCGATTCTCATAAAGGTCGTAATCGGTATCCGCCATCAGCCGGTCATAGATCTGTGCAAATTCCTTATACATTCTTTTTTGCTTCCGTTATGGCCAGCTCCAGCTCCCGGAGGCGCTTCCGATGCTTCTCCAGTTTCTCCTTTTCCTTCTCCACGACCGCCGCGGGGGCTTTGTTGACAAAGCCCGGATTTTGGAGCTTCTTTTCCGCCCGCTGAATCTCTCCCAGGGCGTTTTCTTTTTCCTTCTCCAGCTTTCGCACCTCTTCCGCATAATCCACCAGGCCCTTCAGAGGAAGATAGATCTTCATCGAATCCTGGACCAGCACGGCGGCATTGTCCAGCAGAGGATCCCGATCGAGCACCTGAATCTCCGAGGCGGAGGCCAGGGAAATAAATTTATCCGACAGCTCTTTCAGCGTTTGACGAATCGTCTCCGAGGGCGAATAGAAGACCAGGGGACTCTTTCGAGAGGGGGCGATGTTTCGGTTGGCTCTCTCGTTTCGGATCGCCGTGATTGCCTTCAGCACCAGGTCCACCGCCTCCCGGTCACAATCGAAGGCTTCTCCCTCTTCCGCCCGGGGATAGGGGGCATGAATCAGCTTACCTTTCGTGAAGGGCAGGGTCTGCCAAATCTCTTCCGTGATAAAAGGCATAAAGGGGTGGAGGAGACGGATAATCTCCGAAAGGGTCTTGGCCAGGACCGCCTGCGCGACCTTCTTCTTCTCCAAGTCCTCCCCATAGAGTCTTGCCTTGACCAGCTCCACATACCAGTCACAGTAGCGGTTCCAAACAAAATCATACAAGGCTTCCGCCGCCAGACCGATCTCAAAGTGGTCCAGGTTTCGGTCCACGGTTTCCTCCAAGTGCTGCAGGCAGGAAAGCACCCACCGGTCTTCCGGCTCCAGACGGTCCTTCGAAAATTGCGGCCGGGTATCCTCTTCCAGGTTCATCAGAACAAAGCGGGTTGCGTTCCAAATTTTGTTGCAAAAGTTTCGACTCGCTTTCACCCGCTCTTCGGAATAGCGGGTGTCATTGCCCGGGGAATTCCCGGTGATTAAGGTAAAGCGCAAAGCATCCGCTCCGTATTGGTCGATCACCTCCAGGGGATCGATGCCATTTCCTAACGACTTGCTCATCTTCCGCCCCTGCTCGTCCCGAACCAGACCGTTAAAATACACGTGGCGGAAGGGCACTTCCTTGGTGTGATGGAGGGAGCTGAAGATCATGCGGAAGACCCAGAAGAAGATGATGTCATAGCCGGTGATCAGGGTATCGGTGGGGAAAAACTTTCTGAAATCCGACGTTTCCTCGGGCCACCCCAAGGTGGAAAAGGGCCACAAGGCCGAGGAGAACCAGGTGTCCAGGGTATCGGGATCCCGGTCCAAATGGTCTTTCCCGCAGTGGGGACAGGTGGTCGGGGTCTCTTCCGCAACAATGATTTCTCCACAGTCCCGACAATACCAGACGGGGATGCGATGGCCCCACCAGAGTTGCCGGGAGATCGTCCAATCATGGATGTTGTCCAGCCAATGGTAATAGATCTTATCAAAGCGGGAGGGTATCAGCTGCACCTTGCCCTCCTCCACGGCCTTCTTGGCAGGCCGGGTCATCTTTTCCATCGCCACAAACCACTGCTTCGAGAGCAGGGGCTCGATCACCGTGTGACAGCGCTCACAGTGTCCCACGGCGTGGGCATGATCCTCGGTCTTGACGAGAAAGCCCTGATGCTCCAAGTCCTCCAGCATCTTCTTTCGTGCCTCATAGCGGTCCAGACCAGAATAGGGCGCATAGCCCGGGCAGATTGCTCCCTTCTCGTCGATGACCAGGCATTGGCCAAGTTGGTGGCGTTCTCCCACCAAAAAGTCATTGGGGTCATGGCTGGGGGTAATCTTGACACAGCCCGTTCCAAATTCGGGATCCACATAGGAATCGGCAACCACGGGAATCTCGCGACCCACCAAGGGAAGGCGAAGCGTCTTTCCGACCAAGTCCCGGTAGCGATCATCCTCGGGGTTTACAGCGACCGCCAAATCCCCCAGGAGGGTTTCCGGTCGGGTGGTGGCAATGGTCACAAAGCGGTCCTCTTCCCCGATGACCGGGTAGCGAAGATACCAGAGGTGACCATTCTCATCGACATGCTCCACCTCCGCATCCGAGATCGCCGTGCCACAGTGGGGGCACCAGTTTACAATCCGGTCTCCCCGATAGATGAGCCCCTGATCATAGAGATTTTTAAAGACCCGGTTCACCGCCTTCGAAGAGCCCTCATCGAGGGTGAATCGCTCCCGAGACCAATCGCAGGAGACACCCAGCTTCCGCAGCTGGCGCTTGATGTTCCCCCCGTATTCCCGTGTCCACTTCCAGGCCTCTTCCAAGAAAGCCTCTCTGCCCAGGTCCTCCTTGGTCTTTCCTTCTTTTCGCAGTTTTTCAACGACCTTGGCCTCGGTGGAAATCGAGGCATGGTCGGTTCCGGGCACCCACAAGGCCTCAAAGCCCTTCATCCGCTTCCAGCGAATCAGAATATCCTGCAGGGTGTTGTTCATCGCATGGCCCATGTGCAGATTTCCGGTCACATTGGGAGGGGGCATGGTGATCGTGTAGGCAGGCTTCTCGCTGGTAACGTCGGCGATAAAGTCGCCGTCTTCCTCCCAGGACGTATAGATTCGATCCTCAAACTCCTTGGGATCATAGGTTTTTGACAGGTTCTTCATTCTTTCCTCTTTTCAATCTTCAAGCCGAACGAGCAAGTGTTTTCCGAAAAACAGCAGAATTCCCCTCGGTTACGGGCTTGACCTTCTCTATGAAATAATAACTGTCTCCGTTACAGAGACAGGCTTTGAATAAACATGAGCACAAAACTTAATACCATAAGTATGGAAAGAAAAATCGCGACCCCACGGGCGAGCTTCACCCGACCGCTGGTGCCCTTCTTCTTGCCAGAATCTTCTTGGTGGAAATTCGACATGATGACCTCCTTTATGGTTTCTCTATTATTTTACCATAATCCCCGCGGAGACTGCCCGGGAAAACGTCCGATCAGGCATGGAAATTCATTTCCGGCTATGATAGAATGAAGTGTACGTAATGGCGTTTCTTCATTACTTTCTCTACGAGCGTTTTCCTAATAGAGATGAGAGAGGGCGAGCGATGGCAGAAGGATCAATCTACATATTTTCCGATATGGGCACAAAGAACCTGCTCTCGATGATTGAGAATGGCTTGACCATCGTCGGCAGCGGAAGAAAGATTCGCTCCTGCACCCAGGTGGAGGACAGCCTGGGCCTCACGCAAAGCCTCCGACAGATTGACTGTCGAGAGCATTCTCCCCTCATTCTCTATCACTTCTGGAACAAGGAGTTAACGCATCTGCTGCTTGAATTTTGTAATCATCACCGTTTTTCCTGTTTTAATCCGATTCTCCCCCTAAAGAATGCCCTGGAAAAGGCTTCGGAGCCTTTCTCGCCTCCCTTACCAATGTCTCTTCTCGAAGAGGAAAAAAAATCTTCCTTTCCCGAACGAGAAGAACGTTTTCAGGCGATCGAGTTTGCCAGACGCTTCGATGATGGGAAGGACCCTTCGGGAATTTTACAGGCGGATGTTTGCATCATCGGAATCTCCCGGACCCAAAAAACCCCGCTTTCGATGATTCTGGCAAACCGGAATTATCGGGTGGTCAATGTGCCCCTGGTGCCGGAAATGCAGTTGCCAAACCAACTCTTTCAAATCCATCCCGCCCGAATCTTTGGCTTAACGGTGGCCTGCGATTCCCTGGTGAAGATGCGGAAAGAAAGACTCAAGGCCTTGGGCCTCTCCGAAACTTCCAAATACGCTTCCCAAGAGCGTATCCTTGAGGAACTCAGCTACGCAAGAGAAGTGATGAAAAAAATCGGCTGCCCGATTATTGATGTCTCTCATCGAGCCGTGGAAGAAACCGCGGAAATTATCCTGCAGATGTTAAAGGAAAAATTCTAGCGCTCCCATCCCCGATAGATATCAACAATCCATGTCCCATCTAAGAAAGGAGCAATTTCATGGGAAAAAAGTATGTATATAACTTTGATGAAGGGAACAAGGACCAACGGGCCCTGCTTGGTGGCAAGGGTGCGAACCTGGCAGAGATGACCAATTTAGGGATTCGCGTTCCTTATGGCTTTATCGTAACCACGGAAGCATGTACGAAATTTCAAGAAGAAGGGAAACTCTGGGAAGCGCTTAAGGAGGAGATTCGTCAGCACCTTGCTCATGTGGAGGAACACATTGGCAAGAAGTTCGGAAACGAAGACAATCCCCTGCTCTTCTCGGTCCGGTCCGGAGCTCCCATCTCCATGCCCGGTATGATGGATACCATTCTGAATCTGGGCCTCAACGACAAGTCGGTGAAGGCCGTTGCCGACCACTCCGGCAATCCCCGCTGGGCCTACGATTCCTACCGCCGCTTTATCCAGATGTTCGCCGATGTCGCCATGGGCTTGGACAAGGATAAATTTGAAGAGATTCTCACCGCCCAAAGAGAAAAAGCGGGCGTGGAGCAGGACAACGAATTGAGCGCGGAGGACCTCATGGAAATCTGCGAAAAGTACAAGGTTCTCTACAAGGAGCTGAAGGGAGAAGACTTCCCCCAAGATCCCAAGGTGCAGCTGGATCAAGCCATCACGGCCGTCTTCAAAAGCTGGAACAACGAGAGAGCCATTCTCTACCGCAAGATGAATGAGATTTCCGACAGCCTGGGAACGGCGGTCAACGTGCAGCAGATGGTCTTCGGAAACATGAGCGATACCTCCGGGACCGGAGTTGCCTTCACGCGGAACCCCGCAACGGGAGAAAATGCCATCTTCGGAGAATACCTCATCAATGCCCAGGGAGAGGATGTCGTTGCCGGCATTCGTACGCCCCAGCCCATCCACCGCTTGGAGCAGGATCTTCCCGAGGTCTACAAGGAGTTCATCAAAACCTCCCACCTCTTGGAAGACCATTACGCCGACATGCAGGACATGGAGTTCACGATCCAAGACGGTCAGCTCTTCCTCCTGCAGACAAGAAATGGAAAGAGAACGACCCAGGCAGCGTTAAAGGTTGCTGTGGACATGGTCAATGAAGGAAAAATCACCAAGGAAGAGGCCATCTGCCGCATCGAGCCCAAGTCCCTAAACCAGCTCCTCCATCCCACCTTCCCCCAGGAAGTTCTGATGAAGACGGAGGTGTTCTCCCAGGGGCTGGCGGCTTCTCCCGGAGCCGCTACCGGTAAGATTGCCTTCAGCGCCGAGGAAGCTCATGACCGGAATGAAAACGGAGAGGCCATCATCCTCGTGAGAAATGAGACGTCTCCCGAGGACTTAAAGGGAATGGCTTCCGCCGATGGCATCCTCACCGCCCGTGGCGGTATGACCTCCCATGCCGCCGTCGTTGCCCGCGGAATGGGCAAGTGCTGCATCACGGGAGCACACAAGCTGAAGATCGATGCCAAGAAGAAGACCCTGACCGTGGACGATACCACCCTGTCCTGCGACGACACCATCTCGATCGATGGCTCCACCGGCAACATCTACGTCGGTGAACTGGAAAAGGTCGCCCCCCAGCTGACGGGAGACTTCGCCACCTTTATGGGTTGGGTGAATGAAATCAAGAGAATGGCCGTTCGCACCAATGCGGATACCCCCCATGATGCGCAGCAGGCGGTGGACTTCGGAGCCGAGGGCATCGGTCTCTGCCGCACCGAGCACATGTTCTTCGGCGGCGACCGCATCAAGGCCGTTCGTGAGATGATCCTGTCCGAGACCAAGGAGCAGCGGGAAAAGGCCCTGGCCAAGATTCGTCCCATGCAGGAAGAGGACTTCTACCAGATGTTCAAGATCATGGGAGAGCGTCCCATGACCATCCGTCTTCTGGATCCGCCCCTGCATGAGTTCGTTCCCAAGGAGGACAAGGACATCGAGTGGTTGGCCAATGATATGGGTCTGAGTGTGGACCATGTCAAGGAAACCATTCAGGGTCTTCTGGAAGTGAACCCCATGTTGGGTCACCGGGGACTTCGTCTGGCGGTCACCTTCCCCGAGATCTACCGGATGCAGGCGAGAGCCATCATCACTGCCGCCCTGCGGGCCAAGGAGGAAGGAATCGATAGCTTAGTTCCGGAAATCATGATCCCCCTGTCGGGCGACGCCAAAGAACTCAAGTATGTGATGGACGAGGTAAGGGATGAGATCAACAAGGTCTTTGAAGAGAGCGGAAAGAAGGTCGATTACCTCCTGGGCACGATGATCGAGGTTCCCCGTGCGACCCTGGTTGCCGATGAGATTGCAGAGATTGCCGATTTCTTCTCCTTCGGTACCAATGACCTCACTCAGATGACCTTCGGCTTCTCACGCGATGATGCCGGCACCTTCCTCCATGAATACATCGAGAAAGGCATCTTCGAGAAGGATCCCTTCGTCAGCCTGGACCAGCACGGTGTTGGCAAGCTTGTCGAAAGAGCCGTGAAACTGGGACGCGAGACGAATCCGAAGATTCACTTGGGCATCTGTGGCGAACACGGCGGCGATCCGGCCACCGTGAAATACCTCAACAAGGTGGGTCTGGACTACGTCTCCTGCTCCCCCTTCCGGGTGCCCATTGCAAGACTGGCGGCAGCGCAAGCCGTGGTGGAACAGAAGGCAGAATAAGATCTCTGCTTGAACATTTATAACGTAAAAAAGAGATGGGCCGTTCGGTCCATCTCTTTTTTGCATAAAAAATCAAAAGCAACAGACATCATGGAGGCAGATCCCATGAAATCTACTGGTTTATGCGACTTTGTTGGAGCATTTGGACATATTTGCGTTGAAATAACTACATCACCGTTTAAAATATCGCCTCTAGCTTTCATTGCAATTAATTTAGATGCGACTGCTAAAGCTGATAGTGCACCATCTCCATCAGATACAAAGCCAATTCTTCTTGGCCTAGCTCCAATACCACCTAATCTGCCAAGAATTCCTAAGGTTTTAGCATTTCCCCCATTTATTTTCCCATTCTTTCCTGAAATCGTTATTCTAATAAAATCAACTTTGTTATTCGAAGTTTCAATGGATTGAACTTCAATATCAGCTGGTCCAAGTTGATTCAGATATTGTTTAATACATTCACCAGTAACATCTTTTTGATCTAATAACTCATATACTTCTAACACATATTTTAAAATCAATTATTACCTCCAAATAATTTAAGTATCTTCTAATTAGTTATGATTATACAAAAAATATTTTTGTCTTCAATAAATATTTTCATGAATTATTCAAGATTTTATTATGTATTATCATAGTAGCAGAAAAATTATTTATATTAAAAACACTAGTATTCTTCTTATTTATATTTGCTAAATAAAAAAAGCCGCCGGAAAACCGGCGGTTTTTTTCATCAACTTATCCAGTGCAATTAAGCACGAGTTCTTGAACCATTCATCAAGCTTCCCCGGTCCTTGTTCCGGTCCTTGTTCCGATTGGGACGGAAGAGGAAGTAGAGCCAGGCGGCTAAGACCACCAGGGCCAGGCTCGTCCAGAGGGTAAATCCCGCACCCGTGAAGAAGGAGGCAAGCTGGTAGAACACAAAGGAAACCGAATAAGCCAAGAGGGTCTGGTAGCCCACGCCAAAGAGGGTCCACTTTGCTTCGCCCATCTCCCGGTGCATGGCACCGATGGCTGCAAAGCAGGGAGCGCAGAGAAGGTTGAAGAGCAGGAAGGAGTAACCGGTGATCGCGGTGTAGTGGGAAACGATCGGAGCGAGCTGATCGAAGGCACCCGACTCCACCAGGTCTTTCGCTTCTTCTCCGACACCGAAGAGCACACCGAAGGTGTTGACCACGTTCTCCTTGGCAATCAAGCCCGTAACGGTTGCCACCGTGGACTGCCAGGTACCGAATCCGAGGGGCCGGAAGATCCAGCAAATGGCGTTTCCGACGGCTGCCAGGATACTGTTCTCCTGTTCCTCCACCATGCCGAAATGTCCCTCCTGGAAGCCGAAGGCTTGAAGGAACCAGAGAACAATGGCAGCAACGAGGATAATGCTTCCCGCACGCTTAATGAAGGAGAAGAGGCGCTCCCAGACCGTCAGGAAAATTCCCTTCAGGGTCGGCAGGCGGTACTCGGGAAGCTCCATGACAAAGGGAGCGGGATCTCCAGCAAACCGCTTGGTTTTCTTAAGAATGACCCCGGAGACGATGATGGCGAGGATTCCCATGAAGTAGCAGGAAGGTCCCACCCACCAGGCTCCTCTGAAAATCGTACCGGCAAAGAGGGCGATGACCGGAAGCTTTGCGCCACAGGGCATGAAGGTGGACGTCATGGCCGATAGCCGCCGGTCCTCATTGTTCTCAATGGTCCGGGAAGCCATGATGCCCGGGATTCCACAGCCTGTGGAAACGAGCATGGGGATAAAGGACTTTCCGGAAAGTCCGAAGCGACGGAAGATTCGATCGAGAATGAAGGCGATTCGAGACATGTATCCGCACTGCTCCAGAAAACTCAGGAAGAGGAAGAGGACGGCCATCTGGGGCAAGAACCCTAAGACGGCACCGACCCCGGCGATGATTCCATCACAGACCAGACCCACCAGCCAAGCCGAGACACCGGCACCTTCCATCAGAGCCCGAATAGGCTCCTGGATCCATTCCCCGACAATCGTATCATTGGTGAAGTCCGTGACAAAAGATCCCACGGTGGTAACGGAAACATAGTAGATGAACCAGATAACCAAGGCGAAAATCGGCAAGGCCAGAATTCGGTTGGTGACGATCTTATCGATTTTATCCGTCAGGGTGAGCTTGGCGTTGTTCTTTCTCTGGTAAACCTCATGAATCATGCCGGAGATAAACTCATATCTCTCGGAGGAAATCAGGGTCTGGGCATCATCATCCAGCTTGTCCTCCACCTCTTGGATCTGCTGTTTCCAGGTCTCTGGTAACTGGCAATCCTCCAGAAGCTTTTCATCCTGTTCAAAAAGCTTCACCGCCAGCCAGCGGGGAGCAATCTGCCGATAAGCCGACCGCTTGTCCTCCGAGAAGTTCAGGGAATCTAAGTTTCCCTCAAAACGCTGGAGAAGGCTTGCAACCTCCGGCTTGTAGAAGTCATGAACCTCCGGTGCCTTGTGCGCCTGGGCCTGCTTCTTGACTTCCGCAATCAGCTCCTTGCTTCCCTCCCCATGAAGGGCCGAAATCTCCACGACCGGTGCTCCCAATCGCTTGGAAAGCTCATCGGCATGGATCGTATCGCCGTTGCGACGAACCAAGTCCATCATGTTAAGCGCGATGACCGTGGGAATTCCCAGTTCCAGAACCTGGGTTGTTAAGTATAAGTTACGCTCCAAATTCGAAGCATCCACAATATTGATAATTACATCGGGGTGCTCCTGAATGAGATAATCACGAGCAATGACTTCCTCCAAGGTATAGGGAGAAAGGGAGTAAATTCCCGGTAAGTCGACCAAGGTCCCTTCCTTATCCTGGCGGATCTTTCCTTCCTTCTTCTCGACGGTAACCCCCGGCCAGTTTCCCACGTGTTGGGATGCGCCGGTCAGTTCATTAAACAGGGTTGTCTTTCCGCTGTTTGGGTTGCCCGTTAAAGCAACGGTATAATTCATTGTAACCTCCATAAAGTCCATTGTTATCGCTTGCTAACTTTAGGGCGTAGATGCCCCTTTTTTCGCTGTCGTGGGGTTCTACAAATGTTACTCGTCCTCTAACTGGACATTGGCTGCGTCTTCCTTGCGTAACGTGAGCTCGTACCCTTTGAGATTCACCTGAATCGGATCACCTAAGGGAGCTACTTTGATGACCTCCACTTGGGTACCGTGGGTAACGCCCATATCACTGAAACGACGTTTCAAGGGGCCGCGGCCATGAATCTTTAAAATGCGACCGCTCTCCCCCTTTTTTAAATCACAAATCGTCTTCATAATAACCTCCTTTCCGGCGATTGCGTCGGAACGGCTTCCCAGTCTTCCTCGGCGATTTCCTCCACCAGGACCTTCTGGGCCAATTCCCTGCTTAAGCCAATTCTCGTATTTTTAATAAGAATAATTAAGTTCGTATGTAAATCGCTCACGACCTTCAGTGTTGCACCGGGCACAAAGCCCATGTTTTCTAATAATTGCTGTTGTTTCTCTCTTCCCAAGAGCCGCTCCACCCGATAGGAATGGCCGGCTTGAGACATCATCAATTGCATAGACACCTCTCTCTGTAGTTAGCAGCTTCTAACATTCGTATTGTACACGACGGCTAACATTCTGTCAATATATTTCAAAAAAAATAAGAGGGAATAAGCTAGGCTATTCCCTCTCATTTCAGTCATTGATTTAAGCATTAGCGCTTCACAAAGTATTCCTCGTACCATACCAAGAAGAAGTACAGGGTCATCAGCTTCTTATAGGCAGGCCGGGTGCCCTTCTTGTGAATCTCGATCAGTTTTTGGATCTCCTCCTGGTTGAAGAACTTTTTGGAGAGTTCTCCCGTCACCTTGTCAAAGACGATTTTGGCATTCTTTTCGTCCTGGAGCCAGATGCGGACGGGCACCGGGAAGCCCTTCTTCTTCCGCTTTGCCCAGGCCTCGGGAAGGAACTTTTGGGCCGCAAAGCGGAAGGCAATCTTGTCCTTCTCCTCATCCACCAAATAGCGCTCGGGGATGGTGCGCGCCACCTCATAGACCTCCTGGGTTGCGATGGGCGCAACCAGCTGGACCGAGTGGGCCATGGTCATGCGGTCCCCCTTGAGGTTGATGATGTTATTCATCCACAGGTGGAAGTCCAGGAACTGCTTCTTCCGCAGGTCGGTCATGCCCTTGCATCTCGCATAGACCGGTTCCGTGATGTCCCGAACGGTCGGTCCCTTTTGAAATTCGGGTTTCAAGACGGCATTGGCTTCTTCCTCATGGAACTCATAGAGCTGGCCAATATAGCGTTCCTCCACGGGAAGACCTGCCTTCATCAGGAAGTTCTTTCCCTTAAAGTCCCGGGTCTGCCGAGCTGCCCAGTGCCCAAAGGCCGAGCGAATTCCTTGCGGAATCCACTGCACATTCTCCACGGCCTTTGGCGTCTTGTATTCGAAGTAACCCCCAAAGAACTCATCGGAGCCCTCGCCGCCCAGTGCCAATTTGATCTGCCCCTGGGCAAGTTCCGACAGAAAATAGATGGCAACCGCCGAGAAGTTCGCCAACGGCTCATCCAACATATACTCAATATTGCCAATCTCTCGGAACATGTCCTCCGCGGTGATGACCCGGTTGTAGTTGGTCGCCCCAATCTGCCCGGACAGGTCCTTGGCAATGTCAATCTCGGAGAATTCCCGGTCGGTATAGCCCACCGTGAAGGTCTTCTTCGGTTTCACGCTGCCCGCAAAGTAAGAGCTGTCCACGCCGCCGGAAAGGAAGACCCCACTTTCCGTGTCAAACTTATCCCAGCGTTTGATCGAGGCCTGAATCGCTTCATTGATGCGGTCCGCCTGTTCCTCCAGGCTTCCCTCTTTCTCTTCGAAGCTGAATTCCCAGTAACGCTTCTCCGAGATGGTCCCATGATCATAGGAAATGATCATGCCTCCCTCGGACAGGTAAGCGCCTTTGAAGAAGCTCTCCTTCGTAGAGGTACCTTGGAAGACGAGATAGGGGCGGAGGGCATCGGGATTGAAGACCTTGTGAAAATCGGGATGGTCCAACAGGGCCTTGGCTTCCGAAACGAAAATTAGCCCTTGCTCCGTCGGATAATAATACAGGGGCTGCAGGCCCAAAATGTCGCGGATAAGATAGAGCCGTTCCGTCTTCCGATCAAACAGAACGATCAGATATGCTCCCCGCAGATCATTGGCAAGGTCCATTCCCTTTTTCTCATACAGGCTTGCGATCCCTTGGGCGGGGCTGGGATCCGCGTCCTTGGAGAGCCCGGCCTTCTGAAAGACCTCGTCCTCATTGGAAAGATATCCGACAATCATCACATCACAGTTTTCATCCTGATGGATCTCCCGATGATCATAGCGATACCCGAGATCGAGTCCCAAAAAGCCCAGATGCAGGTCGCCATCGTCCAAGGTCAAGGAATAATCAGGACCGCGGTGGCGGATGCGCTCCATCATTTTTGTTCGCTGCTCTTCGCTGTGCGAAGTTTTATAGTAACCGATAAATCCGGCCATAGTTTTTCCCCTCTTTCATAAAAATGAACTACAGGTACATAGTATAGCTTCTTCAAGAAAAACCGTAAATTATTATTTTACGACAAAGCCAATCTTTCGATAGACCTTGTTGAGGGTTCGTTGGGCAACTTGACTCGCTTGTTGGGCTCCCTGCTCGATAATTTCTGAGAAATAGTCCTTATCGGCCATGATGTCCAGATAGCGTTGCCGAATGGGCTCCATGGTCTCAATCATTTTTTCCGCAAGAAGGGTCTTAAAGTCCGCATAGGAAATATCCGCGTGCCGGGCAACCACCTGTTCGGGCTTCTCCCCGCTAAATACGGAGTACAGATTGATCAGGTTCATGAGGCCCGGCTGATCTTGCCGATAGCGGAAGTTCGCTTGGGAATCCGTGACCGCGCGCGCAATCTTCCGCCGAATGGTTTCCGGATCATCCTTCATGAGAATAAAGGCGTTGACGTCCGGGTCCGACTTGCTCATCTTGGAGAGGGGGTCCTTCAGGGACATGATCTTGGCACCGTTTTTCGGATAGAGGCCTTCGGGCAGCGTGAAGGTTGGGGAGTAGCGGTTGTTGAAGCGGTCCGCAATGTCCCGGGCAAACTCCAGGTGCTGCTTCTGGTCGATTCCCACCGGCACGTAATCCGCCTGGTAGAGGAGAATGTCTGCCGCCATGAGAACGGGATAGGTGAACAGGGCGGCATTGAGATTATCCACATGCTGCTTGGCTTTTGACTTAAATTGGGTCATCCGAGACAGCTGGCCCAGATAGGACATGGAGCTTAGCACCCAGCTCAGTTGAGAATGCTCGGCCACATGAGACTGGATGAAGAGGGTCACCTTTTGGGGGTCCACACCGGCCGCAATATAATAAGCCAGCACCTCTTTTGATCGTCTCCGAAGGTCGGCCGGCTTCTGTTCTACCGTGATTGCATGTAAATCGGCCACCGCAAAAAAACAGCGGTATTGGTCCTGAAGCTCCACAAAGTTGCGGATGGCTCCGATATAATTTCCCAAGGTCAAGTCCCCGGAGGGCTGAATCAGGCTCAGGACGACCTTTTCTTTCTCTGTGTTCTTCGTTTCTGCTTTTTCCATCGTGTTGACTCCTTCCTGAATCCGCAGATGATTGCTATGGGGAAAAGTATATCACAAAAAAAGCCGCCCCGAATGGGCGGCTTTCTTAGAACAATTTCATCTAGTTTAAAATTCGACGTGCCCCCAGGAAACGGGCGGTGTAGTAACTGCCATAGATGCTGTCGATGCGAATTCCGGTGCGAGGCGAAGAGGCGTGAACCATCTTTCCCCCTCCGATATACATGGTTACGTGGCTTACTCCCCGTCCCATGGTGTTGTAGAAGAGCAAATCTCCCGGTCGAAGATTGTTCATGGACACGGAATATCCGCAGTTAATCAGGCTTCCCGTTTGGTGGGGAAGGCGAACACCGGCGCCATTGAGGTAGGCCCAGCAAACGAGACCCGAACAGTCAAAGGCGGTTGGTCCCATGGCTCCCCATACATAGGGATTGCCCACCTTGCTTAACGCCAAGGAGGTCACGGCATTGATGCCCTTGCTTCCGGTGGAAGGAGAGGGGGTTTCCGGCCGACTCGGTTGGGGCTGCGGTTTTGGCTGGGGCTGGGGAACCTTCTCTCCTACGATCGGAGCATAGATATATGCCTTCTGGCCCTGATAAGTAAACTCAATCCATCCGTTCACAAGAACGCCGGAAATCTGATAATTTACCGGAACACTGCCAATTTGGTCATAATTGATGCCCGGACCCTTGCGGATCTTGGCGGGTGTGGTCACATAGCCGCTCTTCTTCTCCTGCGGCTTTTGCACCTGCTCCTCAACGGTCTTTTCCGAATGACCCGCAACGGGAGATTTTCCCAACAGTTCCGCTAACACGTAGGCGTCTTTCCCATTGTAGGAGAATTTCAACCAACCCTTTTCTAAGATACCGGACAACTTGGTATTCACGTCCAGGACGCCCAAAATTCCCGCTGTCTCGGAAGCTTCCTGTCGAACATTGCAACGAACAAGGCTGTATCCTTCAAAGCTGCCCGATTCCGCAACCTCAACCGGATCTGTCTTTACTTCCGTTTCCGAGAGGTAGTCGCCAAACACGTAACCGCTTCCATCGGTCAGTGTCAGCCAGTCTCCGGCGCCTTTCACCTCAACAACCGTTCCCTTATCCAGGGTCTTGACAATGGTCGAGGTGGCGTTCTGTTCTTTTCGAACGTTCAAACGATATTTCACCCAGCGCTTCACCGGTGTGTTCGCCTTCTCTGCAGCTTTGCGGGCTTCTTCCGCCTTGCGCACTTCCTCTGCCTTTCGAGCTTCCTCGGCTTTGCGCTCGGCTTCCGCCTTTTCTTCCGCAATCCGCTTTTCTTCCGCGGCCTTGCGTTCCGCTTCCGCCTTCTCTTCGGCGGCCTTGCGCTCGGCCTCCACTTTTTCTTCGGATGCCTTCTTCTCCGAGGCGGCTTTTTCTTCCGAAGCACGACGAGCGGCCTCTTCGTTTACCGCAATCTGCTTTTCAATCTCTTTGTCACCGGCTTCTTTCACACATTCTGCGAGAACGTATCTCTTCTCACCGGTGCCATCTAATGCAATCCAGGCTCCCTGTTTCTTTCCTTGGACAATTTCTCCACGGAAGAGGGCGGAAACCACTTCTCCGTCCTTGTCTGCGGTGCTTCGGACGTTGAGAATATCGACGGCGACAATGCCCTGAAATTTTTCCTCTTTGGTGGATTCTTCCGTCTCCGACGTTTCTTTACTCTCCGATGAGACTTCCGAAACCACGGACCGGCTCTCCGAGGAGCTCTCCTTGGAGGATTCTTCTTCTTTAGAAGAAACCTCAGAGGAGGACACTTCCTCTTTGACGGAAGAAAAAGACTCGCTCCGGGACGAGGAAACCTCGACCAGGGAAGCGGGCGTTTCCTTTACGGAAGAGGAAAGGTTGGAGGATACCTCTTCCTCCTTGGACTCTTTCGTTTCTTTTTCTTCGGTTTTGGAGGTCGTTAAAACATACTCCACCTTCTGCTCGGGATCATATACCTTTTGTTCTATGTATTCCTCAGAGGAGCTTTCTTCGGCGGCTGCATCTACACTTGCCGTTGAATTTTCATATTTTTTCACTAAGTCTTTTGTCATGTAATCGGCAGTCGAGGAATCAATATCGATCATTTGAATCGCAGCGACTGCGCCGGCAACCCCAACGACACCCACGAGTGCTCCTATTTTTTTCTTATCCAAAATGCATACCCCCGTATCATCATGAAATTTTGTAACCTTTGTAACAGTATGATAATCGTATTCATGGTGGATGTCAAGCAAAAGTTACAAAAAAATGACAGAATGTAACACCCCGGGTAACAAAGAAAAAGCCGCCAATATGGCGGCTTCCGAAAAGAATGATGGACCTTGCTTTTTACGCGCGGAAGGGCATGGGATAGACCCAAGTCATCTCTTCCAAGGTTAATCCGCAGGCAGGCGCAGTGGGTGCAATCGGCTCACGTCCTCCCCGCTTCAGGGCCCGGATAATGTCGTCTTGGGAAAGCCTGCCTCTTCCGCAATCGATGAGGGCCCCCACCATGATCCGAATCTGCTGATGGAGGAAGCTTTGCCCGCGAACCCATAGCCGTAGGCGGTCTCCCTCCCATCGCATCTGTAGATCATGGATTTCCCGAACGGCATTCCGCGAGGGATCCCAGCGGCTGAAGGCGGAAAAATCATGTTTTCCCAAGAAAAAAGGAAAACAGCGTTCCATGGCCGCTCGGTCGAGGGGATAGGTCGACCAGGCCCAGGTGCGCCGGTCTTGCGGAAAGCGACTTGGCCCATTGACGAGCTGGTAGCGATAGACCTTCTCCGTAACCGCAAAACGGGCATGAAAGTCGAGAGGAACTTCCCGGGAGGCATAGCAAAAGAGGTCCTCCGGCAGGTGTCTGCCGACGGCCTGGGCCATTCGATGGGGGGGAACCGTGCCCGTGTAAAGAAAATTCACCAGCTGCTCTTCCGCATGCACCCCCGCATCGGTCCGACCCGCCGTGATCAGGCGGGTCGGCCGGCGGGTCACCGTTTCCACCGCTTCCTGAAGAACGCCCGCCACCGTTCGCTGCTGCTCCTGCTGCTGAAAACCGGCAAAATCCGTTCCATCATATGCAATTTTCAAAAGAATATTCTTCAAAGCGAGTCCTTCTGCGCGTGCGCCGTCCTATAAAAAATAACCAACCACCACAAAGAAGAGGGTCACGAGAATGAGACAGACGATGTCTCCGGTTGTCATCCGTAAGGGATTCAACCGGGTTCGCCCCGTCCCCCCTCGGTAACAGCGGGCTTCCATCGCCCGTCCCAGGTCATCCGCTCGATTGATCGCATTGAGGAAAAGGGGAACCAGCAGGGGGATCATGGCCTTAGCCCGATGGAACATGTTCCCCGTGTCAAAGTCCGCTCCCCGAGCCTTCTGCGCGCGCATGATCTTGTCGGCTTCCTCAAACAGGGTGGGAATAAAGCGCAGGGCAATGGAAATCATCATCGCCAGCTCATGGGCGGGAAAGTGGATGACCGTGAGGGGACGAAGCAGGGCCTCGATGCCATCGGTCAGGGCAAGGGGACTCGTGGTCAGGGTGAGTAGGGTCGTGCCAAACACCAGCAGGGCAATCCGACAGGTCATGAAAACAGACCGGTAGATTCCTTCCTCCGTGATGTGAAAAATCCAAAAGGATGCGACCTCTTTCCCCGGCGTCAGGAAAAGATTCAGGGCCGTGGTGAATAGGAGGATCATGATCAGCGGGCGAAGGCCTTTCAAAATTCGCTTAACGGGGACTCCGGACAGGAGCACCACCCCGAAAATGGCGGCTGCGATGACCCCGAGGCCTAAGAAGCGGTCGATGAAAAAGATACCGATCATGAAGACCAGGGTGAGAACGATCTTCACCCGAGGATCCAGTCGATGAACCGGGGAATTTCCCGGAATATACTGTCCAATCGTTACGCGATCATTCATGGTCAGCCTCCCTTGTCTCCTTATAATAAGAGGAAAGGATCCGAAAAGCCTCCTCCACCGTCAGGGCCTGCGGCGCAATCGCGGGATTCTTCTCATGGAGCAGACTCATGAGCTTCGTGATCTGCGGCACCGAAAGACCGCGACGTTCCAGGTCCTCCCGCTTCGAAAAGACCTCCTCCGGCTTCCCGTCCATGGCTATTTCCCCCCGGTCCACCACCAGGATCCGGTTGGCGTATTGGGCAATGTCCTCCATGGAGTGGGTGACCAAGACAATCGTGAGGGCAGGGTTTTGCTCATAAATCTGGCGGATTTCTCCCAAAATTTCTTCCCGCCCCCGGGGATCCAAGCCCGCCGTGGGCTCATCCAGCACCAAATAGGTGGGATGAAGTGCCAAAACGCCGGCGATGGCGACCCGTCTCTTCTGTCCCCCGGAAACTTCAAAGGGAGAAACCGCGTGAAGTTTCTCAAAGTCCAAGCCAACGGCTGCCATGGCATCCCGCACTCTTTGATCGATCTCCTTTTCGTCGAGGCCCAGATTCTTCGGGCCAAAAGCGATATCCTTGTAAATCGTCTCCTCAAAAAGCTGGTCCTCGGGATATTGGAAGACCAAGCCCACCTCCTGGCGAAGCTTCTTGAGATTCGCTCCTTTCTGTGAGGTGGTGATGCCGTTGACGGTCACCCTTCCCTCCGCGGGCAGGTTTAATCCATTCATGTGCTGGACCAGGGTGGATTTCCCGCTTCCGGTGTGACCGATGAGTCCAACGAATTCATGGTCCCGGATCGTGAAGTTGATATTTTTTAACGCAGGGACCCGTGTTTTGGGATCTTTTCCATAATAAAAGGAAACCCCTTCAAAAATCATGGTCATTGGAAGGCCTCCGTAAATTCTTCAATGGTGAGTGGGGCTTCCTGGGCAGGAAGTCCCGCCTGCTGAAGTCGCCAATTGAGTTCGGTCACCTGCGGCACATCCAGCTCCAGCTCCCGCATCCGCTCCACCTGGGAGAAGACCTCCCGTGGACTTCCCTGTAAGGCAATTTCTCCGTCATTCAACACGATCACGCGGTCGGCTCCCACGGCCTCTTCCATGTTGTGCGTAATGAGAAGAATGGCCTTGCCTTCCTCTTTATGAAGGTGATGAATGGTGGCCATGATCTCCTGTCTCCCCATCGGATCCAGCATGGCCGTGGGCTCATCCATGATCAGGCAATCGGGACTCATGGCTAAAACGCCGGCGATGGCCACGCGTTGCTTCTGGCCCCCGGAGAGTCGATGGGCCTCCCGGCGTCGGTATTCGTACATCTCCACGGACTTTAGGGCCCGGTCCACCCGGTTTCGAAGTTCCGGGTTGGGAATGCCCAGGTTTTCCGGTCCAAAGGCCACATCCTCCTCCACAATGGAGGCCACCGTTTGGTTATCCGGATTCTGAAAGACCATGCCGCAGTGGGCACGAATCTTCCACAAGGCCTGGGGATCCCGGGTATCCATTCCCAGGATTCGAATCCGCCCTTCTCCGGGCTCCATCTGTGCATTCAACAGCCGAGCCAGGGTGGACTTTCCGCTTCCATTGTGGCCTAAAATCGCCACAAACTCCCCTTGGGCAATCTGTAAGGAGACCCCTTTCAGCACCTCCGGGGCCTCCTTATCCTCATAACTGGGGTAGGAAAAATGCACGTTTTCTACCGCAATCATGGTTTTCTCTTCTCTCGATTCCTTCTCCACAGTGTTCCCCCGTTTTCTAAATATCGTCTATTTCAGTACAATTCTAGTGCAATAAACGGTGTCGACAATTACTTGAAAATTCTACCACAAAGTGGCCCGGATACCTATGATTCTCTTTTCCTAAGCCAAATTCCGATGGATTTGCGGTTCCATGATACAATAATTCGATCAATGACTTAGGAGGAAACAATGACCCGGCAAAGCCGAACAAATTCTACCAATAAATTGGCCGAGGAAAAGATTCCCCGCCTCTTTTTTCAATTAACCCTTCCCGCGGTTTTCGCCCAACTGGTGAACATGCTCTACAACATGGTGGACCGTATGTACATCAGTCGGATTCCCCAAGTGGGGCAGATTGCCTTGACCGGGGTCGGTGTGAGCATGCCTCTCATTGTCCTGGTCTCTGCCTTTGCCAACCTCGTTGGATCGGGAGGTTCTCCCCTGGCTGCCAACGCGCTGGGAGCAAAAAAGACGAAAGAAGCGAACGCCATCCTCCATACCGCCTTCCGACTCTCCCTGCTGCTCGGTGTGCTTCTGCCCGTCCTCTTTCTCCCCTTCCTCTCCCCCCTTCTTCGCTTGGTGGGAGCGAGTTCCGACAGTCTGCCCTATGCCCGGGCCTATGGCCGGATCTACCCTCTTGATTTTCGTCTTCCGGATGGGGGTGGAAGGGGCCGCCTTGGCGACCATCCTGTCACAGTTCTTGTCGGCGGCTTGGGTTCTCCTCTTTCTCTGTCGAAAGGGGGAGCTCCGCCTCAACGGAAGCGCAAAAAAATTCACGCCCGACCTTGCCAAGCGGATCTGTGCCCTCGGCTTCTCCCCGTTTATCATGACCTCCACGGAGAGTCTGTTACAGATCGTCTTCAACCGCTCTCTCCTTCATTATGGAGGGGACCTCTACGTGGCCACCATGTCCATTAACGGCTTGCTGATGCAGATGCTCCTACTGCCTTTAAACGGCTTTGCCCAGGGATCCACCCCCATCACCAGCTACAACTATGGGGCGAGGAATGTCCGGAGAGTCCGGGAGAACATTCGGTTGTTGCTTCGCATCTCCTTTGGCTATTCCCTCCTCTGCCTCCTTGCCGTCCTCCTCTTTCCCGGCTTCTTTGTGGGACTCTTTCAAACCCGGGAGCCTCTCACCTCCCACACCATTGCCCTTCTTCGTCTTTACTGCTTGGGTCTGGGAATGCTGGGACTCCAGATTTCCTGCCAGCAGAGTTTCATCGCCTTCGGACAAGCCAAGATCTCCACCTTCCTGGCCCTTCTTCGGAAGATGATCCTGCTCATTCCCATGATCCTCATCCTGCCTCACTTTTTTCAGCCGGAGGTGGTCGCGATCTATGCCGCCGAGCCCATCGCCGATATTCTTGCCGCCCTGGTCACAAGCATTGCCTTTTACCGGTACTTCCGCGAGCTCCTTCAGACGATGAGGAACGATTCCCTACCGGAGTAAAGAGGCCACAAACCGAAAAACGGTCCTCGGAGAAGAGATTCCTTCTCCGAGGACCGTTTTTTTCTAAATTTTCTCTTGGGGAGAGTCTGAACTGCTGCTCTCGTAGATCACCACCGGGGTTCCGGTGGTGAAATTTTCAAAGAGGGTTTTGGCCAGATCGGGCGGACAGTTGATGCAGCCATTAGAGCCATTTCCTTTATAAATGGTTCCCCCAAACTGCTTTCTCCAACCCGCATCGTGGAGCCCCACGCCGCCCCAGTTTACGGGCATCCAGTAGCTCACGGGCGTCTCATATTTCTTGGTGGAATTGATAATCTGGCCACGCAGGATGCGATCTTTTTCTCGAGACCAAATCACATTGACCCCAACCGGGGTCTCATTCTCCTTGTTGACCATCCCGGTCACCACGTCTCCCTGGGTGAGCAGCTTTCCGTCTTTATACGCCCAGAGGTGTTGTCGGGAGATGTCCACCTCCACATAGGTGGATCCGATGTCATCCTTCTCCCGCCGACTCCCTCTGATTCGGTAAATGGGCTCGATCTTGTGGTCCCCACCTTTTTGGAGACACTCCCGGAGTTTCTTCGTGGTGGCGTTGACCGAAATCTGCCAGCCGTAGATGCCACCGGGGACGGTGATCTCCCCCAAGCCGGTGGCCTTAAACTTGCGAGGCTTTCCATAGGTGTCGGTCTCCTGGGCCATTCTTGCCACCCAGCTCCGCACTTGGTCCTGTTGGAGAGCAACCTTTCCCTCTTTCGTATAGGCAATCATCTCTGCCAAAGCAGCCGGCGTAAGCTCATAGCTTCGGTCCTTAAAGTCAAAGACCACATGGCTTCCCAAGAGGTGGTTGGCCTCCTCCTTGGCCCGGACCAGGGCGGAATCCTTGGCCCTTCTCTGGGGGGCGTCGTAGTAGGAATCCAGAGTTACCAGCCTTTCTTCCCGAAGAAAGGCCTCGGAAATGGCTTTTCTGAGGTTGGCTTCGCTCAGGCGGTTTCCTTCCTTCTCCGGAACAATTTCCGCGCCCTTGGCACGGATGACAAGCTTGGCATCCTCGGGAGCCTCTTGACCTTCCAATAAGGCCGACCGGGCAATTTTCTCTTTTAACTTTTCCTCATCAAATTTCACCCGGTATTCGGCCCGGTAGGGATGGCTGCGAAACACCTCAATCGGCCACGCCCACAGCCGTTCCGCCGGCTTTTGCACCCGTTCTAACCGATAGCGAAAATTCAGCTCCTGCTCCGTCATCGTCAACTTGTGACCCTTTCTTCCCTGAAGAACATAGGGCTCGGTGGAGATCGGCTTTTCCAAGAGGGTCGATCGGCTTTGCAGAGCCGCTGCTTTTCCATTCACGGTCGTTTTCGGGAAACTCACCATGGAAAAGATCAAGAACCCGGAAAGATAAAGTAATACGAGGGCCAGCAAGCTCAGTGCAACGCCTCGATGTTTTTGAATGAATTTCATCTCGTCTCCTTTCCCTGAAAACTATCTTTTCCATTCTAGTTTACCATATTGGGAAAGGACAAAGGAATGGCTCTTTTTCTCCCCCGACGGATTGTCTCGTCATAAAACCTCCCTCAATCCTCGCCTCTCACCGTGGGATTTCCCGCACCCCATCATCGGGAAGACAGGGAATCAGTTCCGGCGTCAAACCCGTCTGCTTCCGGTAGACCGCCGTAACCCGATCAGAGAAGTCCTCGATGGCCTCTTCTTTCACCAGGGCGATTCCACAGCCTCCGAAACCCGCTCCCGTCATCCGTGCTCCCAGGCAGGAGGGAACCGCATTGGCTGCCTCCGTGATGGCATCGAGATAGGGCCCGCTGACTTCATAATCCTGGGACAGGGATCGTTGACTTTCTCTGAGAAGCGCTCCCAGTCTCTCCCAATTCTTCTCTTGGAGCGCCTGCACCGCTTCTCCCACCCGAACATTTTCCGTGATCACATGACGAGCCCGTTTCTTCAAGATGGGATTCTCCAGCTTTTGTAACAAGGGAAGATCTTCCGACGTCAGGTCGCAGAGACAGCGGATCTCTTTTTCCTTCCTGAGGATCGCCAGGGCCTGCTCACACTCCCCCCGCCGTTCGTTGTATTTGGAATCCTTCAATTCCCTTCGCTTCTTGCTGTTAAGGATCACGGTCCGATAACCGGGAAGATGAAAGGGAATCTGTTCATGAGTCCATTTCGCCGTATCCAGCAACATGGCATGGTCTTTCTTTCCAAAGCCGATCACATATTGGTCCATCATCCCCGTGTGGAGGCCAAAGAATTCATTCTCGCACCAGATTCCCGCTTCCACCAGATCCCGGATGGGGATCCGGCCGTCAGCAAAGAGGCTGCTCATCATCTGCCCCAGCAGGAGTTCCAGGCTGGCGGAGGAGCTCAGTCCCGATCCATTGGGGATGTTGCCCCAGACCAGGCCGTCGAAGCCCCGGAGGGGATACCCTTTTTTCTGAAGCGTCTGAAAAACGCCGGCGCCGTAATTGAGCCAATCCCGCTCTTCCTGGTAGGGGGGAAGCGGAATCGAAAGACTTCCCCCGGTCTCCATATTCAAGGACCGAAGGCGAATCTCCGATAAGCCATTCGGTCGGGCCACGCCATAGGTACCAATGGTGATGGCAAAGGGAAAGACTTTCCCGCCATTGTAGTCAATGTGCTCACCAATGAGATTGATGCGACTGGGAGCAAAGAAAAAACGGAGGCCTTCCCCGCTCCCATAAGTCTCTTCGAAGGCCTTGGCCAGCTTTTGTAAAATTTCTTTCATCACTCTTTCCTCTGTTTCTTTCCGGATCCCGCTTCCTGCAGACCGAGGCGAACCCACCATTCCCGGACCTGACCGGGATTGATCCAACCCGCCGTCTGATTCTCCATGGCCCGGTCCAGACGATCGTAAAAGGCATTGGAGGGCTCCAGGGCCAGGTTCTTCTCGCCCCGAAAGCCCCCCGTCGTCACCCAGAGCCCCAGGTAGGGAAGCTGTTGGGCATCGAAGTCCACCGTGTACCTGATCCCGTGCCGGGGATACCGAATCTCCCCGTGTCCCTCTTCCAAGGGACCCTCTAGGTAGTATTTAAACGAATCCCCTGCCGGCAGGTCTCGGAGGAAAAATCTCCCCCGGTCCAGGTCAACAACCTGTTTTCGATTGACTTCTTTGAGAGGGGGATGCAGAGGGAGGTGCACCTCGCAATCATCTTCCAAGCGAACCAATCCATGCAGGGCCCACAGCCAGGGGCAGGGACTCTCTCCCCAGTTTCGCAGCTGATATCTCAGAAGGAGGCCCTCCTCCTCCAAAAGGACCTCCCGGCGCAGGGTAAGCGGCAGCGATCGGAGAGCGACCTCCGCCACAAGCCGGTCATTCTGTCGGCTCTCCTCTTCCCGCACGGTCCAGGGTAAGGACCAACAGTCTCCGTGGTCGGGAAGCTTCCTCTTTCCGGGGAGCACACAGGGATCAATCGTGGGAAGACAGTCATCCAGTCCCGAGCAGTCATATTGCGAAAAGGGGGCTCCCCAGGTCGCTTGCGGATAGGCCCGGTTGATGTCCCCGGTTTCTTCCATTTTTTCGGCTTGAAAAAGCAGTTCAAAGTGCTTCTTCTTATGGTAAATACTCCGAATCCGACAGCCCCGGTCCGGGAGCACCGCTACGTAGATTGTTTCGTTTTCCCGTTCGATTTGTCGAAGAACCATAGGGCTCCTTTCATAAAAGAGGGGCTGTACCTTCGTAACAGCCCCAACCTTCTCTTCTCTTGTTCCCCTCTTATTTTTTCCGCATGGTTTTGCGAATATCCAGGGCAACGGCAACCACGATGACAATTCCCTGGAAGATGTTGGTCATCTCCGGCGAAATGCCCAGGAACTGCAGGCAGGTCTTTAACATCTCAAAGACCAAAACGCCCAGGAAGACTCCCGGAACGGTTCCCACACCACCTGCGGTGGAAACACCACCGATGGTCGCCGCCGCAATGGCCTCCAGTTCGTATCCGGTTCCTGCCGAAACCGCTGCCGATCCCGTTTTTGCCGTCAGCAGGAATCCCGCCAAACCATAGAGAAGACCCGCCAAGCTAAAGATCAAAATCTTTGACCGCTTCGTATTAACGCCCGAGACCTCCGCGGCAACCTCGTTCCCGCCGATGGCATACATGTACTTTCCATAGGTTGTTCTTCGATAAAGAATATGCATGAGGATGCCCAGGAAAACCGCCACGAAGAAAATCCAGGGTAGGGTAATCGGTCCCAGCTTTAGGCCACTCACCCCGAAGAAGGTGAAGTTGGAATTCAGGGAGCCGATCGGCACGTTCTTAGACAGGATCATGTTCAAACCATAGATTGCAATCTGGGTACCCAGGGTCGCAATAAAGGGTGGCACATAGAAGAAGGCGATGATCAATCCATTGATCAGTCCCATGAGCAGGCCCACCGCCAGCGCTGCCAGCAGGGCGACGAGAATGGGAGATCCTGCCACCTGTTCATAGAGAACGCCTGCGGAGGCATCGGGCCTCTGCAACATGACCGCCGTGATGACCGCAGCAAGACCCACGACACGACCGGCGGACAGGTCCGTTCCTCGAATAATCAAGCAGCCGGAGACCCCCAGTGCGATGACAAAGCGGACCGACACGTTCATCAGGATATTCTTCATGTTCTCAAAAGTGAGAAAGGTGGTGGCCCGAAACGCCGTGTAGATTGCCATGATGATGATGACCACAATCAGGGCGTTTTCAATGAGCCAATTCTTTACGGTGCCGCTTTTCCGCTCCGCTGGGGTCGTTTTCGATTTTTCGTTCATTCTGGACTCCTTCCTTCTATCCTTCCACCACGGGTTCTTTTGTGGTTTTCGCCATGAACCGAGTGGCTAATTCCATGATCTTTTCCTGGCTGGCATCCTCCGTTTTGAGGTAGCCGGAAATGCGTCCCTCGCACATGACCATGATCCGATCGGTGATGCCCAGGACCTCACTCATCTCCGAGGAAATCATGATGACGGATTTTCCCTGCCGGGAGAGCTCATCGATGATCTCATAGATTTCGTACTTCGCACCGACATCAATGCCTCGGGTCGGTTCATCCAGGATAAAGATATCCGGCTGCGTTGCCAACCAGCGGGCCAAAATCACCTTCTGCTGGTTTCCTCCCGACAGGGACTCAATGGTTGTTTGAGAACTGGGGGCCTTGATCTGCAGGGCCTGAATGCCCTGGTCCACCACCTCTTCCATCTTTCCCTTTTTTAAGAGCCCCATGTGGACAAAGTCCCGGATGGAGGCAATGGTTATGTTGTCGGCGATGGATAAAACACCGAAGATACCGGATTCACGGCGATCCTCGGTAACGAGAGCGATTCCGTTTTTGATGGCATCTTTGGGCTCTCGGATTGTCACGGGTCGGCCATTGAGATAGATCTCCCCGCCCGGCACATGCTCACGAAGGCCAAACACCGCTTCCATGAGTTCCGATCGTTGGGCGCCCACAAGACCCGCAACGCCCAGAATCTCGCCCCGGTTGAGCTGGAAGGAGCACTCTTTGAAGGAAAGGGGGTTGGGTGAGGTGAAATTTCTGACATCGAGCATCAGATCCGCCGTGGATTCATTCACATGGTCCGGGAACTGGTTGTCCAGCTTCCGACCCACCATCCGCCGAATGATTTCTTCCGTGCTTATGGAGGCAGCGTCATAGGTCCCCACGTAGGTTCCATCCCGCATGATCGTAATCTTGTCCGCAATCTTCTTGATCTCGTCCATCTTATGAGAAATATAAATAATGGCAATCCCCTGCTGACAGAGGTCGCGAATGATGGCAAATAATTTATCCACTTCATTGGACGTCAAAGAAGAGGTCGGTTCATCCATGATGATCACCTTGGCATGGTGAGAAATCGCCTTGGCGATTTCCACGGATTGCTGCTGCGAAATGGTCAGATTCGCCAGCAAGGTCGTTGGCTTTACCTCCAACCCCACCGTTTTCAGGTACTTCGCCGTCTCCTCATTCATCTTTCCTTGGTCGACAAAGAGGCCTTTTCTCGGGTAGTTTCCCAAAAAGATATTCTCCGCGACAGACATCATGGGAATTGGTTGCAGTTCCTGGTGAATCATGGCGATCCCCGCATCCAGGGCTTCCTTGGAGTTCTTAAAATGAACGTCTTTTTCATTTAAAAGAATCTCGCCCTCATCGCGAAAATAGATTCCATAGAGGCACTTCATCAAGGTGGATTTCCCGGCTCCGTTTTCCCCCATGAGAGCATGGACCTGGCCCTTCTCTATGGTTAGATTCACACCGTCTAGCGCCTGTACGCCGGGAAAGGCCTTCCTGATATTTTTCATTTCCAGAATCACATCACTCATTCCGATTCCCTTTCCGTTTTTTTCGTTCCCTCAATCTTTCTCTTGATATGAAGAGAGACGCCGGATCCCGGCGTCTCCGCTTCAACAACCTTTATTTGTTATTTGCTGGTACCGTACTGGTCTTTCAACCGCTTCTGGTACTCTTCCATGGTCTCTGCCCGGTATTCCAACCGCTTCAATTGCGAGTCTTCCGGCTTCTGGACCTTGACATAGTCATGCCAGTAGTAAGGCTTCACGTCCTTGCCATTGAGCATCTCGATGCCAATCTCCGCAGCGGTATGTGCCTGGTTATAGTAGTCGTTCAAAACAGTGCCCGTGAATTCATTCTTACCGATGAGTTCCACAACCTCGGGAAGCGCATCCACGCCGACAATATAGATGTCTTTGTTGACCGTCCGTCCCGCACTCTTGATGGCCTGAATCGCACCCAGTGCCATCCCATCGTTGTTGGAGAAAATCACTTCCAAGCTGTTTCCGTTTTTGCTCAACGCGTTGGCTGCAATTTCCTGGCCCTTGGCCTGATCCCAGTTTCCGCGCTGTTCGTCCAGCTTCTCCGTCTTGATGGCCTTTTCCAAGGTCTCAATGGAGTATTTGGTCCGCTGTTCTGCGTCCACGTTTCCGGCATCTCCCATGATCATCAGGTAGGAAACCTTTCCGTCCCCATTGACATCGCCCTTGTTCTCCAGGTTGGCGATCATGTCTCCCTGGAAAATTCCGGACTGACGAGCATCAACGCCCACATAAGTAATCTTTCCCGGCCAAAGTCCCATGGTCTCCTGGGTCGGCTCCCGGTTTACAAAAACCACTGGAATGTTCGCGGCCTTGGCTTCCTGGATAATGGCATCGGAACCCGTCGGATCGACCAGGTTTGCGATGATTAAATCCTTTTTCTGAGCAATGAAGTTCTTCAGCTGTTCCGTCTGTGTGGACTGGTCATTCTTTCCATCCTGGAATTCCAGATGATAGGTTTTCCCATCCTTGGCGGAAAGCTCATCGAAGTACTTCTGCAGTTCCTTCCGATAGAGGGTCATGAAATTGTCGTTGTACTGATAGATTGCAACTCCGATCTCATAGGACTTGCCAGACTTGGCGTCCTCTTTTCCCCCGTCTTTGTCTTCCGAACCCTTGGAAGAAGCCGTTTCTTCCTTGGAAACCTCTGCTTTCCCCGATTCCGTTTTCTTTTCTCCACTTTGTCCGCAGGATGCTAGGGTGAAGATCATAGCCAGCGCCAACATCAGGGACATGAGCTTGGTAAGTTTTTTCATACAACCCTCCTATTTAAATTTAAAAGTTCATCTTATTTTAGATAACGTTTTCAGACTTGTCAACCTCAGGAATTATTTTTTATTTTCCTAAGGAGTTTTCCGTTACCACGCCCCGGTCCACGGTTACTTCCACGAGGAAGTCCGGATACAAGGCGCCCACAAAGGTCTCCACCTCACGCTGAAGATCCTCATCGTCCGTCGGATCTTTCCAGGGTACCATGAGGTCAAAGGTAATCTTTTTCCAACAGGACTGGTCCAAAATCTGAAAGTCATGAATTCCGTAAGAGGGATGCGCCTTTGCCAGGAGTTCCCGGATCCGCTTTCGCATTCGGTTAACCTTGGGGTTATCCATGACCATGGGATCCATATGAAGAGTCAGGTGAATTCCTTTCTCCTGCTCCAGGGTCCGCTCCAGGGAGTCCGCAAGCTCATGGGCATCCACCAGGGACAGGGTCGCCTTAACCTCCACATGAGCGGTGACATACTGTCTTCCCGGCCCATAGTCATGGACCATGATGTCATGAACCCCCAAAACGTCTTCTCTCCCCTCAATCAGTCGCTTCAGCTCCTCCACAAAGGTCGGGCGGGGGGGCGTCCCCATCAGACGATCAAAGGTGGACAAGAGGGTCTCATAGCCATTTTTCAAGATAATGACCGCGACCAGCAGACCCATGATGCCATCCATCGGCCCCGGTATCACCAGGGAGAGCAAGAGAGCCAGGATGATTCCCGAGGTCGCCAGAATATCCGATAGGGAATCCGTGGCATTGGCGAGCAAAAGCTGAGAATGGATGCTCTCTCCCGCCTGCCGATAGTAGCGATACAGGACATACTTCAGCAGGATCGAAGCCAATAAAACGCCCAACTGCAGGAGGGAAACCTCCATGGCCTCGGGATGGAGCACCTTCTGCAGGGACTCCCAGAAAAGGGTGATTCCCACATAAAGAATGAGCAGGGAAACCCCGGAAGAAGCGATGTATTCCACCCGCGCATGACCAAAGGGGTGCTCCTTGTCCTTCGGCTTATCCGCCATTCGGAAAGAAAACAGCGAGACGAAGGCGGAGATGGAATCGAAGAGGTTATTTAAGCCATCTCCCAGAATAGAGATGGAAGAGGTAAGATAGCCGACAAGCCCCTTTCCCAGGGCAAGAAGAAAGTTGACGCCGATTCCCAAATAGGAAGACAGGGTCCCCACCTTTTTCCGTCTCTGCGCAAAATCCAGAGAATCGGGAATCCAACGCTGCATGAATTTCCACATGCTTTTCCCTTTCCAGATAAAAAACGGCCTTCCTTTCCACCGAAAGGAAGACCATTTCTCTACTAGTCTACAAGCTCAAGAACTGCCAACTCGGATCCATCTCCGCGACGGGGACCCATCTTTAAAATCCGAGTGTATCCACCGTTACGCTCTGCATAACGGGGAGCAATTTCTTCCACCAGCTTCTTAGCAACTTCATTCTCGTAAAGGAACGACGACACCGCTCTCTTGGAAGAAAGATCATTCTTCTTTCCTAGGCTGATGATCTTTTCTGCCAACCGCTGTGCTTCCTTTGCACGCGTTACCGTAGTGGTAATCTTACCGTTTTTAAACAGAGAAGCGACAAGATTCCGCAACATGGCGCTGCGATGATCCGTTCTTCTCCCTAATTTTCTTAAGTTTGCCAATCTATTCTCCTCCTGCTATTCGTCGATTTCCGAGTTGAGCTCCAGACCCATTGCCTGAACCTTCTCCTGCACTTCCTGGAAGGACTTCTTCCCGAAGTTACGAATCTTGGCAAGTTCCTTCGCATCATAGGATACGATGTCTCCCAATGTGTTGATGTTCGCTCTCTTCAAGCAGTTATAGCTGCGTAGCGAGAGGTCTAGATCTTCAATCGGCTTCAGGAGAAGGGTGTTCTCCTGGTTTTGTGGCTCTTCCTGAACTTCTTCTTCTTCAAACACAACATTCGGCAGCTCGGTAAACAGATTCAGGTGATCAATTAAGACCTGAGAACCCTGAGCAACCGCTTCCTGAGGAGTGATGGTTCCATTCGTCCAAACCTCCAAGAGCAGCTTATCGTAGTCGGTAATCTGCTGTACCCGGGTGTTTTCCACGGAGAAATTTACCTTCTTCACGGGGGTAAAGGAGGAATCAATGGCGATGGTTCCAATGGGATCGCTCTCAGATTTGTTCATGTCGGAAAGATTATAGCCGCTTCCATCAATCACGGTCATCTCCAGGTGAATGGCCCCTTCGCTGTTGACGGTGCACAGGTATTGATCCGGATTTACAATCTCCAGTTCGGTTACCTTTTGGATGTCACCGGCGGTAACAATCTTGGGTCCTTCCACATCTAAACGAAGAGAAACCGGCTCTCCATCTCCGGAGAGGCGCTTGATGGCGATGCCTTTGATGTTTAAGATAATCTCCGGAACATCTTCCAAAACGCCTTCCACGGTGGAAAACTCATGGGGAACCCCTTCATCAAACTTAATCGAAGAAACTGACGTGCCGGGCAGCGAGGACAGGAGAACACGACGCAGAGAATTGCCTAAGGTCGTGCCATATCCACGTTCCAAGGGAGACATGCTGAACTTTCCATAGTTCTGTTCTTCATCCACTTCAAGGATGTCAACTTTTGTATCGAGCTTATTTACCACGGATGAGCCTCCTATCATTGAGTAATGCCGACGAGATTACTTCGAGTACAACTCGACGATCTGCGTTTCCTCGATGGGAAAATCAATGTTATCGCGCATCGGCTCAGAGAGAACACGTCCCTCCAGCTTGTCCTCATCAACGGAAACCCAGGGCATCTGATTCCACAGATTGGAAGAGGTGTCCTTGAAGATCCCATTCTGGTGAGACTTTTCGCGAACCGTAATCACATCCCCCACCTTCAGCGTTACCGAAGGAATATCAACCTTTTTACCATTGAGGCGGAAATGTCCGTGAACAATCAGCTGACGAGCCTGTTGACGGGTGGATGCAAAACCCATCCGATAGACGACATTATCAAAGCGAAGCTCTAATAACTTCAGCAGATTCCAACCGGTCTGTCCGTCCATGCGCTCCGCCAAGCGATACAGCTTACGGAAGGGCTTTTCCATGACGCCATAGACGAATTTTGCCTTCTGTTTTTCGCGAAGCTGCATTCCGTAATCACTCAGTTTTCTGGTGTTACGCTTTGGGTTCCGCTTTGACTTTTTATTAATCCCAACGACCTGCGGCTCCAGTTCCAGAGCACGGCAGCGCTTTAAAATCGGTCCTGTATATCTAGCCATAATATCCTCCGTTATACTCTTCTTCTCTTCGGCGGTCTGCAACCATTATGGGGAATCGGCGTGACATCCTTAATAAGGGTAACGCTCAAGCCCACCGCTTCGAGACTACGGATAGCGGATTCACGACCGGATCCCGGTCCCTTTACATAGACTTCAACCGTCTTCAATCCCTGCTCCATGGCCTTCTTTGCAGCTTCTTCCGCACACTGCTGGGCAGCGTAAGGAGTGGATTTTCTGGATCCGCGGAAGCCCAGCTGGCCGGCAGACGCCCAGGAGAGGACATTCCCGTTTAAATCGGACAAAGTAACGATGGTGTTGTTAAAGGTCGAAACGATATGAGCCTGTCCGCTGGCTACATTCTTTTTAACTTTTTTCTTACCGCCACGGCGTGTAGCTTTTTTCTGTGCCATTGACTCCTCCTATCTCTTTCTTCCCTTACGCGTATGGGCATTGTTCTTCGTATTCTGTCCTCTCACCGGCAAATTCTTGCGGTGACGGATCCCACGATAGCAGTTAATCTCACGAAGTCTCTTGATATTCAAAGACACCTCACGGCGAAGGTCACCTTCCACCTGCTCATGAGAAATCTGTTCACGAATGTTCTGGACTTCGTCCTCGGTCAGATCACGAACACGAGTGTCCGGATTGACGCCTGCTGCACTTAAAATCTTATTGGAGAGTGCTCGTCCGATGCCGAAAATATAGGTCAGACCGATCTCCACTCTTTTATCTTTCGGTAAATCAATACCTGCAATTCTTGCCAACTTCGTTCACCCCCGTGTTAACCTTGACGTTGTTTATGCTTCGGATTTTCACAAATAACCATCACGCGACCTTTGCGCTTGATGATCTTACATTTATCACACATCTTTTTTACAGATGGTTTAACTTTCATGGCTTCCTCCTATTTCTTTCTCCATGTGATTCTTCCCTTTGATAAGTCATAGGGTGAGAGCTCTACAGTGACCCGGTCTCCTTCGAGAATCCGAATGTAATTCATCCTTAATTTACCCGAGATATGAGCGGTAACCTCGTGTCCATTCTCAAGCTGAACGATGAAAATTGCATTCGGGAGGCGCTCTTGAACAACACCCTCAACTTCAATTACGTCTTTTGATGACATTATCTGTCCTCCTCTTGTACCTTATAGGGCAATAATACGCTTCGAATATAGGAATCATTGAATTCCTCATTCTTTTTCATCGCCTCTAAATCGTCCAACTGCGCTCGATAGGCTTGCAGATGCTTAATGCGCTTCTTCTTTGGTCGTTGCAGGGGATGGAGCTTCCCATCCACCACCAAGACGTGTTTGGCATCAAGAATCTCGAGAACGAGAAAGATGTTCGCCTTGTCGCGACCTGCTTTCGACTTCACAATTTGGCCGGCTCTAAGGGTACATGGTTTGTTCATATTTCGTTCTTGTGTCATAATTTCCGCTTAAGGATCATTCGATGAAGAAAGCTCAGTGTTTCAGAGCTTTACGGATATCTTCCGTAACAAGAGCAACATCCTGGTCACCATTGATATCTAACAGCTTGCCTTCTTTTTTGTAGTAATCTACCAAAGGCTTTGTCTGTTTATCGTAGACCGAAATCCGCTCCCGCACGGTTTCTTCCGAGTCATCCTCTCTTTGGATTAATTGGGCACCACAGGAATCACAGATTCCTTCCTTCTTCGGTGGGTTCTCCGTAACGTGGTAACTGGAACCACAGTCGGGGCAAACTCTTCTTCCTGCCAAACGCTGAATTAAGGTTTCATTCGGAACGTTGATGCAGATCACCGCATCCAGCTCCTGGCCCCGCTTCTCCAGTCCTTGATCCAAAGCTTCTGCTTGAGCAATTGTCCGAGGGAATCCGTCCAGCAGGTAACCATTCTGAAGATCATCCTGGTCCAAGCGATCCCAGACCATGGCGATGGTCAATTCATCGGGTACCAGCTTTCCTTCCGCAAGATAGGCTTTCACCTGCTTGCCAAGGTCTGTTTCCTCTTTAATATTGGAGCGGAAGATATCTCCCGTGGAGATATGAACCAATCCAAGCTCTTCCACCAAAAACTTTGCTTGCGTGCCCTTTCCCGCTCCGGGTGGGCCCAATAAAACCAGTTTCACCTCAAACCCCTTTCTTCGTTACCGTTTTAGGAATCCCTTATAATGACGCATCTGTAAACGAGCTTCCAAGGCACGAACCATCTCCAGCACCACACCGACAACGATGATGACGGAGGTACCGCCAAAGCCCAACCGCACCCCGAAAATACGAGAAACGACTTGAGGAACAATGGATAGAACAGCCAAGATCACTGCTCCGATAAAGGTGATTCGACTTACAATTCTCTGCAAGAACTCTGTGGTCGGACGTCCCGGACGAATGCCGGGGACAAATCCACCCGACTGCTGCATATTTCTGGAATACTCGTACGCATTAAACTGAATCGAGTTGTAGAAATAGGCAAACAGAATAATCAGGGCAACCTGGAAAATGGACTGAATAATCAATCCCTTCCAGCCAACCGGAGTCAGGAAATCCTGCACAAAATTCTGCACGCCGCCACCCAGGATCAAGCCTAAGGTTTGCGGTAATGCTAAGAGAGCCGTAGCAAAGATGATGGGAAGAACGCCGGCCATATTCACCTTCACCGGAATATGGGTTGCTTGTCCGCCATACATCTTACGACCGACCACACGCTTTGCGTACTGGACCGGTACCTTCCGCTCTCCTTCATTAAGGAGTACGACCACCACAACGATGGCCAATACAATCAGGATAATCAGGGCCAAAACCAACGGATTCATGGTTCCCCGAATCGCGGATTGCACCATCAGGTACAAGCGACCGGGCATATTGGCCACGATTCCCAGGAAGATGATGAAGGATACGCCGTTTCCAACGCCCTTCTCGGTAATGGTGTCACCAATCCAAACCACGAACTGGGCACCGGCTACCATAACCAAAATCGCTATTGCCTTTTGCAGCCAACCACCGGTTGCAAAGGCCTGTGCAAAAATACCTTGCACAATCGCAAAAGCCTGCAGAAAGGCTAAAGCAACTCCCAAATACTTCGTTATCTGTTGAATCTTCTTTCTTCCATCCTCTCCTTCCTTGGACATCTCTTCCAAGGTAGGAATGGCGAAAGTCAAAAGCTGAATCACGATCTGTGAAGTGATGTAAGGACCAACCCCCAGTGCAAAGACACTCAGGGTTGCCAAGCCACCACCACTTACCAGGTTCAAAATTCCCAGCATACTTCCTGCTGCGGAATTGTAAATCTGTCCGATAATATCTAGATTCGCATAAGGAATGGGAAGCGCATTGCCCAATCGAAGAATCACAACCATGAGGATAGTGAAGATAATTCTCTTTCGGGTGTCTTCCACCTTCCATGCATTCTTTAGCGTGGCGAACATTAGATCACCTCAGCCTTTCCCCCTGCTGCTTGAATTTTTTCTTCCGCCGATTTTGAAAATTTTTGGGCTTGAACGGTTAATTTCTTTTCCAGTTCGCCGTCCCCTAAGACCTTTAAGCCGACACCCAGCTCCGACCGATGAATCAGGCCGCATTCCACTAAAGCATCTGCATTCACAACAGCCCCATCTTCGAAGCTGTTTAAATCGGAAAGGTTAACGGTAGCATAAAACTTGGAAAAATTGTTGTGAAAACCGCGTTTCGGCAAACGACGGAAGAGGGGAAGCTGACCACCCTCAAAGCCGGGACGAACGCCCCCGCCGCTGCGGGAGTTCTGTCCATCACGACCACGGCCGGCGAACTTTCCCCAACCTGAGGCATGTCCGCGTCCGACACGTTTCCGCTTCTTGGATCCGCCACCCTGTGACGGCGTTAACTCGTGAAGTTTCATGGATACCTCCTAGTTCAGTTCGACAACGTCAAGCATAAAGGCAATCTTGGCAATTGCTCCTCGTACCGCCTCGTTGTCTTCATGTACGACCGTCTGGCCGATCTTTGTCAAACCCAGGGCTTGTGCAACCTTGCGCTGTCTTTCCTGGCGTCCGATATAGCTTTTCTTTAAAGTTACTTGCAATTTCGCCATGATCCGCCTCCTACTTCTGAATCTCTTCGGCACTCTTACCACGGAGCTTTGCAACCTGCTCAACCGTCTTCATGGAAGTGAGACCATTCATGGTAGCATTCACAATACTTCTGGCATTGGAGGATCCCAGGGATTTTGCACGAATATCCGTGATTCCCGCAACTTCACAGACGGCACGAACCGGACCACCTGCGATGATACCGGTACCTTCCCGGGCCGGCATCAGAAGAACGCGACCTGCGCCTGCGACTCCTTCGATCCGGTGGGGAATCGAGGTTCCCACGATCTGTACCGTTACCATGTTCTTCTTTGCATCTTCGGAACCCTTGCGAATTGCCTCGGGTACTTCCAGAGATTTCCCGGTACCGACTCCTACGCGACCTTTGCCGTCACCAACGACAACAATGGCGGAGAAGCGAGCCGTACGTCCACCTTTCGCCGTCTTGGAGACGCGATTGATGTAAACGACTTTTTCAGCAAACTCTTGCTTATTGTCTTCTTTATACATTCTTTTCTCCTCTCCGTCTACAGCTTAAGGCCGGATTCACGGGCACCTTCCGCAATCGCCTTGACCTTGCCGTGATAGAGATATCCGGAGCGATCGAAGACAACTGTTTCAATTCCCTTGTCCTTTGCCCGCTGGCCAATCAATTGACCAACTGCTTTTGCCGATTCCACATTGGAACCCTTCTGCTCTACCTCTTTATCCAGGGTAGAAGCCGAAACTAAAGTAGTTCCTGTCTGGTCATCAATAATCTGAGCATAGATGTTCTGGTTGCTCTTAAAGACGTTCAGACGGGGTCTCTCAGGCGTTCCGGCAATCTTGTTGCGAACACGTGCATGACGTGCCAGACGATTCGTCTTTTTATTAAATTTAGCCATTGACGCCTCCTCTACTTACCAGTCTTACCGACTTTACGACGAACGTGCTCATCCTCATAGCGAATTCCCTTGCCCTTATAGGGTTCCGGTAATCTCCAACGACGAATGTTCGCTGCAAAGTTTCCAACTGCCTGCTTATCATACCCGGAAACAATGATCGTACGATCATCGGGCACCTCGGTCTTTACAATCTCCGAATCCGGAATGGTGACCTGATGGGAGTACCCCAGGTTCATCACCAGATTGGATCCCTGCTTCTGCGCACGATATCCGGTTCCTTCGATGAGCAGCTTCTTGGAAAAGCCTTCGGTAACTCCGTCAATCATGTTTGCGATCAGGGAACGATAAAGGCCGTGCAAAGACCGGTTCTTCTTCTCATCATCGGGACGAGCGACATGAACCGTTTTGTCCTCCACCGTGATGGTGAAATCGCGGCCAATCTGCTTCTCCAGAGTCCCTTTCGGTCCTTTCACGGTGACTTTATTGTGATCATCAATCGAAAGTTCCACGTTCGAAGGAATTTCGATGGGTTTTAAACCAATTCTAGACATTTCATCCTCCTTCGCATTACCAGACGTAGCAGATGACTTCGCCGCCGACGCCATCTTTACGAGCCTGCTTGTCGGTTAGAACGCCGTGGGAGGTGGAGAGGATTGCGATCCCTAAGCCCCCTAATACATAAGGAACTTCTTGCGCACGAACATAAACCCGACGACCCGGCTTGGAAATTCTCTTAATGCCGGAGATGGAACGCTCTTCGTCCACATACTTCAAGTCGATGGTGATCATGCCCTGCTTATCGTCATCAACCACATTGTATCCCTTGATATAACCTTCATCCAAAAGAATTTGAGCGAGGCTTTTTTTCATGTTAGAAGCAGGAACCTCAACCGATTCATGCTTTTTTAAATTCCCATTGCGGATGCGAGTGAGCATATCCGCGATCGGATCTGTCATCATAATTCTTCCTCCTCCTCAAATTACCAACTTGCTTTTTTCACGCCGGGGATCTGTCCCTTGTAAGCCAACTCGCGGAAGCAAATACGGCAGATTCCGTACTTGCGGAGAACAGCGTGAGGGCGTCCACAGATGCTGCAGCGTGTGTAAGCACGAGTTGAGAACTTCGGCTTTCTCTGCTGTTTTGCAATCATCGATTTCTTTGCCATTCAGTCCTCCTGACTATCTCTTCACAAAGGGCATACCCATCAAACCAAGAAATGCCCTAGCTTCTTCATCCGTCTTCGCGGTGGTGACGATGATAACGTCCATCCCACGAATCTCATCGACCTCGTCGTATTCAATCTCCGGGAAGATCAGCTGTTCCTTGATACCCATCGCATAATTTCCACGACCGTCAAAGGACGTATCGGAAACGCCATGGAAGTCTCTTACGCGAGGAAGTGCAATGCTGATCAGCTTATCCAAGAAATCATACATCTTCTTTCGGCGGAGGGTGACCTTCGTTGCAATGGGAGTTCCCTCACGAAGCTTAAAGTTCGCAACGGACTTCTTCGCATTGATAACAACAGGCTTCTCTCCCGAGATCTGTGTTAACTCACGTACCGCACTTTCCAAAAGCTTGGGGTTGTCCTTTGCCTCACCAACCGCAATGTTGATGATGATCTTCTCCAGCTTTGGAACCTGCATAATGTTGTCATACTCAAATTGCTTCATCAAAGCAGGCACGACTTCATTTTTGTAACGATCAAATAATCTTGATTCTGTCATCTTGTGCCTCCTTATTTATCTAAGCTTTTGTTTGTCTTCACAGAAACCCGGACCTTTTTCCCGTCCTGGACTTCCTTGCGAGTTCTCACACCGCGTCCCGCTTCTTCATCATAGAGAAGAACATTGGATGCATGGATGGGACCCTCGGACTTCACCAGCCCACCCGGATCATTCATGCTTCTGGGTTTACGGTGTTTTGTTTGAATATTGATACCTTCAACGACCACCCGATTGCTCTTGGGAAGCGTGGATAAGACCTTACCAACCTCTCCCTTGAAGCGACCGGAAATCACTTGAACTTTATCACCTTTTTTAACGTGCATAAAATCCCCCTTACAGTACTTCCGGAGCCAGTGAAATGATCTTCATGAAACCATTCGCACGAAGCTCTCTGGTAACCGGTCCGAAAATACGGGTTCCTACCGGGTTTTTATCATCGCGGACAATCACAGCGGCGTTATCATCAAAGGAGATGTAACTTCCGTCCTTCCGGCTGACACCAGACTTGGAACGAACGATAACCGCTTTCACAACATCGCCCTTTTTGACCGATCCGCCCGGCGTTGCATTTTTTACCGTGCATTTTACCAGGTCGCCAATGTTGGCGTATTTCCGTCCCGTACTTCCGATGACATGGATAACGAGGAGTTCTCTTGCACCGGAGTTATCTGCCACGCGTAATCTACTCTCTGTCTGAATCATGAAATCCTCCTTTTCACTATTTAGCTTCTTCGAGGATTTTAACAAGACGGAATCTCTTTTCTTTCGAGAGAGGTCTTGTTTCCATCAACAAAACGCGGTCGCCCACTTTGCTCTGGTTCTCTTCGTCATGAGCCTTTACGCGTGTGCTTCTCTTCAGCATCTTCTTATATACCGGATGCTTTACCATGTTGGAAATCTCAACAACAATGGTCTTGTCCATCTTATCGGAAACAACAATCCCCGATACGGTTTTACGATTGGTTGTTCTCTCCATGGTTAAGCCTCCTTCCTGATGTTCAATTCGCGTTCTCTTTGAATCGTCTTAACGCGAGCGATATCCTGTTTTACTAATCCGATTCGGTTGGGGTTTTCCAACTGGCCTGTGGCATTCTGAAAGCGAAGATTGAATAATTCCTGCTTAAGATCATTCAGTTTCTGCACCAGGTCCTGATCGGACATCTTACGAATGTCAGTCACCTTCATTATTCTTCACCTTCCTTACCGGCTTGATCCCTCGTGATAAACTTCGTACGAATCGGAAGTTTTGCGGCTGCCAGACGAATTGCTTCCTTGGCAATGTCTTGAGGAACTCCACCCATTTCAAAAAGAACACGGCCGGGTTTGATCACCGCGACCCAGTACTCGGGGGCACCTTTACCGGAACCCATACGTACTTCTGCCGGTTTCTTAGATACTGGCTTATCCGGGAATACTTTGATCCAAACATTCCCACCACGCTTAATATAACGGGTCATAGCACGACGTGCGGCCTCGATTTGATTTGCTGTCATCCAGCAAGGCTCCAAAGCCTGTAGACCGAACTCTCCGTAAGCCAGGCTATTGCCTCTGTGGGCGACGCCCTTCATACGGCCGCGATGCACACGACGACGTTTCACTCTTTTTGGCATTAACATAACTCATACCTCCTTATCGGGCTACCGATCGCTGGTTTTCGAACGGTTGCCGTTACCACGTCTCTGTCCACGTGCCTCACGATTCTCCGAACGGTTCCCTCTTGACCGATCATTGCGACGACGGTTTCCACGACGCTCTCTGCGCTGAGGCTTCGGGCGTTCCGCTTCCTTCATTCCGGGAAGAACCTCGCCAATGTAGATCCATACCTTGACCCCGATGGCACCATATTGGGTGTTCGCCGTGGTCTGTCCGTAGCTGATGTCTGCACGCAGCGTCTGCAGAGGAATCGTACCTTCGGAATAATGTTCGGTTCTTGCCATATCGGCTCCGCCCAAACGGCCCGCACAGCAAGCCTTGATTCCCTTTGCACCGGCACGCATGGTCCGCTGAATCGCCTGTTTCATGGCACGGCGGAACGTGATACGGCGTTCCAGATCTCCGGCAATGCGCTCAGCAACAAGCTGTGCATCAATGTCTTGGTTTTGAATTTCTTTTACTTTTACGATGACCTTCTTGCCCGTCATCTTTTCCAGCTTTGCTCTTAATTCGTCAACGCTGGCACCATTCTTACCGATGACCACACCGGGCTTTGCGGTGTTGATCACAACCAGTAAGCGTCCCATGGTACGTTCAATATTGATATCCGAGATCCCTGCTTCAAAGAGATCCTTCTTAACCGTTTCACGAATTGCGTGGTCTTCCTTGATCAGATTCGCAAAGTCGCTCTTATCAGCAAACCAATTGGAATCCCAATCTTTGATAACTCCAACCCGCAGTCCTTTCGGATTTACCTTCTGACCCATTAGCGATCTTCCTCCTCTTTTTCCTTGACAACCACACCGATGTGGGAAGTCCTCTTCAGAATCGGGTATGCAGCACCTTTGGCTTTTGGTCTCCAACGCTTCATGGTCGGGCCGTCATTTGCCCAAGCCTGATTGACAACCAAGCTTTCGCGATTCAGTCCCAAGTTATTCTCTGCATTTGCAATCGCAGACTTCAGAACTTCCTCAAGCACCTTCGCCCCTTTTTTCGGGGTGAAACGAAGGACGGTCAGTGCTTCATCCACGTTCTTTCCGCGGATCTCCTTGCAGATGTAGTTGACCTTGCGAGGGGAGATACGGATATATTTTGCTTCAGCTCTTGCTTCCATTCTCTACCTCCTAACGTACACCGGTTGCCTTGTCCGACTTGCCGGCATGGCCTTTAAAAGTTCTGGTAGGAACGAACTCACCGAGCTTGTGACCTACCATGTCTTCCGTAATATAAATAGGTACATGCTTACGTCCATCATGAACCGCAATGGTATGCCCTACAAACTGTGGGAAGATCGTCGAACGGCGGGACCAGGTCTTCACTACCTGTTTCGCATCTTTCTCATTCAGAGCCTCAATCTTCTTCATCAAATGCTCGTCGACAAAGGGCCCCTTTTTAAGTGATCTGCTCATCGATTCCTCCTATTACTTCGTTCTTCTACGGATAATGAACTTGTTGGACAGGCTCTTCTTCTTTCTCGTCTTCAAACCACGAGAGATGCGACCCCAAGGAGTCATCGGAGCCTTGCGTCCTACCGGTGCACGACCTTCACCACCACCGTGGGGATGGTCTACCGGGTTCATTGCTGATCCACGTACATGGGGCTTTCTGCCCAAGTAACGCTTCTTTCCTGCTTTTCCTAAGCGGATAAGGTTGTGCTCGGAGTTACCCACCTGTCCGATGGTTGCCTTGCAATCCAAGGGGATGAGGCGGAACTCTCCGGAAGGCATTCTCAGCTGTGCATACTTGCCTTCCTTTGCCATCAGCTGTGCCTCGGCACCGGCGGTGCGGACCAACTGAGCTCCCTTGCCCGGCTTCATCTCAATGTTGTGGATGTTGGTACCCACAGGAATGGAACGAAGAGGAAGCGCATTTCCGACAACGATATCGACCGCTTCTCCAGACTCTACCTTTGCACCAACCTGGAGTCCCTGAGGAGCAATGATATATCTCTTCTCACCATCTGCGTAAACCAGTAACGCGATACGAGCGGACCGATTCGGATCATACTCAATCGATGCTACGGTTGCGGGGATGTTGTCTTTGTTTCTCTTAAAGTCAATAATACGATAGCGTCTTTTCACGCCGCCCCCACGGAAGCGAACGGTCTGACGGCCATGGTTGTTACGTCCGCCGGACTTGGTAAGGTTCCGAGTAAGGGATTTTTCCGGCTTGCTAGCCGTAACCTCCTCAAAGGTAGAGACGCGCTTCACACGCTGTCCTGCCGTGGTCGGTTTATATCTTCTAATGCCCATTGATTCCTCCTGTCTCTTATTCCATGCCCTCGAAGAACTCAATTGCCTTCGAGTCTTCGGTTAGAGTAACAATGGCTTTCTTCCAGTCGGAAGTTCTTCCCACATGGTTCCCTACGCGCTTTGCTTTGCCCCGCATGGTAATGGTGTGAACTTTTTTGACCTTAACTCCTTCAAAAGCCTGCTCCACAGCAGTACGAATCTCCGCCTTGTTCGCCTTGGGCTGAACGCGGAAGGTGTACTTGTGGCTCGCCATATCATCCATCGCCTTCTCGGTGATAACCGGAGCGATAATTACATCATATGGAGATTTCATTATTGGAACACCTCCTCTGCGATTTTTACAGCATCCTGGGTCATGATGACCGAATCATGGCGAAGCAGGTCGTAGGTGTTCATGTTGTTCACAAGAACCGTCTCCACATGAGGAAGATTTGCGAAGGACCGCAAAATTTCCGGAGTCATCTTGTCAACGACAACATAGGCCTTCTTCTTCGCCTGGATTGCATCTAATACTTCTTTTGCCTTCTTCGTGCTGAAGCCTTCCAAGCTCAACCGGTCTAGCACGATGAGGTTGTCGTCCTGCAGCTTGCCGGTGAGTACCGATTTTAATGCTAAACGACGAATCTTCTTTGGTGTGGTGTAACTGTAGTCTCTCGGCTTCACTGCGAAGACCACACCACCGCCTCTCCACTGGGGAGAAGTCCGGGAACCTTGACGAGCGCGGCCTGTTCCCTTCTGTCTCCAGGGCTTGCGTCCGCCGCCACGTACCTCAGCACGGGTCTTTGCGGATTGGGTTCCCTGGCGCTTGTTGGCTAATTGGTTCTTAACAATGGTATATACAGCGTGTTCGTTCATCTGAACATCAAACAAGTCGTTTGATAACTCCAGCTCTCCGACCACTGCACCGGTTTGATTGATCACATTTACCTTTGGCATTTGTCATCCTCCTCTACTTCGAAGCCTTTACGGCTCGCTTTACGGTGACAAGTCCACCCTTCGGTCCGGGGATGGCGCCCTTGATCAGAAGCAGATTGTTCTCTGCATCGACACGAACCACCGTCAGATTCTGTACGGTAATCCGATCATGGCCCATCTTTCCGGAACCCTTGCGACCGGGGAATACCCGAGCGGGATAGGAACCTGCTGCTCTCGCACCGGCTACCCGGTGGGATTTTGAGCCGTGGCCCATCGGTCCGCGTCCGTAGTTCCAACGCTTAATGGCACCCTGGGTTCCCTTTCCTTTGGAAGTTCCCACAACATCAACCGTCTCGTTCTCTTCAAAGATGTCAGCGGTGATTTCCTGACCGACTTCATAGCTCTCGCCATCTTCGATCGGGAATTCCCGCACATAACGCTTTGCTGCTACGTCCGCCTTATGAAAATGGCCTTTCAGTGGAGCGGAAAGTCCTTTTTCTTTCCGGTCCTGGAAACCGACCTGGATCGCTTGATAGCCGTCTGTTTCCACCGTTTTCACCTGCGTTACCGTGACAGGACCTGCCTGAATCACCGTAACGGGGGTGACAACGCCATCAGCATCAAACACTTGAGTCATGCCGATTTTTGTTCCTAAGATACTCTTCACGAGTCTACCTCCTTAATTACAGCGGATCACCGAAGTGATCATTCTAATGGGATTACAGCTTGATCTCGATATCAACGCCGGCTGGCAAGTTTAACTGCTTCAACGCTTCCAGCGTCTTCACATTCGGATTCATGATGTCAATTAAGCGCTTATGGGTACGCTGCTCAAATTGCTCACGGGAATCCTTGTACTTGTGGACAGCACGGATAATCGTGATAACTTCCTTGTCCGTAGGCAGGGGAATCGGTCCGGATACACGAGCACCGGAGCGCTTGCATGCCTCGACAATCTTCTGGGCAGATGCATCAATGACCTCATGGTCATAGGCTCTGAGTCTGATTCTGATCTTCTGATTTGCCATTAATTAACTCCTCCTTGGTTTCGCGAAGCTTCCTTCCCGCCGAATCGGCTATATATAAGGAAGTTTCACTCTGCTCACCGATACACTGGGCCGGGTGTGTCCGTTTCCGGCCTTAAAAAAATGAAATACCGATGGGCCAGTCGCTCGAATGAAATCGAGCTGCTCCACAAGAATTCCCCCGGCTTACGTCTTCCCTCTAGTATGTTGAAATCAACACCTTTAGAGGTCCTTCAACGTCCGGGCAACCTCTTGCTTCGTCGCCACGTATTTCAAGACACTTGTAGTATGATACCAGGCTTATGGCCGGTTTGCAAGTTTTTTTACAAGTTTTTTTCTCATATTTAAAAAATTTTCGAAAAAAGGGAACCCTCCCTTCATAGCTTCATAAATGAAGGGTTCCCTTTACCGAGAGCCCAGGTTCTCTCCGAAAATTCTTCGCTGATTTTCCTGTAACTGCTGCATGAAGTTTCCTCCACGAAGGGCTTCGATTCCCGCCACAAGCTCTTCCAAGGTTTGGCGATGTTTGTCCGCCAGCTCCGCCGCCTCCCTCTCCAGCACGGCATGCGGAACCCGGTCTCTGTCCTCCATCTCCTGCTTTGGCAAATCCGTTTCCAAGAGGAGCCGGTCACCCGGCACCTGGCAAACATACGCACGCCCCTTTTTCGTGGCGAGCATCCGGGGATGAATCGAGATTCCCCCGCCCAGGCGAATCAGTCTCGTGAGTTGGTCGCTGGTTCCCGTGAAATGATGAAAGATGGGAAAAAAGGACAGATCTTTTTTCGCTTCCTCTAAGAGGGCAAGAAGGGGGTCCGCCGCCCGGACCACATGCAGGGACAGCACCCAGTCCCTCCCCTGCACCGACCTCCTCCCCACTCTTTTCATCGCGAAGAGCTCCCGGCCAAGAAGAGCAACCTGGACCGCTTCCTCTGCCTGTGCCTTCCTGCGTGGGGAAAAATCCAAACCGATCTCCCCAATATAGGGGGTGAGGGGCAGTCCCTCCTGAAATTGCAGGAGAGCCCGCTGTCTCTCCTCTTCCCCGGGAATCCACCAGGGATGGAAACCCAGTGCGAGAAGATGTTTGGAAGGGCCCCTTCCCTCCGACTCCGAAAGAGCGCTTCTTTCTCGCAAAAAGTCTCCCGGTAGGAGGGTCTGTGCCAGGATTCCCACCTTCCTTTTTTCCAGCTCCTGCAAGAACAACAAGCGAAGGGAAGCGGGGCGAAGAAAGTCCAGGTGATAATGGCTGTCCACCAGAAATGGCATCATGGCTCTCTTCTCCCTGCCAGATGGGGAATCCCGCTTATCTCATCCCGCCCCGCCAATCGCAGGATCAATCTTCCCGCCATCATCTGCCCCATAATGGGCGGCATATAGCTCATGGAGCCCAGGGTTCGGCTCTTCTCGCGGACAGGATCCCGTTTTTCCAGATTGACCAACTCGGTGGAGTAGATGACCTCCAGGTCCCGAATTCCCCGCTTTCGACATTCCCGCCGGATCACCTTGCTCAGGGCGCAGTTCACGGTTTCCTCAATTTTTCCGAAGCGGAGCTGACAGGGGTCATACTTATTCGCTGCCCCCATCGCTGACAGAAGGGGAAGGCCCTCCTTTGCACACCAAGCCGCGATGCCCAGCTTCTGACTTATGGTATCAATGCAATCCACCACATAATCCGGCCGTGGCAGCGAGGAGAGGGTCTCCTCGATCGTCTCCTTTTCCAGGAAGATAGGGTGCCGACTGAGCTCACAGTCCGGATTGATCTGCTTCACCATCTCCCCCATGACCTCCACCTTCAAGCGGCCCACCGTGGATAGAAAGGCCAGGGCCTGGCGGTTGATGTTGCTCTCCTCCACCCGGTCTCCGTCCAAGATAACGAGGGAGCCCACTCCCGCTCTGGCCAAGGCTTCACAGCAAGAGGAACCTACGCCTCCTAAACCGAGAACCATGACCCGGGAGTGAAGCAACCTGTCCAGTCCTTCTTCTTTTAATAATAAAACCAGGCGCGAATACCGCTCCGGTCTGGATGATTCCGTCATTCTCTTCCTCACAGTCTCCTCGCTCCCACAGAGGGAGCCTTTTTGAAAATCCGCAGGGTTTCTATCTTTTTATTTTAAACGTTCCTCGATGCTTTCTCCATGTGAATCCCCGATTTCTTTTCTCTGCTATAAATACCGGATTTCCCCCGGATCCCGATCCAAAGTGTTCGAGACCGTGCTATAATGAGGAAAATACACGTTTTCCTTTTTTTGGAAGGAAATGGAACTTTTTCAGGAGGAATTCATGAAGCAAAGTATCCTGCTGCAGATGTTGGCGAAGGAGTTTCCGAACCGACAAGCGGCAACTGGTGAAATCGTTCGGCTCCGATCCCTCATGGCCATGCCCAAGGGAACTGAGTATTTTTTCAGCGATATTCACGGGGAAGATCGGGCCTTCCTTCACTTGGTTCGTTCCGCTTCCGGGAATATTCGACGGAAGATTCGTGACGTCTATCGGACACGACTTTCGGAACAACGGCAAAACGAGTTGGCAAGCATCATCTATGATCCGGAAACCGCCCTTCACAAGGAGACGGTGGATTTATCGGACGAGCGTTGGATCCGGACCACCATCCTCCAGCTCATTGAGGTGGCCCGTTTTATTTCTTCCAAGTATCCGCGGGAACAGATTCAAAAAAAGACACCCGAGCGATATAAAAGCATTATGCAGGAGCTCTTTTACACGAATGACGGAGAGATTGACCGCCATTCCTATTATCAGTCCATCGCGGATACTATCTTAGACTCCGGAGCCGCGGAGGACTTCATCGCGGAACTGGCTTACATGATCCAACGAATCTGTGTCAACCACATTCATATGGTGGGGGATTTGTTTGACCGAGGACCGGGGCCGCACAACATTGTGGAGGAGCTCATCAATTTTGGACACGTGGACGTGCAATGGGGCAACCATGATGTGGAATGGATGGGAGCCGCCCTGGGCAATGAGGTCTGCATGATGTCGGTGCTTCGTAACGCCATCAAGTACAACTGCTTTGACGCTTTGGAGGATGGCTATTCGATCCACCTCCGCATGCTCAACGATTTTGCCGAGGAGGTCTACGGAGAAGATCCCTGCGATCGGTTCCAGATGAAAATCTACGATGAGAATGTCTATGACGTTGTGGATGAGAAGCAGGCCGCTCGCATGCACAAGGCCGTGGCAATCCTCCAATTTAAGCTGGAAGGTCAGCTGCTGGAACGCCATCCCGAGTATGACATGACCGATCGCATCGTTCTGAAGAACATCGACTTTGAGAAGGGAACGTACACGGAGAAGGGTGTCGTCTATCCCCTGAAAGACACGAATTTCCCCACCATAGATCCCAAAGACCCCCTCAAGCTTACGCCCAAGGAGGAAGAGCTGCTGAAGGGCATCCGGGCTTCCTTCATTCACTCGGAGACCCTCCAGCGGCACATGCGCTTCCTCTTCAATAAGGGGACCAGTTACTTAAAATTCAATGGCAATCTGCTCTTCCACGGTTGCCTCCCCATGAAGGAGGACGGCAGCTTCGATGTCCTCCACATCAATGGGAAAGAATACAGCGGGAAAAGCCTCATGGACTACCTGGACTACAAGGTCACCCAGGCCTACAACGGCTACCCCGGCTCCGCCGAGCAGGAGGATGCGGTAGACTTCATGTGGTACCTCTGGTGCGGACCCAAGTCCCCGATGTTTGGCAAGAGCAAGATGGCAACCTTCGAAAACTACTTTGTGGGGGATAAAAAATTGGGCAAGGAGGAGTTTAACCCCTACTTCCGTCTGTCCGCCCAGGAAGAAACCTGCGATATGATCCTGAAGGAATTCGGCCTCTCTACCCATCATGGTCATATCATCAACGGGCATGTGCCCGTGAAGCTGCGGGAGGGGCAATCCCCCATGCGGGCCAATGGAAAGCTCTTCGTCATCGATGGAGGCATTGCCAAGGCCTACCAGGAAAAAACGGGAATCGCGGGCTACACGCTCATCTATAACTCCCACCACATCGCTCTGGCGGAGCACGATGATTTCGATGCCCTGTCCAATGAATTGGAAACCTATTCGCCCAAGGTGACCACGGTGGACCGCATGGATAAGCGGATGCTGATTGCGGATACCGACGAGGGAAAGGAGTACCAGGAACGCATCAAATCCCTCCAGGAACTGATTCAGGCCTATCTGGATGGGGAAATGAAGGAATCCAATCACGAACTCGTCCACAAATAAATCGCGAAAAAAACAAGGCTCCGGATAAACTCCGGAGCCTTGTTTTTTTATTTCTCAACCAGCAGCGCAACCGCTTCGTAGGGTTCCAACCGCAAGTCTTCCCGGGACCAAGTCTCCCTTTGGTAATTTCCGAAAAGAAGCCGGATCTTGTCGGGAGAAAATTTTCGCGCTTGGACTTCTTCCTCTAGAGCCGTTTCCGGGATGGACAGGGGCCGGTCCGTAAAATTGGAGAGCTGGAGGAGCAGGGCCCGGTCGTTCTCCCGCTCATAGGCGAAAAGCCCCGGGAGCTCTTCCAGTATCGGCAGGTAGCTCCCCGTTTGAATCAGATCCGACTTTTTCCGCAGGGCGATGAGCTTCCGGTAGTAGCGGAAAATGCTCTTCTCCCCCCGCGCCAGGTCCGCCTTCGCATTCACGGTTTTGTAGGAAGGATCGGGCGCCATCCAGGGCTTTCCCGTGCTGAACCCCGCATTTCGCTCACCGGACCACTGCATGGGCGTTCGAGAATTGTCTCTGGCCTTGGCCTTGAGAATCTCGAGGGCCTCCTCCTGAGAACTTCCCGCTTTCCGCAGGGCTCGGTAGGCATTTCTTGCCTCCACATCGAGGAACTGTTCCGGCTTCGTAAAGTCCGGATTTTTCATCCCGAATTCCTCCCCCTGATAGATATAGGGGGTGCCCCGCATCAGATGAATCGTTTGGGCCAGAAGCGTAGCACTCTCAAAGGGATACCGGACCGGGTCCGCAAATCGGGAATTTGCCCGCGGCTGGTCATGGTTGTTCCAAAAGAGGGCATTCCAGCCCCCTTTCTCCTGGAGCTCTTTCTGCCAAAAGTTCATCACGCGTTTCAGTTTCTCAATATCGGGCCGGGCGAGGGTCCACTTCTCTCCGTTTTCATAATCCACCTTCAGATGATGAAATTGAAACAACATGGAAAGTTCTTTCCCGTTCTCCTGGGAGTACTTGGCTCCATCCTCGGGATTGGTGGAACTCATCTCCCCCACCGTGAGAATCTCCGGGTTTTTCCCAAAGCTCTTCCGGTTCATCTCCCGGATAAAATCATGAACAATGGGCGTGTCCGTATAGAGTTTCTTCTCCTCCTCGATGGTGCCCGAAGAATCCTCCAAAACCTCCGCCTTGCCGATCACGTTGAGGACATCGAATCGAAAGCCCATCACGCCCTTTTCTGTCCAGAAATTCACCACATCATACAGCTCCTGGCGAAGGCCGGGATTGCGCCAATTCAGGTCAGCCTGTCCCGGGTCATAGAGGTGGAGGTAGTAGCTCTCCGAGTCAAAGGGCGCCCAGGCGGGTCCCCCAAACTTGGAAGTCCAATTGGTCGGATAGGATCCATCGGTTTTCGCGGGTCGGATCAAATAGTAGTCCCGATACGACAAATCGCCTTCCTTCGCCCTTTGAAACCAGTCGGCTTCGGTGGAGGTGTGGTTAAAAACCATGTCCAACATGATCCCGATGCCGCGCTCCCGAAAGACCTTCACGAGTTGTTCAAACTCCTCCATGGACCCGAAGCGGGGGTCAATCGCTTTGTAGTCGGAGACATCATAGCCGTTGTCCTTCTGCGGGGACGGGAAGATGGGGCTGATCCAGACCATGTCCACCCCCAGTTCCGACAGGTAGTCCGCCTTCGCCATGATGCCTTGCAGATCGCCCCAGCCGTCCCCGTCGGTGTCCAGGAAAGCCCGGGGATAAATTTGATAGATTACCGCACTTTCCTTACGCATTTTCGGTGGATCCTTTCCGTTTCTGCATCAGGGTGGTCAACACAAAGGGAACCACAATGGCAATGGCCATGCAGAGTGCAAATTTGAGATAGTAAACCGGCTGAATCGATAGGATTCCGGGAATTCCCCCCACTCCAATGCCGAAGGACTGCACGTTCATCAGCACCGAGAGCAGGCAGGCAATGCCGGAGCCGATCATGGCACACACAAAGGGATAGCGATACTTGATATTCACCCCGAACATGGCGGGCTCCGTCACCCCGAGGTAGGCAGAAATGGCAGAGGGCAGGGAAACCGAAGAGACCTTGGCATCCTTACGATTGGCAAAGTAGATGGCCAGGGTGGATGACCCCTGGGCAATATTGGACAGGGCGATCATGGGCCAGAGGATGGTCCCATTGAATTGCTGCATGAGCTGCAGGTCAATGGCATTCGTCATGTGGTGCAAGCCGGTGATGACCAGGGGCGAGTAGAAGGTCCCAAAGACACCCCCAAAGAGCCAACGAAAGGTCGAGGTCAACCCCGCATAGACGATATCCGCAATCCATGATCCGATCTTCCAACCCACGGGTCCGAGAAGGACATGGGCCAAAAGAACGGTGGGAACCAGGGAGAGAAGCGGAACGAAGACCATGGCGATCGCGTTGGGAATGACCCGCTTCCAAAATCGCTCCAGATAGACAAAGCACAGACCGGCGAATATCGCGGGCAGAACCTGGGCCTGGTAGCCGATCTTATTGATGGTGGCGAAGCCAAAGTCCCAGAAGGGAATCTCCTTCGCCGATGCCACCCCGTAGGCATTGAGGAGCTGGCCGGATACCAAACACAGACCGAGAACAATGCCCAGGGCCTCCGTGCCCCCCATCTTCTTCACCACCGACCAGGTGATCATCACCGGCAGCATGTGGAACACGGCCTCACAGATCAGCCATAAGAAGTCATAGGTGCCCGCCCAGAACTGGGAAATCTCTGCAATCTTCTTTCCGCCCAGGGCGTCCAGGGGGAGATCGCCAATCACATTTCGAAAGCCCAGGAGAATACCGCCAACCACTATGGCGGGGATGATCGGGGCGAAGATTTCCGCTAACGTGGACATGGCCTTCTGCAAGGGAGACTGGTTGTCCTTCGCGGCGACCTTGGCTTCGGCCTTGCTCACTCCGGACAGACCCGAGATTTTGGCAAAATCATTGTAGAATTGATCCACCTCATTTCCGATAATCACTTGAAACTGGCCTGCCTGGGTGAAGGACCCCTTCACCGAGTCCAGGTCTTCGATGTCTTTTACTTTCGCCTTCGCAGGATCCTTTAAAACAAAACGCATCCGCGTGACACAGTGACTCACCGCGGAGATATTTTCTTTTCCGCCTACATCGTCCAATAGCTTTCGTGCATCCGGTTCAAATCGTCCCATCGTCATTCCTTTCTGTTTCCTCGCTTCGCTTCCTCCATCCCTCACTTCCCCAGGCCCAACTTTTCCAAATACTGAAAAATTCCCTCCTGGTCATTGCTTCCCGTCTGAAACTTTGCCGCAGATCGGGCTCCCTCCGTCTCATTCCCCATCGCCACGCCTCTTCCCGCGTAGCGAAGCATGGGAATGTCATTATCGTTGTCTCCGAAGGCGATGATCTCCTCCGGGGCAATCTGAAAGCGGTCGGCATACTCCTGTAAACCGGTCCCCTTGTTCACCCCTCGAATCATTGCCTCCAGATAATCATTTGCCGAGAATGCGGCATAGATCTTCTCTTCCACCTGGGGTCGAACCTTCTCCCAGCCCTTCAGTATGTTCTCCCTTGCCCCCTGGACACAGATCTTGAGGGGGCGTTCCGGAAGAGGCCGGCTAAGGTCGTCTAGGATTTCTACCTGCATGTGATTGACCTGCCGGATTCGCTCCATGTGGTGGTCTCCCATGAGATTTCGTTCCGTGGGATGATACGCCGAAGCCTTTCCCACATAAAGGGTCTTCCTTCCATAGGCATAGAGCACAACGTTAAAGGGGTCCCAGGCCCGCATGTACCGGCTTGCCTGGTCCAGCGGTAAAGTCAGTAAGCTCATTTCCCGTCTCGTGCGAAAGCTGTAGGAATGCCCCCCATTGATTCCGATGAGAGCCCCCCCATAGCGGGGCAGCTCCAGTTCCACGGCGGCTTCCTGCATGCCGGATATGGGTCGACCGGAAATGAGCACGACCTGGATTCCTGCCTGTTGCAGAGCAATCAGCTTTTCTTTTGTCCGGGCACCGATTTTTCGGGAGGACATCAAAAGCGTTCCATCCATATCCGAGGCCACACAGCGAATGCGAGGAGGCTTTGCCATCGTTTCTCTCATGACATTCTTCCTCATCTACTTCAAAAAAATCGTTCCGATGTTCTCCCCTGCTTTTACCGGGCCCGGGCTTCGCAAATCGAGCTTTTCGGCGATCTCGCCCTCGTTGGTGAACACCACAATCACAACAGGGTCTTTCCCGGCGGCTTCCACCTGCGCTCGATCCATGTGGCTGATGACTTGTTCCTCGTTCACCGAATCTCCCTCATTTACCGTTGTCTCAAAGGGGGCTCCCTTTAATTCCACGGTATCCAAGCCGAGATGCACAAGAACCTCCAGGGACCCGCTTTTTAAATTCACCGCATGCTTGGTTTCAAACACGCTGAAGACCTTTCCCCGCACGGGAGAGTAGATCGTATCCGCGGAGGGAATCACCGCAAATCCGCCGCCGAGCATCTTCTGTGAAAAAACCTGGTCCTTTACCTCCTCAATGGGAATCAGCTCGCCCTCTACCGGAGAAAAGAGGGGAAGTTCTTTGCTTGCTTCCGCCGAACTTTCGGCGGTATCCTTTGTATCTTTCTTCAAAAAATCAAAAAATCCCATGGTATGACTCCTTTCCATTTCTGAATCATCGTCCCTCCTGAAAATCAAAAAACAAAAGGGAACTCGGTTTTGTTATACCCCTTTCCGTTCTCCTCCAACGAAAGCATCGGATTTTACATAGAGTTTACATAGCCTTCTACGAAATTGTTTATGGGCTGATATAATGAGAGAGAATCGGCAAAAGTGTGGAAAAGAATGGAAAAGGAAGCAATTATGAGCGACGATAAGAAACATGAATTTATGCAAAACCGAGAGCTATCCTGGCTGGAATTCAACCGCCGGGTCCTGCAAGAGGGCTGCGATCCACAGACGCCTCTTTTGGAACGCTACAAGTTTATCTCTATTTTCACCTCGAATCTGGATGAATTTTTCCGGGTTCGCGTGGGATCCCTGCAGAACTTAGCGGATCTAAAAAAGACGGTCATTGATAACAAAACGGGATGGACCGCCCAGGAACAATTAGATGCCATTTTTGAACGCGTTCCTGAGCTTTATCAGGAAAGAGACCGGGCCATGGAGGCCCTCCGTCCTCTTCTGGCGGAGCGGGGCATGGTGCATAAGGATCTCAAGAAATTATCCAAAAAGGAGGCCTCCTACCTGGACAGCTTCTATCAAAATCGCCTTCTTCCCATCCTCTCTCCCCTGATCATCGATGCCCGCCATCCTTTCCCTCACTTGACGAACCAGCAAATCTATATCTTTTCGGATGTCAGTGATTCAAAGGGCAATCCCTACGTTGGAATTATCGGCGTTCCCACGGTGTTGGATCCCATCGTGTTTTTTCCCAATTCCAGCCACTATGTTCTCTTAGAGGAGATTATCAAGGACAAGGTGGCAACCCTCTTCCAAGGATTCAAGCTGGAAAGCCTGGCCATGATCTCGATCACTCGAAATGCCGATATCAATTTGGATGAGGAAATTGATGACATGGACGAAAATATCCGGCAGACCATCAAGAAATCCCTGCGGAAGCGAAACCGACTGGCGGCCGTCCGCTTAGAGATCCAGGGAGAGCTGCCCAAGTCCAGTGTCGACCTTTTGCTCAAGCACCATAACCTGTCGAAGAAGCAGGTCTTTTACTCCGCCTCCCCGCTTCGCATGAAGTATGTCTTCGCCATCGAAAATCACATTGATCTGGCGACGCGGGAACAGGTCTGCTATCGTCCCTTCCAACCGCAGGAACCCATGATGTTCGATTCCAAGAAGCCGATCATGGACCAGATCTTTGAGTCGGATAAGCTCCTACACTATCCCTATGAATCCATGGATCCCTTCCTGGACATGCTCAAGGAGGCCAGCCGGGATCCCTCGGTGGTGAGCATCCGCATCACGATCTACCGCATGGCGACCGTGTCCAAGGTGGCCGAGTATCTTGCCCAGGCGGCGGAAAACGGGAAAGAGGTCCTGGCTCTGATGGAGCTGCGAGCCCGTTTCGATGAAGAGAACAACATCGACTATTCGGAGCGTTTGGAGCAGGCGGGATGCACAATCATTTATGGCTTTGAGTCCTACAAGGTCCACTCGAAGATCTGTTTAATTACCTGCTACCGGGACAATAAAATACAGACCATCACCCAGATCGGAACCGGAAACTATAACGAAAAAACGGCGAAGCAGTACACCGACCTTGCCTTCTTTACGGCAAACCCGGAGATTGGGCAGGACGCCATCAGCTTTTTTAATAATATGCTCATCAGCAATCTGGAGGGCCAGTATAAGCATCTGCTCGTGGCCCCCACCGGGATTAAACCGGCTTTGATGAACCTCTTCGATCGGGAGATTGCCCGTGCCAAAAACGGAGAGGATGCGCAGATCATCATCAAGTGCAACTCCATCTCCGAGCACGATCTGATTGTGAAGATGCAGGAAGCCTCGCAGGCGGGCGTCAAGATCTCCCTTATCGTCCGCGGCATCTGCTGCCTGCGTCCTCAGATTCCCGGAAAGACGGACAACATTCGCGTGTTCTCCGTCGTGGGTCGCTTCCTGGAGCACCATCGCATCTACTGCTTTGGCGCCAATCGGGAGGACATCTACATTTCCTCCGCCGACCTCATGACCCGGAACATCGTGAACCGCGTGGAGATTGCGGTCCCCATTCGAGACGCCCGGGTCAGGGACCGCATCAAGCTCATGCTTGATGTGTTTTTGGAAGACGGGGAAAAGGAGACCGAGCTGCAATCCGATGGCTCCTACCAACCGGTCCCAGATCATGAGGGCCAGGTCGCTCAGAAAATCTTCATGCTGGTGGCGGAACAGGTGGCCCGCAAAAAGCTCTACAACAAGGAGCTGACGGAGCGAATCGACCTCCACCAGATCCACCGGATGGGAGAGAAATTACCGGATGCCCCCTCTGACGAGGTCCTGGAAGAGGAAAAGATGCAACCCACCCCTCTCTCCGATGCCACGCCTCCTGCAGCCGCAACACAGGAAGAAATTCCGACCGAGAAAAAGACAGCACCGGAACCGTCGGAGCGGGAAGCGTCTCCCCTTGCCGGTCCCTCTCATCACGATGAGGAAAAAGGCAGTTCCCGGTCCACACCCCGGGAAGAGGTCACGGAGGCATCGGAAGGCCGGGAGCCTTCGCTCTGGCAGCGCCTGGTCGCCCGGATCAAAGGCTGGTTCTCCTAATACCGCCCTACGAAGAAAAAGGACAGGATTCCATAGAATCCTGTCCTTTTTGCATTCCATTCCTTACCTGTCCCGTCGCCTCTTCTGAAAGAAGCCTTGAAGGAGGTCCTTTGCCTCTCGCCCACGGATTCCCCCGGTGCTTTTTACGTGCCAAAGGCTTCCGGGAAGCGAGAAGGCATTCAGTCCCGAACCACAGGCTCCCTTTTGCGGATCCCAGGCGGCAAAGACCACCCTGCCCAGCCGGGCATTCACCATGGCTCCCGCACACATCAGGCAGGGCTCCAAATTGACATAGAGGGTAAACTCCATGAGCCGCCGCCCGTAACGGCGGCTCATGGCTTCCAACGCAATCAACTCTGCGTGGCGAAGCGCATTGCCCTCCCTTTCCACAAGATTGTGACAGCGATAGACCACCTGCCCTCGGCGAACGACCACGCAACCGACCGGAACCTCTCCGGTCTCCCCCGCCCGCTTGGCCTCTTCCAAGGCAAGCCTCATAAAGTGGGCATCCAGCTTTTCTCGATGCAGGGAAAGGCGGCCTCGAAGGCGGGTTCGTCCCTTGGGACCAACCCATGCCTTGGGGAGCGGGTAGGCGGTGACCTTCATCTACTTGTCCGCTTCCTTCAACGAATTCAGATAGGCATCCTTGCCCAGTTCATACAGGTTATTTCCCTTGCTGTCGATGGTAACCGTCACCGGAAAATCCTTGACCTCCAAATGACGAACCGCCTCGGCACCCAAATCGGGGTAATCGATAATCTCACAGGAAACAACCGAAGCCTTTAATTTTGCCGCAGAGCCACCGATGGCGGTGAAATAGACGGCCTTGTTCTTCTTAATGGATTCAATGACTTCCGGAGACCGGCGTCCCTTGCCGATCATGCCGGCAAGGCCCAAATCCAAGAGCCGGGGGGTGAAATCATCCATCCGATAGCTGGAGGTGGGTCCACAGGATCCGATGGGTTCTCCTTCCTTGGAGGGCGTGGGTCCCACATAGTAGATGCAGGCATTTTCAATGGGAAAGCCCAGGTCTTCTCCCCGGTCCAAGCGACCCATCCAGCGCTTGTGAACGGCATCACGGCCGGTGTACAGGGTTCCCGTCAGGGTTACCATCTCGCCTGCTTTGAGCTCTTCCAGTTCCTTTCGATCAAAGGGAATCTTTAAATTTTTCATCGCACCCTCCTAAATTTCAAAAACCCGATGGCGGGAAGCATGGCAGTTGATGTTAACGGCAACCGGTAGTCCCGCAATGTGGGTGGGATAAGTTTCCATCAAAACGCGCAGGGCGGTGGTATGACCCCCATACCCCTGGGGTCCCACGCCGCTGGCATTGATCCGCTCCAAGCATTCCTCTTCGATTTCCTGCAATTGCGGATCCGCATTCTTCTCATTAATGGGGCGAAGCAAGGAGTGTTTCGCCATGGTGGCTGCCTTGTCAAAGGTTCCCCCCACGCCGACTCCGACCACAAAGGGAGGGCAGGCATTGGGACCGGCGTTTTTGGCGGTCTCCACGATAAAATTCTTGACCCCATCCAAACCATCGGCCGGTTTGAGCATGGTGATCCGGCTCATGTTTTCCGAGCCAAAGCCCTTGGCAGCCAGACCGATTTTCAGGCCTTCGCCGGGCACGATCCGAACATGAATCACTGCCGGCGAGTTGTCCTCCGTGTTTTTGCGATCAAAGAGGGGCTCTTCCACCACCGACTTGCGGAGATAAGCCTCCGTGTAGGCATCGGCGACGGCCCGGTTGATGGCTTCTTCCAATTGTCCTTCCACGAGATGGACCTCTTGTCCCAGATCCACAAAGCAGACGACCATTCCCGTGTCCTGACACATGGGGGAATGGGTGTCTCTTGCGATATTCTGGTTTTCCAGGATGATATCCAGGGTCTGTTGCGCAATGGGCCAGGATTCCTTCTCCCGATTTGCCTGTAGGGCATCCACCACATCCTGAGACAGATTTTCGCTCATGTCGATCAGCGCTTCCTTGATCCGATCATGAATGAGCTGACAGGAAATTTCCCGCATTTCTTCCTCCTCTATTTGTTTTTATAAAAAAAGCGCAGACCGGAGCCTGCGCTTTTCTCACTCACGAACTTATTTGTTGCGATTTGCTAAGCGTACCACACGGTTCATCTCGTTATTCACGATCATGATTCCTTCGTCAACGCCCATGCCCGGTTTTGCCAGCTGCTGGTCGGCACCGACACCCATGGAGCAGTTCACAAGAACCTCTGCGGAACGAGACGTCTCGTTGCAGGTACCACCGCAGTAAGCGCCAACGCCATTCTTGCGACACTCAAGAACTGCCTGGATCGTGTTGTTGATACCACCCAGATCCGGGGTCTTAATCTGGATCATGTGACCGGCATGTGCCTTACCAAAGTCGATGACATCTTCCAGGGTGTTGCACCATTCATCCGCAACCACCTCAACCTTGATGTTGTTGTCATCCAGGCCCTTGGTCAACGCTGCCAGAGCTTTAATCTGGTCGGCACGATTTCCCATGTCCATGGGTCCTTCGATTCTCAGATGGAAGGGCTTTGCTGCCTCTTCCAGCTTCTTGAAGTATTCCACCATCTTGTCGTTGTCATTGTGGGTGAAGTCTCCAATGGTTCCATAGACATCAATATGGAAGGTCGGATTGTAGTTCTCATCGGCCCGCATGGTCTGTACGCGGTTGCTCAACCATTTTACGTATTCCAGCAACTTCTCACCGTTCTCGCCCGTCTTTTCCTTCACGTTGTTGAAGAGGCCGTGCGGCATCACGTCTGCTTGTTTGATGATCATCTTATCCGCATTCAAATAACGATCGTCTCCGGACTGTGCAAAGATGGGAACTCTCTTAATCTCCACACCGGTCTCATACTCGTCGCGAACGACTTCTGCCATGGTGCAGTGTTTTGCCTTTGCTACCGCATCCAGGATTGCCTGGGTAACCCCATAACGGATGGCCGTGTGGAGTCTCTTGCCATTGACCTCCATATGGTCAACGTCATCGGCAAGTTCGCGGAAGCTCTTCAGCTCCTGGCCAACCAATTTCTCTTTGATTTCTCCCTCGATTACGGGGATGAAATCTTCTGCTAAGAAGATGGGGTCACGTCCGCCGGCACCGGAGTACTGAACAGCGGCACAGTCACCAAAAGCGACCTGGCCATCGTCAAGAATGAGCATCACGGAGATGGCTTCTCCCGGAATACGGACCTGCGTAAATCCCTCCGTTGCGGTCTCTCCCTTGTAGAACATGCCATCACTTTGTGCACCATTCTTGATGGCCTTCTGGTCATCGAAGTAGAAGCCCGTTAGGCCCTTTGTTGCTAATACGTCTGTAATTTTCATCGCGCTTACCTTCTCCTTATTTTGTCGGTTTTCCTACCAGGTGTCCCTGGCTTACTGCGAACACGTCATCCACACAGAGCTGGAAGCCAACCTCCCGACCCTCTGCTTTTGCACGCTCTTCCATCTTTTGACGGTGGAAGTCCTTCAAATCCTTGGTAAACGGAAGGTTACCGGTGCGCAGATAACGGATGTTTCCATCCAGATCACGTGCCGGTAGCATTTCGCCCAAATTATATGCGGAGGGACCGAAGGGAATATCGATCGCTCCGGTTTCAAAACCGCGAACGGTTCCTACTGCCAGATCTCCATCGCCCAGTTCAAATACCTTGTTCATGATGCAGTCGGTTTCCTTGCGAATCAATTCTTTCTCCATCTGCAGATCCTTGGAATCCACCATTTTCTGCTCTTGGAGCAGAGTCAGAACCATCTTGGTGGCCTTGATGCCGTTGGAGTTCGCTTCCGCTGTCGGAATACCGAACGCTTCATGCGGCGACTTTACGATAACCTTCGTGGCTCCCGCCAAGGCAGCGGCAGTCGCACCCAAGGAAATCAAACCAAAGGCCTTGGCTTCATCCGCCGGGAATCCTCCCATCCACTCATGGAAGACGGTGGTGACAAAGACATCATCATAACCATATTTCTTCAGATATTCATTGCACTGCTCTTCCAGGGTCCGTAGGGCAGCCACGTCCTGCACGATATTTCCGCACTGGCCATAACCAACCGTGATGGATTTCACGCCTTGTTCCGCAGCCAACAGTGCTTCGATAATGGCAACCGCGTTGGAAATGCTGGGGGGTACCAAAGTACCCGTTAAAGGACCGAAGGGCTCCCGGTTGATGTGAACCCCATTCTCCTCATAAAAGCCGACCAAACGGTCACAGTATTGCCAGTAGGGAATCGTGGCCTCCACGGCCACGTCCTTGGCATAGGGAATATTGTAAGAAATGGCACCACCCTCGTTGGAGGTAAATCCACCCGCATGGGCAACCTCCGCCAACAGACGGGAATCGGGCGTGCCGTGACGAATCTGGCAGGGCAACTTCACCGAATTGACCACTTTCCGGCAGCTGGCAACTCCGTGGTTCACCGCAGGGAACCCGTTCATCAAAGACCGGCCCGCCTTCTGGGATGCTTCCATGCCCTTCTGGCCTTCCTCATAGCGGTTCAAACGCGTATAGGCATCGATGGTCGTGGGCAGCAGATCGGCTCCCCCGATATCCTGTAGGTATTGCAAAAGTTTAATATGATCATCCAGCAGGGGAACACCGGCACGGGGTTGTGCCAGGGTTTGTCCGTCCAGCTTAGCTTTCTTCATCCGATCCGCGAAGTTTCTCTCCTCCGGGATTTTCTTGAGGAAGTCCACAGCCTCCTGCAAATCCACATCCTTTCCCGTAGGCCATGAAGCCAGCACCTCCTGGCGCTCCTTCATGAAGTCTCCCTCGGGGATCTTCTTGTTCTGTAGTTTCATGTGCTCCCTCCACTTTGATAATGTATTTCTTCATCATTCGAACGGCCATATCCGGATCAATCATGCAGAGAAGCCCCATTGCAGAAAGGATGTATCTGGAATCCAGATAAAAATCCGGATGCACGGGCTCCAAAGACTCAGGATCTTCCATATTATAGATGGCGGCAGAAAGAATTTCTGCAGCATGGTCCGTGTAGACCAGGACGCCACCCGTTCCGATTATGGTCTTTAAGTTGCTGAGGTCTTTGCCCCACTGCTGCTGCACGGGGCCCATGGGCGAGTAGGTTTCTTCCAGTCGCCCGGCGTGACGCTTCATGGAAAGTCTGGTACAGATCTTCGCCATGGCTACATCATAATTAAGATCACGTTCCGTACGAGCAATGAAGTCCGAGTTTTCGAAGCGGAACTTGGCTTCTCCCTCCACATCATACTCGTAATTCTCGCCTAAATAATCGGCCAACATCTTGGGGCTCGCCCCCTCCACCACAGAACGGATGGACCGGCGCATTCCCAAGTCTCCCTCCACGGTTCGTTTGGCATATGGCTCCTGGAGTCCGCGCAAAAGCACCGAGGATCGGGTGGGAAGTCCCTTGGTCAGGGAATGGATATCGGTGGTTGCTCCCCCGATATCAATCACGGCCAGCTCTCCCATTCCTTCCTCATTTTTGGTCCCTTTGGAAAGAACCTCCGCCGCCTTCAAAACCGCTGCGGGCGTGGGCATGATAATCGCGGAAATGTCCTCTTGTACATGGGTCATTCCCCGCGCTTTCGTAATATTCTTCATGAAAATCTTCCGGATGAGCTCGCGACTGCTTTCCACATTAATCACGTTGAGCTTGGGCATGACGTTTTCGGCAACGTAGTATTCCACCTTGCCGTCAAAAATATCATCGATATCATCCAGTGCTGATTTGTTGCCGGCCACGACAACCGGCACCTTTACTTCCGCATTTGCCAGCATCATCGCATTATGGGTGATGCAGTCCACATTTCCTCCGTCGGTTCCGCCCGCCAGAAGAATAATATCCAAGTTCGATTCGGCAATCTCCTTCGCCTCACGACGGTTCAGATTGCCACAATAAGTATGGAGAACGCGAGCACCTGCTCCCAAGGCTGCGCGCTTGGCTGCCTCTGCGGTTAATTCGTCCACCAGGCCGATGGCAATCATCTTCAGACCACCGGCTGCCGAGGAGCAAGCGGTCTTCTTGATAATATCCACGTCCTCATCCACCTGATCCATGAGCATTTCATAGGCTTCTTCGTAGCCATTCATCACGTTGGTCTCTACCGTCGTGTAGGCCTTCGAAGTTGCGATGATCTCTTCTTTTTCAATGTCGATGAGGGTGAGCTTGGTGTTGGTACTTCCGAAGTCAACAAACAGATAAGCTTTCAATGGAATCTCCTATCCAAACACCTTATGCAAATCCGCAATTGTCGTCTCAATCGGGGTTCCAGGCGGATAGACGAAATCGAATCCCATATTATGGAAACGTTTTTTAACTTCCTCAAAATCCTGTTTTCCCACCACGATGTTCCCGCCTACAAAGAGCTTGATGTCCTTGAGACCGGCTTCATCGCACTTATCTCTCATTCCCTGGCAGTCCAATTCTCCCTGGCCATAAAGGGATGAAACAACGATCGCATCTGCGTCCGTTTCTACAGCTGCGTTAATAAACGCCTCCTGCGGTGACAAAACCCCAATGTTTGTCACTTCAAATCCTGCGTCCCTGAGTGCGAAGTCCATGATCTTATTGCCCACAGCGTGGCAATCGGATCCGATCACACCAAGAACCAACTTAGTCTTTCCCACGTTTTCCTCCTAATTAAGGTTTTCCTTTCAAACTGTCCATGTGACATTGTATAGCAAATCCTCTTGTGTGAAAAGGGTGGCAAAGTCTTTCCCACTAAACATTCCCCTAATCTCTTTCATAAGTTCTATGAAATAAAGAGACGTTGGAATTCCAACGTCTCTTCCGGTTACACGCGGTCTCGCTTTAAGATGGGCTGCAAAAATTTCCCCGTGTAAGAGCCCTTGACCTTGCAGACTTCTTCGGGGGTTCCGGTGGCAACAATTTGACCGCCGGCGTCTCCCCCCTCGGGTCCCAGATCGATGAGATAGTCTGCCGTTTTTATCACATCCAGATTGTGTTCAATCACCACGATCGTGTTGCCCTGGTCAATCAGCCTCTGAAAAACGGCAACCAGTTTCTCAATGTCCGCAACGTGAAGTCCCGTCGTGGGCTCGTCGAGAATGTAGATGGTGTGGCCCGTGGAATTCTTCCCCAGTTCCGCGGCAAGCTTGACGCGCTGCGCCTCCCCGCCGGACAGCTCCGGGGAAGGCTGACCGATCTTCAGATAGCCCAGACCCACATCCACGAGGGTCTGCAGCTTGCGCCGAATGCCCGCATGGTTCTCAAAGAAGTGAAGCCCCTCTTCGATGGTCATGTTCAGCACATCCGCGATATTCTTTCCTTTATAGTGGACCTGGAGGGTCTCGCGGTTATAGCGGTCCCCATTACAGACCTCACAGGGAACGTAGACGTCCGGTAGGAAGTGCATTTCCACCTTGATCGTTCCATCCCCCCGGCAGGCCTCACAGCGGCCCCCCTTCACATTAAAGGAAAAGCGCCCCTTATCAAAGCCCCGCATTTTCGCCTCATTGGTCATGGCAAACACGTCGCGAATGAGGTCAAACACCTTGGTGTAGGTGGCGGGATTGGACCGCGGGGTCCGGCCGATGGGAGTCTGGTCAATCTCAATCACCTTGTCCAGCTGGTCCAACCCCTTGACGCCTCGGTAATGACCCGGGCGAAGCCGGGCTTTGTTGAGCCGATTGGCCAAAACCTTGTAGAGAATCCCTTCCACAAAGGAAGACTTCCCGGATCCCGAAACGCCGGTGACGCCGCAGAGCACGCCCAAGGGAACCTTGACATCGATGTTCTTTAAGTTGTTTTCCTTACATCCCAGCACCTGTAGCCAGCCCGTGGGGGTCCGCCGTTCTTTGGGCACGGGAATGAAACGGCGGTGGGCCAAAAAGTCTCCCGTGATGGAGTGCTTGGCCTGAAGAATTTCTTCGTAGGTCCCCTGAGCAACCACCTTGCCCCCATGGATTCCCGCACCGGGCCCGATATCCACAATATAGTCCGCCGCCCGCATGGTATCCTCATCGTGCTCGACAATAATTAGGGTGTTGCCCAGCTCGGTAAGGCCACGCAGGGCGGAGAGAAGACGGTTGTTGTCTCTTTGATGAAGTCCAATGGACGGTTCATCAAGCACATAGATGACACCCACCAGGCCGGATCCGATCTGCGTCGCGAGGCGGATCCGCTGAGACTCTCCCCCGGAAAGGGTCGCCGCATAGCGGCTCAGGGTGAGATAGTCCAGCCCAACGTCCACCAAGAACTGCAGGCGTGCGGTCACCTCTTTGACAATGGGATGGGCAATCACATCCTCGGTTGCGCTGAACCTGAGCTTTTTGGTCCAATCCAAGGCATCCCGAATGCTCATGTGGGTAAAATCGGCAATGTTGATCCCCCGGATCCGGATGGCGAGGGCTTCCGGACGGAGCCGGTCCCCGTGGCAGGTTTCGCAGGTGTTCTCCGCCATATAGTCTCGAATCTTCTTCTGAACCGCGTCGGAGGTGCTGGACCGGTAGCGCCGCGTGAGGTTGGGAATCACTCCCTCCCATGCATCCTCAAAGACCTTGGCTCCTGAAAAATGGGAATCAAAGTGAAAGCGCACCGGCTCTCCCTTGGTGCCGTATAAAAGGGCGTCCATCAGCTTTTTTGGTGCCTCTCCGATTGGTCGATCCGTTGGGAATTTGTACTTCTTGGCGACCGCCCGAATCATCTCGTAATAGAAGGTTCCCTTTGCCGATGTGGAGTAGGGAGCAATCGCCCCCTCATCGATGGAAAGGTCGGGATTGGGCACCACCAATTGTTCATCCACGGCGGCATGGAAGCCGATTCCGTTACAGT